>JBAXXH010000435.1:0-1529 GCA_037127995.1 Methylococcaceae bacterium | reverse complement strand
ATTTTACCGCATTACAACCACTACTTGCTCAAGTTATTTCGTGCTCGTTCCTTAGATCGGAGTTATGTTTCAAGGATTGCAATGGGACGGTTGTAGTAGGTCACGACTGACCGGTTTAGGTAAGCGTATAATCATAGCCGAATGTCGCTTTTGGGTCGTAAACAGTCGTCCGAAAATTAACAGCGAATGACGGTTATGGATCGTTAGTGAGCCTTTAATCATAGGTTGATTTCCCGGATATAAACGTCTGCTTTGGAGATGCGACCATTTTTCAACGGCCGCAGAAATATTTTCTTAAATCTAAATTTCGGTTTGTTCCGATATTTCAAGAGCATCGTCGACCTCGATACCCAAGTAGCGAACTGTACTTTCAAGTTTAGAATGACCCAGTAAAAGTTGTACAGCTCGCAAGTTTTTTGTTCTCCGATAGACAAGAGTGGCTTTTGTTCGCCGCATAGTATGAGTTCCATAAGCCGTTGGATTGAGACCAATAGACTTTACCCAGTGTTCGACAATACGAGCATATTGCCTGGTTGATAGATGAGGCGAACTATGAATTCGACTCGGAAAAAGATATTGATCCGATTTGAGCTTGGCTTGGTTGATCCACGCTTCAAGCGAATCTCTGGTTTGCTCGGTTATCTCGAACTGAACAGGTCGATGTGTTTTTTGTTGCATGATAATGGCCCGCGATGACACGCGGTTACTTTGAGCTACATCGCTGATTCGAAGTGTAACCAGATCGCACCCGCGCAACTTACTATCAATGGCTAAGTTGAATAACGCCAATTCACGAATGTTCTTAGTCATTTGCAAACGAATGCGAATTTCCCAAATCTCTTTCAATTTGAGAGGTGATTTCTGACCAATCAATTTGCCCTTGTTCCAAGGGACTTGATGGTTCTTTTGATCATTGGTATCTTGATTCATGACAAACTCCTAAAATTAGGTAGAGGAGTCTTATTGTCATGCAGTTTCCAGTCAGCAGTGAATAATGGGTATATAATTGGCCAAAAGAGACAGTCGAACTGTTTTGTTTAATCACCGTTGAAAAATTACCCGTTGTCAGCGTCCATATTTCCAGGTTATTCTGTTCGTTTCTTCAGTAAATCAATATCTTAAATAGGAACTGTAATTGTCATGCGGATTAAAGAAAATGAATGATTCTGCTTCACATAACCCAAAGCACTGCTGCAAACCGATAACTTGGGCAACCGGATTTTTGTGGCGCGTTTCAACGCTACCGTTACAACCGACCGACATCCCGGGGGACGGTCGTAGAGCTTGGTTGAATCATGAGAGATAGGGTCGTATGAGTATCGGTTACCGCATATTTATTATCGAGGAAGATGCCATCTTTCCTATTTCACAAAAGACTTTCAACGAATTGTATTCGGGTAAAGTCGGTGCCCTTAAAGTGGGTAATGCGATAATATAGGGATGAATAGTACAACTTTATTTAACATGGCCCTTGGCCTACAAGCTCCTTGGCAAGTGGAAGATATTTCATTTGGTTCCGACGAATCCAA
>JBAXXH010000434.1:0-1575 GCA_037127995.1 Methylococcaceae bacterium | reverse complement strand
TTGATTGGGAAAATCCTGCTTTTAATGGGTAAAATATTCTCCGGAAATCACCTAAAGCGGCGTATCCGCTCAAATAGTTGTGTATCAACCAAAGCTGCTACTGGTTTTCCGTCTTTTTTTTAATCACTATGTAGTCATGGCGGTATTGCACCTGATTGAGCATTTCACCCAGATTTTGCCGGAATACAGCAGCATTTACTTCGTTAATCATGTTAATTCTCCATTGTAGACACATTGATCATATTGATTAATATGAGCAATGTCAATTATGGATTTTAAGGCATTGACGCTAATAAAATTTAACGGATAATCAAAAAGGTCGGTGTAACGTGTTGGGTTATACTTCGCTAATCCGATTGGGCTTAATCAACTCAAATCCACTGTATTTTGCAGCTTTCTTATCGAATGTCAGCACCCCTTCGCAGGGGTAAACACTTGCAGAATGGGCAATCAGTAAATCTGCAAGATCAAAGTTTTTACCTGTCGCTGCACTAATAAAAGCATGTAAAACTGGCTGTGTTTCAAATAATAGAACGGGCATCAGTAATAAATCATTTAGTGCCGCCAGTATTTCTTGATCCTCTATGTGATAAACCGCTTGCAACACCCAAATCGTTTCTAAAACCACCAGTATCGGTACAAATAGCTGCTGTTTTTGTTTTTCTGCTTGCTTAAACAGAATATAAACCAGTTGCGCTTGTTCGGCGTCATCTTTCACCAAAAAACGCACCAGCACATTGGTATCCAGTGCTTTCATGTAAAATCTGCCCTGATTTTTTGTTTTATCAGAGCGTCCATTTCCGAGATGTCAACGGTGGGACGATCAGCCTTGAATAAACGACCGAATACCTCATCTATTTTTTTGGTAACAGGCTTTAGCATTATTTCGTTGTTTTTGGTCAATATAAATTCAATTTTGTCACCCGCATGTAATGCTAAAGAATCTCGTACAAATTTTGGAATGGTTATTTGGCCTTTACTGGTTAATGTTGCCTGTTGCATAAAAATCCTTACAAAAAAAATAAGTAAGCTTTCATCGTATTACTTTTTGTACCTATAACCAAGTATTATTTTTAAAGGTTAGTTAACTTTTGTCACCAAGCGGTTTACAGCGTGTTGTGCAATGCTTTCGGCTTCTTGGTTGACGATGTCTATGGTTTGTTTATCCATGGGTTAATGCGCCTTTATGTCTTTTGGGTACTTGCTTTCCCGCTTCGGTCATTACCAAATCGATATACTCGCCTTTTTGTTCCGGGCCGTAACTGACATGGATGGGCCGGTCTTTTCCATAAAAATACAGCCGGTCAAACGGGGTGTTTTCTGCTATCCAGTCGGCGACTTCGCGCATGTTTTCATCGTCAACGATAAAATCAATGGCTGCGCCCAAACGTGGGCAGATCAGGTTCTTTTTGGAATTGAGTTCGTGTGCGGCATGTTGATCAAGCTTTGGGGCAACCCGTTTGTTAATGTGTTTGCATAATTCATGCGAGCAAAAACCGTAGGTCAGCTTAATCATGCCAAAGTAGTCAATCACCGGATCAAGAATGTGCGTGGCCAACTCATACAGGGCGGTAT
>JBAXXH010000433.1:0-1654 GCA_037127995.1 Methylococcaceae bacterium | reverse complement strand
TTATTGCCGGTGTATAGTTTTAACGGCAGCAGTTTATGGCTGGCTAAAATAAAGGGAAACGGCCAACCCGTCGGTAACGCAGATCGACTCACTATGTGGACTGATCTTAAGCAACGGATGCTGGAAAAAGTATTTTGATTCTCGACTGTGGGAGCGACGCCTTCGTCGCGACTAATGTTTCAAATCGCGACGTAGGCGTCGCTCCCACGAAGTATAATCTGGCATGACGGGACATATAACATCCCTTAAAGGAATGGACTCTATAAAATCGTCCCACTTTAAATTGATAGCGCAAAACAAAATAAAGCTCAACTGCCTGTTATTCAGGAAAGAACTTCAGGTATCGGTTTACGGGCACTATGACAGCCGAGCATCCCTGAAAATATGGCTTTTGCGGAAATATCGCAATAGCCTTGCTCTTCAAGCAGAACAGACAACTCTTCGGTTGAATAAAAAATTTCCAGGGCGTTAATAAAATACTTGATCAGATTTAACGCCGCAGGACTGCTACGAAACAACAAGCCGGTACCACTCAGGCACAAACGCAGATAAGCGTAGTAAAGTTTTTCAACTACCCGATTACTGGGTCTTAACATATCGCAGTGGTAAAAGTGTCCACCCGGCTTAAGGACACGATTAATTTCGCCAAACATGTGCGCTATTTTTAAATGGCGTGAGGCAAACTGCAAGGTGACGACATCAAAGTGATTGTCAGGAAAAGGTAAAGTGTGAACATCTGCAATCACGCTATTAATATGAAACCCCAAGCTTTCAGAACGCTGCCGCCCGACTTCCTGCATGTCGGTACTGCGATCAATGGCATAAACGTCCAGAGTCGGTTCGCGTTTAAGCAAGGCAATACCAATCGCATTAGTCCCTGCACAAACATCGAGTACACGCTGGTTTGGCTGCAATTCAATCATCGACATAAAGGTACGCAGAAACCAGTTCCAACAACCCAGACTGGCAACCTGGTTGCCTCGATCATAATACGGGGCAATGTTCTTAAAAGCATCATTCAGTTGCTCAGACCACACGGTGCTAAAAGCGGATTCTCGAACTTGTTCACGGTTGGTAAGGGGTGGTAAAGCCATAGATATAAAATCTCTGTTAATTAAAATTATTGGTTTTGTTTCTGCTGGTTCCCAAGCTCCAACTTGGGAACCAGCGAACGCACCTTGAGGTCTTTACTTCTTGGTCCAGCGAGGCAACCACATTTGCGCAAAGGAGGTAGCAAACATAACCATGGCTGCCAGGCTATAGCCTAAACCCCCAATCATGGTAAGCCAGGCGCATGATGGCCAGAACTTGGTCAGCCACCAGGAGGCAACATCCAAAACCAGAAAAGCAAAAGGCGTTGAAATCAGAATCAGTTTCCAAAACTGATTAAATTCGGCCAGGCCGAAAATGGCTCCGACAAACAGAAAAATAAAGCTGATACCAAACAAATGAATATGAGAAACGCGCGTCAACGAGGCAATGCTGGTGCCATGATCGGTTTCCGCCAGGCTTTTTGCAACCTCAAGTTTGCTCACTTCCGGCAAACCGGATTCAGCATCATGACATTTAGCGCAGTGCTTCTCAAGTAAAGGCCCTACCGTGTTCCACTGGGCAACCGGTGTTTCGTCACGCACCCATTTAATCAAGGTAATAT
>JBAXXH010000432.1:0-1684 GCA_037127995.1 Methylococcaceae bacterium | reverse complement strand
TGGTCCAGGGGGAGATCACCGATACGCCTTGACTTAATACAGAAAGAACTTGATTTCGCTCATAAAGCGGGCCACCCATGATTTTTCGGCCTGCATTTTCTGACGCTGGCAAAGAGCCTACATAGTTGCTTAGGTTTATATTATTTACCATTATGGTAAGTCCTGCAAGATAAAAGCCAAAATAAAGCCATTTCGTTCATCAAGGTTAGCGGTATTAATGAAAATCCTAAGCTCCAGCCCATGCGGTGTTCGTAGAATGCACACAGTTTCGTTGTTTTTTAGGAAATAGAAGGTTTCAAGGCAATAGTTGCCCGATTTGGAGCCAGCAATTCTAATTTTGGAAGTCATAGTAAAGTGTTTTCCATGCTAATTGACAAAAAGCCTTCTACGTCTCATAATTTACCAATCTCATCAGCCCAAGGCTGAAGGAGTTGAGCCAACGCCATGTGTGTTGGCTTTTTTATTTGTGGGCATTTGTTTTTTGCAGTATTACTGAATACGGCGTTCATATTTTTTCATTAGCTTGCTGCGTTTATTGGAATAATCCAAATAGTGGGCTGTAATCAGTCTGCGCTGCCTATTCTTATATTTCTTCATTACAATCAAATAGTCGTAGTCTTTCAACCAGACATAGGTGTGAACATCTCTGTCGCCTTCTTCATAGTCCCAATGCAAAATTTCGGGTTCCTGCAAGTTATCCAGCATTGGTCTTGCCCAAGGCAACCGTTCTGAACGCCTAAAGTCTGGAAAGCGATTACCTGAACGGGGCGGATCTTCCCTTTCGACCAAATGCCAGAAAATTTCCTCCTTGCCACGGTCTTTTTGCGGGAAAAACCAGACCGGATTACCAGCATAATTAGCTTGGTTATCTATAAAGTCGCGTTTAAACAGAGCATAAAGCGATTCCATTAGTGCATCTGACCACGGCGACATCTCAAATATTGGTGGCAGCCAACTCGGTTGCTGACACATGACTATACCCGTTGCGGCTGAAAAACAAACAGATTCAACTTTTGCTCAACCAATGGCGTGGTATGCAATAGCGAGCGCCCCAGGCGTTGCTCAAGGCGTTTGATAACTGCCAGTTTGGCGTTATTACCCGCCAGACCACGATGTTTATAACTGATGGCTCCGGTGAGCAAATCGGCTACCTGCATCAATTCCATTTCATTCGAATGCGCATTTTGCAAATGATGGATCATC
The DNA here is from genome assembly GCA_037127995.1 of Methylococcaceae bacterium. Lineage (GTDB taxonomy): Bacteria > Pseudomonadota > Gammaproteobacteria > Methylococcales > Methylomonadaceae > Methylobacter_C. The sequence goes on along the minus strand of JBAXXH010000432.1, from coordinate 481 downwards.
TGGCTGGTAAAGTCATACACGTTGTTACAGAGCACTTCGCGAAGCTTCCTCAGTTTCAGACGGCTGCGGGTATCCTTGATATCCAGATATATATCGTACTGGCTATCGGGGCTGAGTATTTTGTTAAGCAACGAAAAAATCATCTTGTAATAAAACACATCATGGTCGTTCTGGTTAAACTGTTGGTGATTCAGTAGATGCTTGTTTTGCACCACCAGGCCACGATAATGCAAGGGTTGCTCTGCCAAAAACCAATCGACCAACTCAATATAAAAACCCTGCCTGGCTTCCGATACCTTAGCCCATTTCAATTCGCCCCGGGCATGGTGCCGGGCTTTAATATCCCGTAATTCTTGCGCCAAGCGTCGTGCTTCATCTTTAGGACACCAAATGGCACCGAATGCCATGATCGGCATGCCATCGTTTTCCAAATGGCATGACTCGTCAATATACACGTTAAATAAAGAATTCTCGTTCATTG
>JBAXXH010000431.1:0-1691 GCA_037127995.1 Methylococcaceae bacterium | reverse complement strand
CAACAGCATAAGTTGTTGGATTCAACCGCCGGATGCGGAAAAGCGCATGTCCGGTTGTGTGGGAGGGATAACGGGCGCAATCCCGTTATCTCGACCCGATCAAAAAAATGTCTCGACTTAAGTTGATAGTCGATAATTACAGGATGCACTGGTGGTGGGGTTGGGAGCAAAACAGGGTAATAACTGACCATTATCAACTTGTCTTTTTTCTGCTATAATTTATTTTGAAGATGTGTTCGGAACGTTTCGGACGTTGGCGAGTGAGCTTTTGGAGTCGTACTCGGCGCTGCACGCATCTTCCACTTTACTTTTAATGCCAGTTCCCGTCTGCTTCTTCACAACAATCGGTCTGCTTTTCGACTATACGCGTTTTTATCAGGTACAAATGGAGCAACTTTTCATTAATGGTTTAAAATCGGGAAAGAAAAACATACCCCCGTATCACACTATCCAGGCCTTGCCAAACTGGCGTAAAAACAACCGGAATTGTTTACCAAGTGCGCTTATAAGCAGGCAGAACGTGACATTTCTCCTAAACTTGAAATCTTGTGAAAAATACGCAGGAGCAACCTCATAATGACTGCCGAACTCTTGATCAACTTTGCGATACAGTTTCTTGGAACCGGGATGGCATTCTTCCTTGCCTATCAGTCCTTTCAAAAACGCCGGATTCAGTTAGGTGCTGAACCGACACTACCCCAATACTTTGTTCGCAGAAGCACCTACTGGATAGGCATCGCATCGTACTGCTCGTTTATGGCAGTATTTTACTGCTTGCTGACTTGGCGATGGCTGCCCTTGGAGCCGCTGGTAACGCTCATCGTGAAGAACCTTCGATCCGGGGAATTAGCTGACCTTTTCAATGGGTTGGACGGAGATACCATCATGCCTTTGATTGCCGCCGGATTATTGCTGTTTTTTATTGCCTGGGAAAGCAAGTTTAATCCTTTGCTTATTTTAAGGGACAGCATCCATGACGCATTCGCAATTCCGACCAAGGCGGTGGAGGTCTATAACGCTCTGATTACCTCAAGGTTATCGGCGGTCGACGATAGCTTAAAAGCACAAATCGCCAATCGCTTGCTGGTGACTAGCATCGACTACGGGGATTTCGAAAAATCCAGCGCCACAGTCGAGTACAAATGGGCTCATAATTGCCTTCTTTTTGACCAAATACAGAACTACGCCAACCAATCGTCCTTTCGTCGTTTATTCAACGAACCGTCCCTGAAATGGGGGGAAATCTGTATTTCCTACAATGCGATGTCGGAAAAAGTTACCGTCTGGAAAGAAGCGGAACCACACTATACCAAGACCATCAACTTGATCAAGGAACTGGATCACCTCACCGGTCTGCTTTGTCGCTTACTCGCTTCTCTGGTCGTGTTCGGGAGCGCCAGCGAAAATGATATCTGGGTCGCCGTAAAGCAGCTCGGTGGCAACGTTCACGAGTCCCGCCTGAAACACACCTATAAATATGTTCTCCTTTTCACGGCTGCCACCGCCATCGGGGTCATGTTGGGTCGAGAGATTTCGGTTTCGCTACACAATGCGTTTTTGTTTCCCGATAAACCGCTTGCGCATTTTAATTACACGACGCTCCGGTGGGTCGCCTATGCCATTCCGATGTATGTCCTGCCAATAGCGCTCGTCTTTATTTCACGGGCATTCGCTATCAGGCACCAACGGGA
>JBAXXH010000430.1:0-1696 GCA_037127995.1 Methylococcaceae bacterium | reverse complement strand
TGCAGCCGCTGATTTGTCGGGCCGGTATGATGTTTTAAAAGCAGGGTAAAGGGTCTTAACCTTGAACCTTGAACCTTTAACCTTTAACCTGCCTTTATTATGCCGTTAAATCTATCCCCTACACAGCTGGCATTTAACGCACGCGGCGACGGCACGTTTAACCAGCCGTTTGAGGAGCAGGTCGCCTTTTTAAAGCAAAAGCTGAACCTGCCGACGGCGCACTGGGATGACATTTTAACCGGTGCGCATGACCGGGCGTTTATGGTCGCGGGTGCGATGAAGGCCGATTTGTTGGCGGATATTCATGCGGAGGTTATTAAGAATGCAGCTGCTGGCCAGTCGATAGGCGCGTTTAAAAAAGCATTTGAGGCCCTCGTCAAGAAGCACGGCTGGGAAGGCTGGACGGGCAGCGATACCGAAGCGGGGCGGGACTGGCGGGCGCGGGTGATTTACAACACCAATATGCGGGCCGGTTATGCCGCCGGGCGGTATGCGCAATTGACCGACCCCGAGTTGTTGCAGTCACGGCCGTACTGGAAGTATATCCACAATGACACGGTGGCGCACCCCCGGCCGTTACATCAAAGCTGGAACGGTACGGTGCTGAAGTACGACGACCCGTTTTGGGACAGCCACTATCCGCCGAACGGCTTTGGTTGCCGGTGTCGAATAGCGGCGGTTAGGCCGACTGAGTATAAAGGCCATCCGGCACCGGATGACGGAACGTATGAGAAAACCGACCGGAATGGCGTGGTGCATACCTTGCCCAAGGGCGTGGATTACGGGTGGGACTATAAGCCGGGGGCTTCGGTTGCCAAGTCTTTCAAGAGCCTGATTGATGACAAGCTGATCCGCTTGCCTGCGCCGGTGGGTGCGGCGATGATGGAAGCGCTTAAGCCAATCATGGCAATGGAAATGCAAGCGCAATGGATAGGTACGCTGAATACTTGGCTGGCTACTGAGCAAGTTGGGCGGGTCGCTATCGTTGGCGCTATTGATACTCCGACTCTTAATTGGCTAGATGAAAACAAAAAAATAGCCCCAAAAACTGCTGAAATAGCTATCCGCGAAGGTCTGATAAAAGGAACCAAGCAGACTAGGCATGAAAAAAAAACAAGTGATGCACTGAGTGAAATGGAATGGCAACAATTGCCGGAGATTGTAAGTAACCCGGATCAGATTTTATTTGATACCCGAAGCGGTTACGTTATCTATGTACTTAAAACAAATAATCCGGCGATTAAGTTATCGGTAAAATTTGATTATGCCAAAAAAGGGGTTAAGACCAATATGATTGTCTCGGCTTTTAAGCAGTCTGTCAGTACTATAGCGGAGATGATAAAGGGAAAGGTTTATGAGCGGATTAAATGAGGGTGGGAGGACGGCAGACCCTCCATTCAAGATTATTCATCAGGACTCGTGGAAGCCGATTTTCCGCGACTCACCCTCAGCTTTTAATTATAGATCAAACAATAACCGATGAAAACACCTGATTTACAGCTTATTAAGACAGGCTTATTCACGCTAGTCGTGCGTAAGGTTATCGGAAGTGAAACTTTTAGATGTGTATTCGAAGTGCGTGGAAACCCTAAAAACAGGTCTGTTGTATTAACAACAATGTCGATAGCTACATGAGAGCAGGTGGCGCGTTGCCTACCGTATGATTAACGTCGAGGTCGATGACCGAGCCATTGTG
>JBAXXH010000429.1:0-1699 GCA_037127995.1 Methylococcaceae bacterium | reverse complement strand
CATAATTTAGCCCAAAAAGCGTAATTGTCTGCGCATAGAGTAAGCTGAAAATTGAATATTGATCTTGTGAGCCGTATTGAAAAAACAGGTCGTTTTCAAAAATATGGGGATATAAATGGTAAAGCCCTTGCACGGCATAAAGCCTGGCATCATGGTATAGCCCCGAATAAGGATGGCTTAGTAACCATAACGTAAATAGCGCCAGCATGCCAACGTATTTGTGGCAGCTACTTTTTAATAAAAAGCGGGGTTGAATTTGTTCCATTTACTGATTAAAAGGTTAAGTTTGTTTTTTATTGGAGTGCCAATAACCTAAAATATATATTAGCACCACAATGTCTTATTCTTAATTTTATTGTGTTGTTTCACGACTACCAAAACTTTGTCCAAATACGTTGAAGCCCAAAGTACACTTCAATGGAGAAACAGGTCGTTTTAACACGCCTTAAATTCTGGCCTGGATGCCCGTATACGTTGGAATGCGTAGCGAATCCGGTTATAGGGATGTTAATCTATAACTGACGCCAAGCTTCAATAATATCGTAGTATTATCGGCATAAACCATCCGCGCAGGCAGGTGCTAACTGAGGTTCTTTGTCAATCAGGAATTGATTTGCCGCCAATCAATGGCAAGGGCAATCCAAAATCAAAGGCGTTTGTTATCTTTAGTTTGTTTAGCAGCGTGGTTTTATGGATAATGTACTTAAGGTTTCAGTATTTTCAATAGATTCAAGCGTTTCAACATAAGGTTTTACAATATGACAGAAATGATGAGTAGCGGCGTTGAATTAATGTTTGCCGGAATGGGCATTGTGTTTTTGTTTTTGACCATGCTGGTGGTTGCGATTAATATCATGTCTTCATTGGTGCAGCGTTTTTTTCCGGACGCACCCGCAATGGGGGCAGCTGCAACGGTATCCAGTGGTATTGATAAAAGCGTCATCGCTGCGATTTCGGCAGCGGTGCATCAGTATCGAAGCAAGCATAAATAAAGTTAAGAAGTGTTGGTTAGCTGTGTACTGTTTGATATCTAAACGGTTTTATATTTATTACATTCAATCGACCCAAAAGGTCTGTGATTAACATCCTGTAAAGGTTCCCGGAGAAAATTAAGAATGGCCAAAGATAAAAAAAAGCCCCTAGCTATCACTGAAGTTGTTTTGCGTGATGCGCATCAATCAATCTTAGCCACTCGCTTACGCATAGAAGATATGCTGCCGATTTGTAAAAAACTCGATGATATCGGCTACTGGTCTATCGAATCATGGGGTGGCGCTACTTTTGATGCGTGTATCCGTTATCTGGGTGAAGATCCTTGGGAAAGATTGCGCTTACTGAAAGCGGCAATGCCTAAAACACAACAGCAAATGCTTCTGAGAGGGCAAAATATTTTAGGCTATCGTCATTATGCCGATGACGTGGTTGACAAGTTTGTTGAACGCTGTGCCATCAATGGTATTGATGTTTTTCGTATCTTTGATGCAATGAATGACATGCGTAATATTGAGCATGCGGTAAAAGCCGTACTCAATACCAACGCACATGCCCAAGGGACTATTTCTTATACCACCAGTCCGGTACATACGCTGGATTCGTGGGTTAATCTGGGCAAACAGATTGAAGATATGGGCGCACATTCCATCTGTATTAAAGATATGGCCGGTTTGCTTAAGCCTTACGAGGCCTTTGAGTTGATCAG
>JBAXXH010000428.1:0-1711 GCA_037127995.1 Methylococcaceae bacterium | reverse complement strand
ATACTGTTTTTCGTTACGCGACAGTTTGGGCAAGGCGGGATTGGCCGAACGGTAGGCCAGGCGCAACACGGTGCGGTGACTGCGTTGCCGATTGAGCAAAAAGCGTTGTTCGGCATCCGGGTCTTTAAATATATAAAAGATGCCGGGAGCGACCGGAATGGCTTGTGTCTCCAAGGCTTCGCTTAAGAATTCTTTTAACTCGGTTTGACTAAAATATTTTTGAAACGTATTGCGCTGGGTAATAACGCCGTCATTAAAGGTCTGGCCTTTAAAGGTATTTTGGTTAACCAGCATGGCCGATACCACCAAGACTTGCCGGGTTAAGTGGTAAGCACCCAATAAGGCGTCAAGACGTTCTTGATAACTTTCGATGACATTAATAACAAAGCCCAAATTAACAATGTCGGCGGCTTGTTTGGGTTGCTCCGGCGCATAATGCGGGTCCCAACCGGACACGGTAATGGCGTTGGCGATTAAGTTGCGAATATCATCGCCTCTGCCGCAACCATAATCAAATACCGTCCAGTTACCTTCCAAAAAACCGTGCCGAGCCAGACACTGCATCGGTGCCGACAAGTTGCTGCGCGACAGCGCGGTTAAATGCCTGGCAATGGCGGCGCTTGGGCTGGGTTCAACGGTTTGATCATCCTGATCTTCCACATTACCCAAGGGTACAAATTGATGATCAACCAACTGAAAGCCTTTTTCGGCAATCAGCTTTTCCCAGGCTTGTTTAAAGCCGATACGCAGGGTATTTTCAAATAAGCCCAGTTGTTCGGCGGTAGCGGTCAGTTCTTTAAATTGCGCGTTATGCGGATCATTTGGCCTCAGTAATAATTCTTTACGGTGCAAAATGGGCGGATTTAACGATGCTTGATAGCTGCGTTTTTCAACACGCCGGGTACTTAGGTCAATGCGATAACTTTTTTCCAGAGCAGGAAAAGCGTCGTCAAAAAAACAGGGGTACCACAATAAAGACAGCGACTGACTGTTGCCGTCATATTTTACAATATTGTAATCAGTACCCGCCTGCACGTTGGCCAAGGTTTCCGCTTCAGCGATGAACTGTTGCACATCGTCAGGTTGGGCAGGGGTTAAACTACTGTGCCAATAGATATTGTTGAGAACTTTTTTGCCAAGCATGTTGTTACCTTACTCCAAGGCCAATTGTCTTAAATGGGTCACGGCGGCACATATTTGTCGCCCTGCCTGTTGGATATCGGCCTCGGTGGTGTAGCGACCCAAACTGATACGCACGGCACCATACAGTCGGTCACCTTCTATACCCATACCTCGCAACACATGCGAAGCTTCAATGGTGCCGGTATTACAAGCTGAGCCAGAGGCAATGGCGAGTTGATTTCTTAAGGCAATCAGTAAAGAATCTGCGCCGACATCAGCAAAACTGACATTAATTATCGTGGGGAGTTTATTAACTTGATCACCATTAAATTGGACGCCATCAAGTTGCTTGAGTTGAGTCGTTAATAGTTGTGCCAAGTGTTGGCTGTGTTGATAATCACGGCTCATTAAGTCGTAGGCCATCTTTATCGCCGCCGCCATACCGACAATTTGATGCGTGGGTAAGGTGCCGGGACGTAGGCCGTATTCTTGACCGCCGCCCTGCATCAAGGGCGTGAGTCGGGTTTGCTTTCGGTTACGCACATACAGACAGCCAATGCCTTTGGGGCCATAGAGTTTATGGGCAGAA
>JBAXXH010000427.1:0-1714 GCA_037127995.1 Methylococcaceae bacterium | reverse complement strand
GACTGAACAAAATAATCATCAGCAGGATTATCCCCCCAGATTACTCCGCCGATAACCAGCAATTCAGCAATATCCCGATAACATTCCACAATCTCTTCTGTTTGTAGCCACGCCCCCCGATTCATATTCGCAGCTTGGGGCAAAATATTGGTCATGGTGTTAGTGGCCTTGATGGCTTCGTTTGACGCGTCCAAATGATTTGCTGGCACTTGGTGTCCACGATCGTAGTTCATTCCATAGGCCTTGGCGGTTTTTTGCTGACATTCAGCAGGGACATTCGGGTCAAGAAAGAATCGATCATAACGTTTGGCATTGCCATTATCACGTTGAGCAACATACTGAAATTTTATGGCACCGCGTTTAGAGCAATCCAACCAGACAGTGAAACCAGGGTAATCAAGCTTCAGAATATCGCCTGATCGGGTAATCGCGGTATTACCCTCATGAACAGACTGTGAACCAGCATTTTCTTGAACAGGGACAGGCTTAGTTTGCTGCTGTTCACCGTTAAAAAAACTGGAACAATCCTTTGTTGATTTACTGGTACTACCGTCATTACAAACAAATTGGGAACCACTACAGTGCGAGATGCCTGCTTTTTTACCGGAACATGGAGCAGAAGACCAACCGGTTATGGGGAGCAGTAACAGAATTAACAGTAATATTTTTTTCGCGTTAATTATCGAAGGTGACTTATACATTTTTCTATAAATGCCCATGAAGAGAGTTTAATTCGCCTATAACGGGTTTATCAGGTAAGTTGGATTACAGTTTTTGCAGACAAATATTTGTTGAGCCAATGTGTTTGGTTAACGATATAAAGGTTACACGCTCTGCTCCACTTTTTGCAATGCAACATTTGTTGCATTGAATTGCTATGAAACTTTAGAGCCTTTTGTTGATTATAAGCCCATTTAAAATTACTCAACAGTAGTCACTGGAAATCATCAAAAATTAATCTTTCTGGCTGTCGGTTAACGACCCACTGCTGCCACTGAACTTTGTAAATTCGCTGCTCCTAACCGGACAGTCAAATGTGAACCAATGCAGAGCATTACTATATTGCAATAACATTCAATCTTCGCATAATGGGTTATGTTAAATTTTGGCGTTGTCACTGTCCGGTAACGACCCCTATGTATAGTACCAAACTATGAATAGTAGTGATCCCTGACCTATGCGCTACCTGATATTGCCACTAGGAGTTTGTCGGTCTTATGGATTAATTAGTGCCTGAACGAAAAAGCCGGTTTTTTTAAAAAACCCCGCAAATTCCAGAAAATTTTTTTTGAAATTTTTTTCAGTAGCTGGAAAACCCACTCATTTCCCGATTTATTAGCCGTTATTCAAAATTATTCCTATCAATTACAAATTTCAGGCGCACCTTCCCTGTGGATCACCTTGCGGTTTTTATCAAAAAAGCGTCAGGCAGCCAGTTCCTGTTGTTCTTCAAAAAGCCGCAAGCGCTCTTGGTCGCGTATGATGGCACCGACTTTTTGAATGTTACGTGATAAGACGGCTAACGCGACATAACGCTCAAAGCCTTCAATACCGTGATCCAAACACTTATCCAAACCATGGACTTCCAAGGCATTAATGGCCGATTCAACGGCAGAATGTTGCTTTTTCGCTTGCTTAAATTCCGGTGCGTATTCGCGAGCCTGATCCGCTTTTGATAGCTTGCCTTTTTTGGGTAACACGACTTGATCCAGAA
>JBAXXH010000426.1:0-1723 GCA_037127995.1 Methylococcaceae bacterium | reverse complement strand
AACCTTTCAGCTGCGCCATCAGGGATTTCCACCGATTCAAATAATGTCGCAGGATAGAGATAATCATCACCTGAATCATCAATAACACGCAACATGCCATACATATCAACATCTTCGATTACTTCATAAAGACGTCCAATAGTTAGGTCGTCAGCGGAAAGATCGCCAAGTTCGGCATTATCCATACAAACTACGAATTTCATAACCACCTCTTTACTTTCATTTTGACTTTTCCAACACCCTGCGCTTCGTACCAATGTATTTCAGCTTTTGCGGATACCCCATTAGGCATTTCTACAACAGCGATACCTTTCTTTTTACGCCAATTTCCAAGCCCATATCGTTCTCGTAATTGAGCAAGCTCTCTAATACCATGGCCTTCAGCAATTGTTTCAATAGAGGATATACTGCTGATAATTTTAATTGTTTTTAACATCGTCAAATAGTACAACAATCACCATAGGTTTTCCAATTATCTTTCCTCTATTTCTAAAATCCAACAATCAATCGAGTCTGACCCTAATACTGTAATTTCCGCCTGATTGCCAAGGTGCAATCTCAATCATCGAAATTTGTAAATCGGTATTTTCAGTAACGAACACCCCTAACCTCAAGATCGGCACATGACGTATTCAGCAATATCGGGCGCACAATGAAGCAACCCGCATCATCAGGTTCTTCAAAAGCGTACTCGACAAGTACACGGTTAGCTTTGTCGGCTGCTACATCCATATAGGCACCGGCAAGTCCGCTTTCACCCACTGTGCAGCGAAACAGCACTTGATGCTGGCCGGCCATCAAGGGAAGATAGGGGCCAAAAATCAACCAACCCGCCTGGCCTGTACTTGTCATTTTGTCCCCCGATAGCACACCAACCTCCATAGCCAGACGGCTGTCGTTACCCGACAAAAGATACTTTTTATATGACTGTAAAGGGCAGAGGCTAATCTCAGCCGGCAAATAAGAGCTACCCGCAAAGGGGGCTTGGAGATGCACCTGAAACTCACACATCACATCGCGCCATGCCAGCTCTCGCTGACTGTCTTCAGGCAAGCGTTCTGAAAAGGCAAAACCGGCAGTGTATTTGCCCAGTATATCAGAAATATAACTTTACTCTGACCCCAGTTATGTTTTCAGTTATGTTTTGATTTTTATTATTTTAAAATTTGTTTAATATCTGCTTCTGGCAAGCCTGTCACCTTAGCTATTATCTCAATTGCTGTGCCTTCTTTAGCTAAGTTGAGAGCTATATTTTTTGTTGTTTGCTCTATACCTTGCTCTATACCTATTTCGATGCCTTCTGCCTTACCTTCTACTTTCCCTTCACTATAACCATCCCCAAAAGAGGATTCGAATATACTGGCTTGGTAATGCAAATCATCTTGGTAATGTTCATAAGCTTTTTGTTCGTCTTCCGGCAGCTTCATAATGTTAAACTTTTCTTCGGCTTCTTTTAAGCCTTTGGCAGTGAAGCTGGCTTTAATTTCTTCATTTTTTAAGAAGTAAATCCATTCATCCAGCGTGTCTTTGGCGATGTCGTTAAAGCGGTTTATTTTGATCAGGTAATATTCAGGGTAGAGTGCTTCCACGCTGTCTTTTTTAAAAAGTTGCTTTTGTTTGGCGTTGAGTTCCAGAAGATCATGATTATGTAAACCAACAAAGCGGGTGGTGCCTTTGTAGATATAATCAGTGCCGCTGCCCAGATCAAAATAAAGGATGTTGA
>JBAXXH010000425.1:0-1739 GCA_037127995.1 Methylococcaceae bacterium | reverse complement strand
ATTCCTGAACGCGAGCGTGTTGCGGATGAAACCGGTACATAAAACCTTCCATGACTGTCACTTTATGCTTAAGCGCGGCCGCTTTAATGGCGTCGATGTCAGCCACCGTCAAGGCCATCGGTTTCTCGCACAAGACATGTTTGCCGCGTTCAATCGCTCGCAGTACCCATTCGGCATGTTCATGATTTGCCAGCGGCACATACACGGCATCAATGTCAGCATTGTCCAGCAAGGCCTCCAGATTGTTGCAGGCTAGAACATTCTGTTGATGATGCGGAGCGAACTGCGCCAGCGTTTGCGCGGCTGCACCGGGGCGACGACTGGCAATCGCAACCAGTTTGGCATTTGAAGCTTCAACGATGGCGGGCAGCAAACGCTCGTTAATACGGGCCGCACCTAAAATACCCCAGCGTAATTTTGTTTTGATAGTCATAATCATTAATCTTGTTTGTGTGTGGATGGGAGGCTGTCCGAGAATAAAAAAACCTGCTGCGGAAAAGCCGTTTCGGCCAGATTTTTTGCTCACAACGTTCAATAGCACAACTATTCGCCTCAAATGATCAAAAAATCTGACTCAAAATGGCTTCCCCTCGCTACGACTCCTATTCTCGGACAGCCTCCTATCATTTCAGACTTGCCGATTTAGAAGCTGTCCATTTTTATATGTTTAAGTGCTGTTCAAGCATTGATGCTCTTTTATGATATTTTCTGTAGCCGACATAGCGGGGTAGTGCTAAGGCGGGTTATCTGATGAATTGATATTACATAGCGTTCAATAGAATCAAGTATAAAAATCAGGGCTACCAACTTTAGACGGGACATTCCGTATCCTTTAGTTACACAAATTATCCTGATTTCGATTGCAATCATTGTATCGTATTGCCGACATTCATTACTTGTACCCTGTAGCCAAAACCAGTGAGTGGATGCGTTACGAATGCCATCCATGGCGACTTGATCCCGGCACAAATCGTCTGGAACAGATTTGTATTTACCCGCAGGGCGACAGGCAGGATAGCCTGGCGTAAATCCAGGCCGGGATCACGGCTTGGACGTTTTCAGCGCGTATAAGATTTGTGTTTATCAGTATTTTTATTATTTACCCACTACGATTCACATAGAGCCTAATTATCAATCAAGGTATTTTTCGATCGGGCATACAAGGCTGCGCCAACAATGCCTGCCTGGTTTAAAAAAGCGGCCGGTTTTACCGGCGCTTCTACGGTAATTTGTTTTTTAAATTTGTCGAACCGTTTACTTGCACCGCCCCCTAAAATGATTAGATCGGGCCAAAACAAATTTTCCATTATATTAAGATAATTATTGAAGCGATTGCCCCAGCGTTTCCAGGTTAAGTCTTCATTTTTTCGAACGACATCAGAAGCATGATGCTCAGCTTTTTTGCCGTTTTTTAAATATAAATGACCCAATTCCGTATTCGGCAGTAATTTGCCTTCGCTAAAAAGAACCGTACCCAGGCCAGTGCCAATGGTTATCAGCAAAACAACACCGGCTTGCCCTAAGCCCTCGCCAAAATGCATTTCTGCCATACCGGCTGCATCCGCATCATTTACGCAATAACAGGCACATTTAGTGGCTTCTGAAAACAACTTTTCGATATTGATACCGATAAACGCTGGCGATATATTAGAGGCTGTTCGCGGTACACCGTGTTGAATCGCGGCAGGAAAACCACAGCCCACCAAGCCGCTCCAGTTAAAATGAATAACCAATTGCGC
>JBAXXH010000424.1:0-1742 GCA_037127995.1 Methylococcaceae bacterium | reverse complement strand
TATGTTCACTTATATGCTGGTTCCGGATAGCGGGGGTGCGGAATGTCGGAATGAAGGTCTCTTTAACAACCCGCTACAAACCTTCCCACGGCGTATACAAGCCCTCGACATTAACGCCGAACATATCCAGCACCCGACCGACCGTTTCGTTAACCATGGCCGTTAATGAATCGGTTTTGCTGTAAAAAGCCGGCATCGGTGGAAACATAATGCCACCCATTTCCGTCACAACCCCCATATTTCTAATATGCACCAAATTTAAAGGCGTTTCACGCGGCATTACCACCAAACGCCTGCGCTCTTTTAAAACGACATCAGCGGATCGTGAAATCAAATTATCACCAAAGCCATGAGCCACCGCTGCCAGTGTTTTCATAGAACACGGTGCAATAATCATTCCTTCAGTTTTAAAACCGCCACTGGAAATACTGGCGGCAATATCATCAATACCATGTGTCACATCAGCCAGCTTAAACAGTTCGGCCCGTTTCATATCCATTTCGTGTTTTAAATTAACCACACCCGCATCAGAAATAACAAGATGCGTTTCCCATTCTTCCTGTTCTTGTAAAATTTGCAACATTCTTACGCCATAAACGGCACCGGTGGCACCGGTCATGGCAATAATCAAGCGTTTTTTCTGAGTCATTTTATAATATTATTTAGTGAGTCATACTGTTCACGGCCACGACTGCGAACGTTTAATAAATCAAGTGGACTGATTTTAATCTGTGTGGCGATTTAAAGTATAACAAGGCCATTAAAAATAATTCACCACAAAGAAAAAATCCACCGCTTTATGGCAAACCGTTAAAAAAACTTTCCTTTACAAGAATCATCTTGGATAATTTCAAAATGGCGCAGAATTTTTGTTTTTATTCTCAAGGGGAAAATAAATAAAACGACCAGTCAGTTAAACCTATTTTCGCCGAAAAATCGATTGAAATCAATGCACAACAGCGTCATTCCGATAAGGAGTATAAAAAACCAGTCTACAGGGACAGAGAATATTAAATCCGGCCCAAGATCACTCCAAATGGAATTAGCTTGTTCAACGAATCCTGTTCCTTGGAAATTTTTGATTATTCTACAGGGTTTTAAATAACGTGGGATAAAACAGGGGGACAGAAATCATAGCTTTTGGTGGTTTCGTGTGGAAACATTCAGGCATAAAAAACCCCGCCAAGTCCAATGACTTACGGGGTTTTATGCCTTTCTAAACCGGTATTAAACCGGCGCAGACTATAGTACATGACCATAGCATTATCAATGCCTGTAGACTGTCAAAACAAAAACAGGGGACAAAACAGGGGACTTTGAAACGGTTTTTTTATTTTTAGGTCAAATATCGGCAATACCTGCCAGAATTTCAGACATAAAAAAGCCCCGACAAAGCAGGGTAATTGCGTACTGACTGCGTGTTGATCCATTGGGTAGGCAAGCCGGTTCTGACTGCCTTGATCCGGTGCCTACAAAGAACGCGCCATAAGTAGCGGGGTAATTACGTACTGACTGCGTGTTGATCCCGTGGGCAGTCGATACCAAGCAAGCCGGTTCTGACTGCCTTGATCCGGTGGCCATGCAAGTCGGTTCTGACTGCCTTGATCCGGTGGCCATGCAAGCCGGTTCTGACTGCCTATTGATCCGGATGGGAGTCGATACCATGCAAGCCGGTTCTGACTGCCTATTGATCCCGTGCCTACAAAGAACGCGCCATAAGTAGCGGGGTAATTACGTACTGA
>JBAXXH010000423.1:0-1742 GCA_037127995.1 Methylococcaceae bacterium | reverse complement strand
GAGGAAGTTAATCGGCCTAAAACAGGCGTGCGCCACATTTCTATCTCGACCAACCATGCATTCAGCATAATATTACTTTTAACCGGAGCAGTTACAATCTGGTTTCATTTTTTAGCTGTCCCGGGTCGAAATCGGTTACTTTTACCTTGAGCGACAGTTACCGGGCAATATCTGTGCGGAATTCAGGAGCGGGGGATATTTTTCCGAGTTGTACCGTTTAAATCTTTAGATGTCTTGGTCAAAAAAATATCTACAAAGGCTTATCGGTTAATCTCTTGGCGAAAATCAGGCTAAAGCACTCATACCATGCCGTTTTACGATATTCAGTAATTTAAGTGAGGGGCCGCTTGGATGCTTATCACCAATTTCCCATTTTTGCACGGTAGAAATACTGGTATTCAGTAACATGGCAAATACAGACTGACTGACATTAAGACTCTCACGCATTGCCTTAATATCACCCGGTAAAATAGGTTGAACCGTCGGCTGGCAAAGTGCCTGAATTTCTGACATGCGCCGTTTATCAATCAAAGCTGACTGATGCATACCCTCGGCAGTTTCCAACATTTCTGCTAATAAACGACTTTGATTATGTGCCATCTTTTGTTACCTCTTTCAATTCGCTCTCTTCAATTGCCCGTTGCAACATTTTTTGATCCTGTTCCAACCAGCTGCCAGCAATCACTTGCAATACTCTACGTTCTTGATCAGAAATAGTGTCACGCTCATTCTTGGCAAAACCATACAGAAAAAACCATTGGTCATCAATTTTACTGGCGACAAAAGTACGAACCCTAGATCGCTTGCCACGACCCGGTAGGGCAATACGCTTTTTAAACAGATGTTCGCCCAAATCTGCATCAACCAAACCCATGCTCATTTCTTTTACCGCTTGTATTAAGTCAAGATCGGTTACTTCTGACTTTTTTAACCAACGGTCAAATACTTTGGTTTTATAAATACGTATCATATTGTTTTTATATCACTAGGTGATATAAAAGTAACAGGTAATATATTTAAATACCAGAAAAATAGTTTTATACCCTCATAATATTTGAGTATCCATGAACCCTTGTGAATCTTACAGGCAATAAAAAACCCGCTAAGTCTTTCGATTTGCAGGTTTTTTATTTTAAGGCGGGGACAACCGAGTCTTGTTCTGTAGGTACTGTAAATGCTGAATTGTGTTGATTTTTAAATCATTGGTTACTGTAAATGTTACTGCATAAATGATTCGTGACTCGGTTTTTTTGCCAGTATCTTGTTTTTTACCGGCATCACTTGCCAGACTTCCAGACAATAAAAACACGTAACAGCCAATCTATAAAACTTAACCAGTATCCTTGAATACATCTATTTATTTTCGCCTATAGGCGAAAGAAAAAACATAATCCAAAAGAGGCACCCTTCATTTTGGGGCAACAGTAGTGTACAGTTCAAAAAAAAGGCACAACTATGGACATCATTTTTTTGTCAAATTAGCCTAAATTGACCGCGAAACATGACCCCGCCATGACCCAGAATAAATAATCATCATAAAAACTA
Organism: Methylococcaceae bacterium; assembly: GCA_037127995.1. Taxonomy (GTDB): domain Bacteria; phylum Pseudomonadota; class Gammaproteobacteria; order Methylococcales; family Methylomonadaceae; genus Methylobacter_C. Next base: position 197 of record JBAXXH010000423.1, on the reverse strand, counting down.
CTACAAGCCACGAATAACAAGGCCTTAATTTTATAGCAAGGGTGATTGATAGTTACCCAATCTATAAAACATACCTAATATTAAGAGCTCATAACCTAATTTATAGCCGCCATAAGTAGCGGGGTAATTGCGTGCTGTGTGTATCTTGATCCACTGGGTACTCGATACCAGGCAAGCAGATGTTGTTGTGGCCACCT
>JBAXXH010000422.1:0-1752 GCA_037127995.1 Methylococcaceae bacterium | reverse complement strand
TGCAACTCTTGAGATGCAAACTTCCTCCACGGAAATCAGAGTTTTATATCCTTCTCTTAATGCGGCCTAAACAGCCGCATTTTTTTGCCTGCTGCTTTGATTACTCCCTGCGACAATTTGTCACGCGACAATATGCCACATTCCATCCATCCATTTTTATCGTTATTATAGCTGCAACTCTTGAGATGCAAATTTCCTCCCTGGAAATCAGAGTGTTATATCCTTCTTTTAATGCGGCCTAAACAGCCGCATTTTTTTTGCCCGCTGCTTTACCTCTTTTATCCTTTGACACTCAGAACCCTCAACAACATCGCCGTTTAAATCCAGTCAGCTTGAATACCCGCTATTTTGAAAGCGCCTGATTACGGCTCTTTATTGTTTTTAATAGTAGCAGTTAAATAGCATGAGTGCACAAACTTTAGTTTAGTGTCAAACTAAGCCCTTATAAAAGCACCCGCGAGAACACCATGAACTACTGGCTAATGAAATCTGAACCCGATGTGTTTGGCATTAATGATCTTTACAGCAAGCCCTACCAAACCGAACATTGGGATGGGGTGCGTAATTATCAAGCCAGAAATATGATGAGAGATGCCATGAAACCGGGTGACCCGGTCTTTTTTTATCATTCAAACTGCGATCAACCCGGCATTGTTGGAATTATGGAAGTTGTTAAAGAGGGCTATCCTGATTTTACCGCCTTTGATCCTGATGACCCGCATTTTGACCCTAAAAGCGATCCTGCCAAACCACGCTGGATGATGATTGATGTTAAATATGTCAGAACATTATCCCGTACCATTACCCTTAAAGAATTAAAACCACGCCCGGAACTGGAAGGCATGGTGCTGTTAAGGCGGGGCAATCGTTTATCTATCATGCCAGTGAGCGAAGCAGAATGGGAATTTATTTTATCGCTGGAAACAACGGCTTTGTAACCAAAGAAGTGGTGACGAAAGTTTCAATCTAAAGGCGTTCGTTCTTAACGAAATATCTCCGCAAGCATCGCTAACGGTAAAAACAAAGAATCCAAAGCGAAACTTAACGGCAAATCAACTAATGGATAACGGGGCGGCGCTACTTTAAATTTCCTGAGCGCAATATCGTTTTCTGCTATCGCGGCGCAATCAAGACGGGTTCCACTGTAAACAAACAGTCGCTGATCCAACGGAAAATCAGCATCCAGGGTTTTAAAAGTAGCACAACCCGATAATCCTGTTAAACAAATCCCGCCGAATACCAACTGCCTGAACGTTATCAACTTATACCCCTATAGAATTTTCTGCAAGTTTAGGGTGTATAAGCGAAGCGTCATACAACCCATAAGAGACTTACGACTTATCAAAATCATAAGGTAAATTGACGGCGGCACCCCACTCTGCGGTATAAATACCTCGTTTGACGAACTGATGAAAACTGGAATATTGCCAATCTATTACTCGTGTTAACCAGCCATGCTTAACAGGATTGTAATGGATATAATCAACATGCCGGATGTAATCTTTTTCGTTACGGAGCGCATGCTCCCAAAAACGACGTTGCCAAATTCCTCGCTCATGACGTTTAAGACGGACATCGGAACGGTGTTCGGTAATCCATTAGAGAATATTTTTTTAATCGCACGCCAACGACCTGAAAAATCATCGTCGCCTTCGGGTAGGGTCAAGATGCTCGGCAACTGCTCCCTGCGTTGCTCCCTGTCACGTCCGCCCCTATTTAATCCTCAACACCACCTTTTATCCCGATGTGATT
>JBAXXH010000421.1:0-1754 GCA_037127995.1 Methylococcaceae bacterium | reverse complement strand
GTTTGGCACTTGATCCGGTTGGACAAACCTCTTTGACCTTCGACAGCAAAGAAGCTATTCAAACCAGTCATCCGGCTTATATTGAAATCGCCTTGAAAGGGCCGGCAGGCGCCGTGGGTCATGTGGGAGCTATTGGACCACAAGGGCCACAAGGTGTGCCAGGCTCCCCCGGCAGCAATGGTTTTAATGGTGCGCCAGGGATAAATGGCCTCAATGGCGCAAAAGGCGATACTGGTCCAGCAGGCATATTTCCAGCCAATATTGACAGGACGCCGCCAGTCATTACTACAACAGCCCCATTTGTGGCAACGAGCAGCAATGTCACATTTACAACTACGATGTCGGATGATGTTGAGTTAGCTTATATCAGTCGTAGTAACACGTTTGGACAATTTGTTATTGTCGCTGAAGGCATTAAATACGACCAAGCCAATGATTCCGCTTCTATTGCAATTGGTAAGACTTACTCAAAAACCCTGATGGCCGTTGATACATCTGGTAACGTGACCAAGAAAACCATTTTAATAACAACACCAGAAACAGGTATCAAGCAAGGAGTCTATTCGACAGTAGGTACTTATAGTCTGCCAACAGGATTTAATTGCTTAAAAGCATATAATGGTATGGCTGGACCAACCCAAGGTGCGCAAGACGGCACGACCATAGCTGGTGTAACCATGGGAAATCCTGGAAATTTCTTCTTAGGCTTTGTAGATTCATGGTCGGAGGTTGATGGTTATAGTCCTTACATGCAGATTCAAATGGCCAGTGAAGGTGTAACATTTGGGGGTTATGGGGTGTCATATGGGATGCCTAGGATGCCATCAAATAAACCACTTACTCCACTTTCTGCCACCGCACTTACTTTCGCTTATTCACGGGGTTCCTCTGGGTTCGGTTCAGGATATTCTTTCGAAGTTGGTTACACAGCCTCGGCCACGTTGTCCCAAACTAATCCACCAACGATGGACATCACATTAAATATGGAATGTAACGAAAATAACGTCGGGTTCGTTAACGGAACTACTGCTACTTTTTCCGTGAGTATTGGTAGTGTTTTGAAGTAACAAGACGGCTTAATTGTACTTGTTCCCAAGCTCCAACCAGAAGAACTTTAACCGTTTTTGCTCTTCTTCGTGTCCTTCGTGTCTTCGTGGTGAATGCTTTTTCTGGCAGCAATTAAAAATCCCGTTGCTTGCAATTACGGTTCAATATATCGGCCTTGCACTCTAAGGCGCTTGACTGTAAGCCGTTAATATTGACACAAGAAGTTTTGCTGGTCGCTGTTTTATAGCAAAACAATATCTGCGCACAAAACCCATCTTTAGGTATAATCAGCAAAAATCAATGAGGATGATATGACCGAATCGGAAACTGAACACTTATGCACTATAGAAGCCTTAAACGATGATTACGATAGCCCTTGGAAAGAGGCTGTCGAACATTATTTTCCCGAGTTTATGGCGTTTTATTTTCCAGAGGCTAATGCCGGGATTGATTGGTCAAAAGAGCCTATTTTTTTGGATCAGGAGCTACGGGCAGTGGTGCAGGATGCCGAATTGGGAAAACGCTTTGTTGATAAATTGGTCAGAGTGACCTTAAAAAATGGCGATGAAGACTGGATATACATCCATATTGAAGTGCAAGGAGCCAGACAGGCTGACTTTGCCAAGCGGATGTTTGTATATAATTATCGGATCAACAGGGTCACCCATTAGCCTGCCCCTGTCAATAAGCCAAAAAAATCCCCCAAG
>JBAXXH010000420.1:0-1787 GCA_037127995.1 Methylococcaceae bacterium | reverse complement strand
ATTCGCTAAGTGTAGTTTAAATCATTCTTATCTTGGCTGGGGTGCGGAATGTCGGTAATATTTAATGTTGAGTGGGTATTGATTTTTTTATAGTTTAGGTATGTTTTTATACTGTTTTATTAGCGCTATTGAATGGACGCTATGAGTAGAGATCGGGGTGGCTGAGTATTAGGTTTATTTCTCTGGCATGAAAAATGGTGCGCGATGCGCACTAAAACTAAACAGTAGTATTGCGAAACTTGGCGGGTGTTATTTATTGCGAGTTGCCTAATAGGCACCCGATAGAAAACAATAATAGATTTTGGTGGGTAGTCCCTATAAATCAATGCAGGTTGATTTATATCAAGGAGTTACCGGAATAGGCATCACGAATAAGCATCTCCAAGTTAATGCCTCTTGAGTCAATCCCATTGCCATGGCAGGTGTTCGATGCATCCATTTTTTTTGAAATCGTGACACGCCAGGAAGTGTAAGTGACAGCCTTAAACTTTTATGGTGGCATCGATAATTGTAGTCATAGAGATTAATCCAAAGAGTATCCGTAAAATTCGCTTTCTTTTTACAATAACCCAATGTTTTCCTTTGTAAATAAGATACCCGTTGTCTTAACGTCAGATTAAAGCGCTCAATATAAGAGGTATTTTGGGTTTTTCCTTTAAAATCCGCTTCCGGTTCTTTCACAAAACATTTCCTGACGGTGACCAAACGCATTTTCACTCTTTTCTTAACGATTTGCAGATAAACATAGTCTATGTCAGTGAATACGGATTTTAATGCATTCTTGTATGCCGCCAGTTTTTCAGTCGTGACTTTTAACGGCTTAATCCGAGACAGTTTGCCGATGTAGTGTTTTAAGCGTGTCACCAGCTTGGTTGCGGTATGCGTGGTTCGGCTACCTAACTCAAAGTTCATCCAAAAGCGGGAGTCAACTTCGAAGCCAACAAATACCCACAACTGGCTTTTCTTGTTTCTCAAAAACGACCACAATTCATCCATCTGTATAAACAGAATATCGATAAGCAGATAACGTCATGAAATAGATTGGCTTTCTTACTCACTCCCCGTTGCCATGCGGCAATAGTCCGGGTGTCTTTGAGCAACATATCCGCTATGGCATCAGCCGATAAACCATAACAACTTAGCTTGCACATTTGTTCATATTCTTTGAAACTGCCATGCTTGCCAAATAAATCACAATAACCCGTTTCAGAAAAACGGTGCATTCCTTTTCCGCAGTTAAACATCTGTCGAACCACGCCATCATTTTTGGTCGTGTAGATGCCGTCTTTGGTGATGTTGTTATCCAAAGATTGATAGCAGGGGCAGTCGGGTCTTGGGCAAAATAATTTAAATTGGGTTGTTGTGTGATTCATGCCATAAGTGCCGTAAAGTTTGGCATTGTACTATGTCAAAAATCGATAAATATTACCACCTGCATTGATTTGTAGGGACTACCATTTATTGCGAGTTACTTAAACTCATTCGCCTTACAAGCATGTAGTGCCTTACGGCGTTTTTTTATCTCCAGCTTATTAAAATTAATAATGTTTTAAAGTGGCTGCCAAAACCGGGAAATTTTCCCATTTTTTTTTACAACAAAAGTTTTTTTCGAATTATTGTCTACAATTTAGGTATATGTTGTTTTTATGGTATTTGTAGATTTGGTTGAGACTAATTTTTGAAGTTGCCAGATCAAGTCTGACGTTTTACATATAAGTATCAACACAAGTGCCTGCTTTCTCTCTCAAGGGAGAAGGCAGGGATGAGAATCGATTAGCAATTCATCG
>JBAXXH010000419.1:0-1795 GCA_037127995.1 Methylococcaceae bacterium | reverse complement strand
ATATTTTATTAATACTACTGAATGGACGCTTTGAGTAGAGATCAGGGTGTCTGATCATTGGAGTAGAAAAAATAACGGTCGAAGTCATTAATGTCAGGAATTTTTATACTTTATGATGATTAAAAAAATTGTCAATCGACCCTTCAAAAAATGCTCCAAGCCATAATTTATATGCCTTTGATCAACATCAATCCATTGATTCATGTTGATCACTAAGCGTCGACACATTAAAAGTGTAAAGAAATTGTCGCTAAAAATTAGGGGGAAATCGGTAAAAATGTCAGAATATTTTACATATTTTATTGATGAAAGCGCATTATCGATTATTATTTCTTACTAACTTATTGAAATTAATATCTATTCATAAAGTAGTATTTTTTTTGCTTAATCACTATTGCCCGGTTATTAAATAATTTTCGGGTATGTACCCTTTTCGTTCTTTTTAATAGGTACGTTAAATTTTTGTACGTTTTTTGAATTTAACCAGGGTGATTGTTATGTCTTTTTTTAAAAAAATATTGTTTTCTTTTATTTTTATTGTTGTTTCAGGAACTGGTAATGCTGCTATAGTCACTGTGAATGGTAATACTGTTTCATTTACTTACGATAATGCGCTGACTACTCTTTTTGGTGCACCTATAATCAGTGGTAATTCATTATTTTTTCTGCCTGCAAACTTTAAGGCACAAAGTCTGGATGGAGGTGCTTCAGCGTTAACCTCAAACACTTTCCAATTCAAAATTGATGCGCTAGGTGGTCATCATATATCCAATCTTGCATTGACTGAAAAAGGCGACTACATCCTTGATGGAGATAAAGCCAAGATTTCCGCCTTAGGCGAGCTAAGAGCGGTAGATGTGAAAGCCCCTTTTCAAGAGTTCATCAGTAAAATTGTGACGGATCCTTTTGCTCAAACAGGACTTGTTAAGACAGGTGATTGGACAGCGACTGCCAATTTGGCGTTTACCCCTAATATTACTAAAGCACTTTATATCTCTATTGAAAATATTCTGCTGGCCAAAACGGGTATTAAGGATGATTTTGCTTTTATTGAGAAAAAGTTTGTGGGCTTAACAATAACTGCCGTGCCTCTGCCCCAAGCTGTATGGCTTTTTGGCGCAGGTTTGATAAGTCTGCTTTCAATATCAAAACGTAGAAAATTGTTTTAATTCAATCTTCAATTTTTCTTACCTTGTATGGATCGTTGATAAGCCCATGTATTACCACCTACATGCATGCATGTATGTATGTAGGTGGTAAATGATAAGTGCAGAATAACATTTTTCTCTTTAATGCTTGTTATGGCTGACTTTTTCCTAACTTAATCTGAGGACTGAGTACCAGAAGTCGCGTAGGCAGGAATAAGGGCTTTTCGAACTCAAGCAAGAATAGGCGTTTCCGGTAGTCGCAGGCAACCGGATTTGATCATCTATCATGGCGAAACCTATCTGGTAGCAACTGCCAATGACTACAGTGACTTTGGTTATACCCGTGCTATTTGTCGACTGGTGGATCTACAAGGTCAAGCGGGATGAGTTTTATCGATAACTTCAAGCACGTCTGTATTCATACCAGGGATAGCGAGCATTGGATTACTGTAGAGAATGGCGAGCATACGCTTAAACAAACTGACGGGAAAAAGACCACACAGGACAGCGACTTTGATGAAAGCAAGCATCCAAGGTCTGATAATGGGCAGTTTGGCAATGGTAATTCTGCTATAATTGACCCAATGAAAAATGACCTAAATCCTGCAAACCAACACCTTATATTATTTAATAATCGTTATAAATCA
>JBAXXH010000418.1:0-1848 GCA_037127995.1 Methylococcaceae bacterium | reverse complement strand
TGTGGTACCCGGTTAGCTTAACGTTAGGCATAGTTTTCATCATTAAATTTAAAGGGTAGAAATCATGGAATTTTCCGCAGTATTAACACCAGATTCAGAAGGTGGTTACGTTGCCTTCAATCCTGAAACAGGCACAACTACTCAAGGCGAGACGGTTGAAGAGGCTTTGACTAATTTGAGCGAAGCAACTGAACTCTATCTTGAAGAGTTTCCGTTGATTACTTATGCCCGCCCGCTTTTGACAACTTTTCAAATACCCAGACATGCCTAAGCTCCCCGTCGTTTCGAGTGCAGAAGCAATTCGGGCTTTAGAGCGACTGGGGTTTTCGGTGGTTCGGCAACGCGGTAGTCACATTGTTCTACGAATGGGTTCTTCCGGCTGTGTTGTTCCTAACCATAAAGAGTTGAAAGCTGGAACTCTAACTGGAATACTCAAACAAGCCGGTGTGTCGTTAGATGAATTCATATCAGCATTACGCGCCTAACCGTCCGTTCCAGCCAAGCCAAGTAGGTCGGGGACATGCTTTTCGTGCCCCATATAGACTTTTATAGACTTTCAGAAATTAAATTTCCAATTCGTGTCGCTGTAAGTTTATACAGATAACATCCCTTAAAGGGATGGTATCTGTCGACATAGAAATTATTTATCTGAAAGTCTATAGACATCAACTTAAGACATTTCACCACGAAGACACGAAGAACACGAAGATTTTTCTTTGGTTTTTCTTCGTGAACTTCGTGTCTTCGTGGTGAATTAATATCTTTAAGTTGAGGTGTATGAGGCATGAGCTTTTCGTGCCCGATATTTTCGCGTTAAAACACACGAATGGCATTGAGGAAATCTCTCGATATTCTGAATTTTGACCGTTGAATGCTGGACAACGAAAAGAGGTTGCCCAACATGACTATCAATCCATAGGTTATTGGCAGTCCAATGGTAAGTTGCTGTCAAATGATTTTCTAAGGACGTGGTTCTCGCATCCGTTTTGATTTCAATGGCAGGATTACGGCTTTCCATCGTCCGCATCCTGCCAAAGAAGCCAAACCGTACCAAGTTGAACAAGCCCGGGATTTTTTAACCGCTATTGGAGTTAAACCATGAACACTCTGACTTACAAGGGCTACACCGCCCGAATTGATTTTGATGACCGTGACAATAGCTTGGTTGGCAGGTTACTGGGTATCCAAGACATTATTGGTTTTCATGCTGATAATGTTGCTGATTTGCATACGGCATTTGAAGAAGCTGTTGATGATTACCTTGAGGCGTGTGAAAAAACTGGCAAACTGCCTGAAAAACCAGTGAATGGAAAACTGTTGCTCAGAGTTCCACCAGAACTTCATACGGCAGCTCTGATTAAGGCGCAAGCAGTCGGTAAGAGCCTTAATAAGTGGGCTATTGAGGCCTTGAGCCGTGAAGTCAACGCGTAAGGTGTAATCCGAAGTCTGTTATTGAAGAATGCAACCCCAACATAGTTATTGCCATTCCCTGCTTTAACCAGATCGTAAATTATTCCGACAAAATCTTTCATGCTTTGTTGGTCTTTTAACAAGGTTCTTGCAATAGCATCATGAGAAGCCATTGCCTGAATGACTGATTGCGCGACGGCGCTGGCTAAGTCACCGGTCATGGCCTGTGCTTTGGTATTTTGAACGGCATTGATTTGTTCATAGACCAAAGCGTTTTCTTGGGTTTTTTGCGCAATCTGTGCGGCAAAATGTTTTTGCTCAAGAAACATCGGGTCAGGTCTTGCAGTAACATACTCAAAAATCAATGGGGTCAGACTCAAATACTGGTAATTATTCAGTCCCCTCACGTCAAAAACCTAAAAAGTTGGTTAAAAAAGC
>JBAXXH010000417.1:0-1892 GCA_037127995.1 Methylococcaceae bacterium | reverse complement strand
GGGGCACATAACGGTTTGCGCCACATAAGCCGGATTATGTTCCCGGGAACATAATCGGGGTTTTCAGCTTGAGCAACGCCATTAATGGTGAAAATCCAAGACTAACAATAGCCAGAATGACAGGTAAGTTTTTATATTTCATAAATTATTCCTAAAATTGATCAGCATTGTGAGATTGAATTGTTGTGCATCAAATCCGACTTGGAAAATCAAATAATTTTCTTTGCCAAGCGCTTGATAGGTCAAAATTACAAGATATTAACGTTAAATACAATACGTATTAATACCGAACAGGCTCTAACTGAAAAAATTAGTCGCTTTAATAGCGTAGTTCTGCCTGTCAATAACCGTCAGGTATCTGATGATTATGTTATTATTAAAAACTGTACCCATCAAACAACAAGCTGTTATGACTATAAAAAAAGGGGGCTTATCTTATGGGTAAGATCGTTATTATTGACTTTGAAACGACGGGCTTATCGCCACGACTTGGCGACAGAGCCACTGAAGTAGGGGCTGTTATCATTGATGGCCATAAAATTATCGATAAATACCAGAGCCTGATGAATGCGGGCATCGCAATCCCTGGCTTCATTCAACAGTTAACCGGCATATCGAATGCCATGCTTCGTCAAGCACCGACTTGTCAAAAAGTCATGCGGGAGCTTGCTGATTTTATCGGCGATATTCCTCTTGCCGCACACAATGCTTCTTTTGACACCCTGTTTCTGGATGCTGAATGGGAGCGTATCGGTTATCAACGACGCCAACCGTTTACTTGCTCTATGCTGTTGGCACGTCGTATTTACCCCCATTTCCCTGATCACAAACTTGGGACGCTGGTGCGCCATTTAAAACTGCCCACTACCGGCACCTATCATCGTGCCTTGGCGGATGCAGAGATGACAGCCAGCCTGCTAATCAACATTAAACAGGATCTTCAGCAACAGTATTGCTTGGCATCTGTGCCTCATGAACTGTTGTGCCTTCTACAAAAAACACCCAAAACAGGGATAGCTAACGCCATTAAAAAGGCACGCCTAAAATTATATTTATAACAATAGCTTACCAATAAGCCGCTCCATTAATAATAGTTAGGAATGCGCAAGAAATAACTTAGGCATCTTGCTCCCTCTCCCTTGCGTATTCTGATTAATTTGAACACTGATTCTGGTCGAACTTGAACACCTAAAACCTAACGCATCGGTGGAAGTGAATTTTTACTCCAAGTGTTCAACTTGAGTCAAGGAATTCATTTTTTTGCGCATGGATTCGCCTTTTAAATTGATCCGGTGTGCATTGTGCATTAGCCTGTCTAAAATGGCATCGGCCAAGGTATTATCACCAATGGCTTCATACCATTGATCAGTCGGTAATTGACTGATAATGACGGTTGCCGATTGCCCATAGCGATCATCCATTATTTCCATCAAGTCATTGCGGGTGGCAGCATTTAAAGGCTCCAGCCCCCAATCATCAATGGTCAGCACATCCAGACTGGCTATGGCCTTTAGCAATCTGCTGTAACTGCCATCCGCCTTGGCTTGTGTCAAGGCGAGGATGGGGCGAGGAAGCCGGTAATAGCGGACGCTGTGGCCTTTCAAGCAGGCTTGATGGCCGAGTGCGCACGCAATATAGGTTTTGCCGGTGCCACAGGGGCCGGTCAGCAACAGATTTTGGGCTTTTTTTAGCCCGTCACACATCAGTAGCGACGCCATTTGTGACGGTTGCAAGCCTCTGGCGGCCTGATAATCAATATCTTTGGCATGCGCCTTGAGTTTGAATTGCGCCGCGCGTGTCAGGCGATCCTGTTTACGCTGATTACGTTCCTGATCTTCGTGATCGACCAAGAGTTGCAGACGTTCAGCAAAAGCGAGTCCTTCATAAGTGCC
>JBAXXH010000416.1:0-1917 GCA_037127995.1 Methylococcaceae bacterium | reverse complement strand
ATTTGGATGAAGACGGAGATGTTGATCTGAATGACTTGAAGCTGTTCAAAGAAAAATTTGGCAAACCTGCCGGGCAATCCGGCAAGAGAATATGCAATGCGTTAAATGCCTGTTAGTGCCTGCAATACCCTATTACTCGACATTCAAGTTTTATTCATTGATTTTAAAAAGTGATGCTTGTGAGTCTATCAAATCATAGCTGAGCCCAGACAGCTAAATTAATGATTAACGAAAACATCTTTATTTATCCGGGATTGCCTCGGTCAAGCTAAAAAAACTGGAATAACGAGTATTAGGTTTAATTTCGTGTAACTAATATTTTTAGCTTTTCTTTTTTTTAATTACATACTATTCTTCTCATTCAATTATTTATTTTATTTTTGTGATTAAAGCAATTACATGGCTTAGAAAGGCTTCGTTTAGGTGAAAAACCAAATAATTAATCCGTTACATAAAATTACCGGCAGGTTGGGTTAATGGAATTGTTTAATAATGTAAAGAAGTTAATTCGATCATGATTTTTTCAAAACGAAAAATTATTCTTTTTCAGTCGCGGGGATTTAGCGATGAAACTTATAATGAATTAACGGCACACGATTGGGATGTTTATGTCGTCAATAATTTAGAACAGACGGTAGTTTTATTAAACAAGTATTTATTTAATGTGGGGTTATGTCTGATCGACGATACGCACCGCAGCTTACAGTGTTTCATCGACAAGACCTGCTTGATCAACGAGTGCATAAAGGATAGTCAACTGCTTCAAATAAACCAAATATTCAGTTTACAAACGGACATCAACTGGATAATGGGTTTGCCCCCGGCATGCACGGCCGATCAGCTCCCTTATTCCCATGAATACAAACTAATAGCTGAACATTGTTTTAACTATGTGAATTTACCGCTTGAGATTGGACACTTGTTAATCACTTTGAACCATGCTTTCAGCATGAGTGAAATCTGTCAATCTTATAAAAAATATAGCAATGACTATCCATCCAACTTTGGAATTATTGGAAACAGTCCATTAATGGTAGATTTATTCAAACTGCTTCAAAAAGTTGCTAACGAAGACTGCTCGGTTCTTATCCAGGGAGAAACCGGAAGCGGTAAGGAATTAATCGCCAACGCCATTCATAAACACTCGAACCGTTCCGGTAATCCGCTCATCACTATAAACTGCGGAGCGTTTCCAAAAGAGCTTATTCAGGCAGAAATGTTTGGTTATGAAAAAGGCGCATTTACCGGAGCACAGCAACGTAAAATTGGTCGTTTTGAATCAGCGCAGGGCGGGACGTTGTTTTTGGATGAAATTGGCGATTTGCCTCTTGATCAGCAAATCAATCTGTTACGCTTTCTTGAAGACAGAGAGATTATACGGGTCGGTGGAACAGAAAAAATCCCTATCAATGTACGAGTAATAGCGGCCACCCATGTCAATTTGGAAGAGGCCGTGCGCAACGGAAAATTCAGGGAAGATCTTTATTACCGTCTCCATGAGTTGCAAATCAAGACTCCACCGTTGCGCGACAGGGAAAATGACATAGAACTGCTAGTCGGTTTTTATTTCAATAAATTTTCTGAAAACCGAATCTATAAGGCGAAAGGATTTCAAGTGGATTCTCTCCATCTATTAAAGTCTTACGATTGGCCCGGCAATGTCCGGCAATTAAAGAACGTTATTCACCATGCTCTCGTCGTGTCGGAAAATCGGCTGCTTACCCCTAAAGACTTAGGTCTGGAACGACGTACCAAAGATCGCCGGCTGCGAACCCTTGAAGAATCCCGTGCTGATTCCGATCGTGAGACGATCCTCGCCAGTCTGCGCCATAACAGCAACAATATGAGCCAGGCAGCGGAATCACTGAGTATCTCCCGTATGAGCCTTTACCGATTGATGGATAAGTATAAAATAAT
>JBAXXH010000415.1:0-1922 GCA_037127995.1 Methylococcaceae bacterium | reverse complement strand
TTGCAAAATATCAGATTGACCAAATTATACTGGCTGTAGACATTACTGATAATAAAACCGCGCTTTTAAAGCAAATTGCCGGGGAACATGGCGTTAAATTATTGCGCTGGCAAGCCCAGACCATCGCTATTTAGCCAACTTCGTGGGAGCGACGCCTACGTCGCGATTTGAAACCTTAGTCGAAACGTTAGTCGCGACGTAGGCGTCGCTCCCACAACAGATCAAACCATTTAGACTGGATTCCGGCATCCATGCTGGAATGACGAACTTTTTGGCACTAGCCAATCTTGCTACTCATTGCCCCGTCTTAAGCTGGCAGATTCAGACGCCAAGCATCACCTTGTCCCGCTTTGGATATTGTCTTTAGTGGGCAGGCGGGTTGGCAAGCTTTGTGCAACGGCGGCTCCCATCATTAAGGCGTAAGTGTAGGCTATCGCCGGTATTTGTAAGCTAAAATCCACTAGGGCATGGGCCCCGACCAACACGCTTGCGGAAAAACCAAGAGCAGGGTAAATCCAATTTCTACGCCGAACCCAAACACCGCGCAGACAAATTAAAGCCACCAGAAAAACCGCTATAAATAAGGCCGAAGCCTGCAACAAGCCCAATTCAAATATATTTTCCAAATACGTGTTATGGGCTTTATCGAAATACCCCACGATAGTTTCATCGCGATACAAGCGAAAGCTTTTTTCAAAGCTGCCATAACCGACGCCCAGCCAGCTATTTTCCGCATTGGCTTTTGCTAAAATATCATACACAGGCAAACGGCCTTCGTTGTCCGCAACTGTGGCATCCAGCCTGTCGATTAATTCATCGCCGCTGCGCGCCAATACGCCCCAAAAAGTGACGCTAATGACCCCTATCAACAACATGACGGCGACGTTGTTTTTAATTTTCCGGCTCAACAGCAGGATGATAAAAAAAATCAACATTGCCAAGCACGTACTTGAAAAACCGCCGCGCGACTTGGTTAAAAATAACGCGGTCATAATGGTTATCATGAGTAATAATGGAAACCAGCCACGCACCAGCACATTTTCAAAAAAATACTGTCTCCCATAATTACTGTTCATGCCATACTGAAAACTGGACTGCATTTTTCCAAACAGCAACGGCAAGCTGGCCAGTAGTGTTAAGCCTGCGTAAGTGGCATAAGAGTTACGGTTAACAAATGTACTGGTCACGGCATTCATGGGTGCCCACGTTTCAAAATATAACAGGGTATTGAACTGACCCAAAAAAATAACCAGACCATAAATGGCATAAATTAACCCGGCATAAGCCAAGCTGTTAAAGGTGAATGCCGCATTTTCACTGTGACGGTTAAATTGTAAACTGATAAAAAATACCAGCAAATAACTGCCCAACTTCATCAGTGCCGTCGCGGTTTCTTGTGGTGCCAGGCTAATGTGCGCCTGGACAGCTAAGGGCAATTGCCCGGCTACCAATTGCCAGAAAGGATGCACCCAACTGTCCGGGGCAAAATCAGAAAGTTGCAGCAAGCTCCAGCCAATAGGTATGCAGATCAGGAACAGGGGATACTTGACTGGTCGTATGGTGATTTGGCTATTGGTTCGGCCTGATAACACCGCAACACTGGCGATCAAGCCAAACAATGCTACCAACGTCGCGCATAAACTCCAGGCCCAAGGACGGTTAGCGCCAAAAGGAACGGGTGTGAGCAGTATTGCAAATAAGAAAATTTTGTACATCAGTATTAAATTAGTGGAAAAATGATTAAATAGCCGTTACATCCAGTAGTGTAAACAAAGGTAAAACGTTGCAACAACAATAAACGACCGCCGCTAACAATGTCCAGTGTAGACAGGCTGCAAAGGCATAACCATAAAATAAAACATGATATTTGACTATAGACTGAATATATGGTTCAATCACGCGAGTTTAGCGGTTCTCCTAAG
>JBAXXH010000414.1:0-1961 GCA_037127995.1 Methylococcaceae bacterium | reverse complement strand
AAGAGGTAACTATGACCATTATCTACAGCTTGAGCGGTTTTCTCGCCGGTGCGTTATTTATTTATCTGCTGGCAGCCTTATTTTATCCGGAGAAATTCTAATGACTGAAAACGGCTTGTTTCAAATTATTTTATATTTTGTCACCCTCTTGCTTTTGGCAAAGCCATTGGGTGTTTATATGGCGGCAGTCTATGAAAATCGTCCGGTTCTTATTAATCGACTATTGGCACCTTTGGAAGCAGGGATTTATAGATTCAGTGGCGTAAAGCCGGAACATGAGATGCGCTGGAAACAATACGCAGCCGCTTTGCTTTGGTTTAACTTGTTCGGCGGACTGGCGGTATTTGCATTGCAAATGTTGCAGGCTTATTTACCTTTGAATCCGCAACAGATGAATAATGTTAGTATTGATTCAGCATTTAACACGGCGGTCAGTTTTATCACTAATACCGATTGGCAAGGTTACAGTGGCGAAACGACGATGAGTTATTTGACCCAGATGCTGGGACTGAGTGTACAAAATTTTGTCTCGGCTGCTACCGGTATGGCCGTTTTGGTTGCGATGATACGCGGCTTTCAGCGTACGCATTCAGAGACTATTGGCAACTTCTGGGCGGATTTGACGCATGGCATTTTATATATTCTTATGCCTCTTTCGTTTGTTCTGGCGTTAGTGTTGGCGGGGCAAGGCGTGGTACAAACCTTCAAGCCTTATCACACCCTTCCGTTGGTTGAGCAGGTTGGCACCGCAACAGCAACGACAACGCAAACCTTGGCACTGGGGCCAGCCGCTTCGCAAGTCGCGATCAAACAACTGGGTACCAACGGCGGCGGGTTTTTTAATGCCAATTCGGCGCATCCTTTTGAAAATCCAACGCCGTTAGCCAACTTTTTGGAAATGCTGTTATTGCTGCTGATTCCGGCCGCCTTGTGTCATACCTTTGGAACGATGGTCGGTGATTCCCGCCAGGGCTGGGCAATTTTGTCGGCGATGACGCTGGTTATGGTTGGCTTGGTATTTGTCACGGTAGCTTACGAGCAAAGCGGTAATCCGGCGCTGACTGCGCTTGGAATTGAGCAAAGCGTTAGTATAGATCAGTCAGGCGGCAACATGGAAGGCAAGGAAACGCGTTTTGGTATCGTCAATTCCGCGTTATGGGCGACCGCAACCGCAGCAGCCTCCAACGGTTCGGTCAATGCCATGCATGATTCTTTTACACCGCTGGGAGGTCTGGTTCCGATGTGGTTAATTCAGTTGGGTGAAGTCATTTTTGGCGGTGTCGGTTCCGGCCTTTACGGGATGCTGGTTTTTGTCCTGATTGCGGTATTTGTGGCCGGTCTGATGATAGGTCGAACGCCGGAGTATCTGGGTAAAAAGATTGACGCTTTCGAGATAAAAATGGCGGCCATTATTATTTTAATTCCGGCCTTTTTTATTCTGGGCGGAACGGCGATAGCGATCATGGTCGAAGCAGGAAAAATAGCCGTTGCCAATCCGGGGGCGCACGGGTTTAGCGAAATTCTTTATGCCTTTTCTTCCGCTGCGGGCAACAACGGTAGCGCTTTTGCCGGACTGAGCGCTAATTCTCCGTTTTATAATATTGCGCTGGGCATCGTTATGCTGTTCGGGCGTTACGGGATCATTATCCCGGTTCTTGCCATTGCGGGTTCCTTGGCGGCAAAAAAAACCGTGCCCACAACCCTTGGCACCTTGCCTACGCATACGCCGTTGTTCGTGATGTTATTAATTGGCATTGTGCTGTTGGTCGGTGCGTTGACGTTTGTACCTGCTTTGGCGTTAGGTCCGGTGGTCGAGCATTTAATGATGACTTCGGTCAAAATTTAGACATTAACGACATCAGGCACCAAGAGTTGTTAGGCGATTTCTGCGAAAGAACTTGCCCACTAGACGAATCCAATCGTTTGCTTGATTGGGAAAATCCTGCTTTTAATGGGTAAAA
>JBAXXH010000413.1:0-1984 GCA_037127995.1 Methylococcaceae bacterium | reverse complement strand
TGGAATTTGCGTGGTTTTTTTTCAAAATCGGCTTTTTCGTTCAGACACTAAGTATGTATAGCTGAAAATTACTGCCGTCTACAAAGCCTTGTTTTATTGATGTTTCAACCAACGCTGAGCCTATTAGCTTGACATAGTTTTACCGGTGTCCTGAAGTGAAACCTCACTCACTACAGGAGGTTCTCATGAACCCTGATCACCACACATCCACATGGCTGCTTGAAAGCCAATTAGAACCCTAAGTTGATGCTTACATGCTGCATTTATTTGACTGCCGCTATGCATCAAACACTATTGATAATTACCTGGCAGGGCTGACCCACTTTGCGCACTGGATTACCCAGTGCAATATTGATGTCAAAAGTATCGATGAAAAGCTGATCCAACAATTTCTTGACGATCATCTGCCGCGCTGCACCTGCGAGAAGCCTGCATTTTACGACGCTAAGGGTTTGCGTACAGCGCTTGGGCATCTTCTTGTTTTGCTGCGTACCAATGCAGTCATCGCCGATCCATTAATTGGCCTAACGCCAGTGGATGAGGAGTTGCAACGATTCGATGACCACATGAACCATGTCCGAGGACTCGCGCCTTCAACACGCAAAATCCATCTTTGCTCCATTCGTCGCTTGCTTTTTGGGCAGTTTGGGAGTCAAGTCGTGGTGATTTCCGCCATCCTACCTGATCACATTCGCCAATTTGTCGCCAGCCAAAGCAAGCTTTGTAAAGTTTCTACCAGTATCGGTGCGTCTATCTCGGCATTACTTTGCTATTTTCGTTATCGTGCCACATTGGGTGATCGAGTACACCAGTTGATTGGAGTTACCAACTTTCCCGCTAATTGGCAACAAGCGTCATTACCGAAAACATTGAGCAACAACGAAGTCCAACGATTATTGGACGCTCTTGTGTATGACGGCACAGCGGCTCTCAGAACGGCAGCCATCGTACATTGCGCTCTGGATCTCGGCTTACGTAGCAGCGAGGTTGCTCATCTTGGCATTGATGATATTGACTGGTCGGCTGCGACTATCACGCTACGAGGAACCAAAGGGCGACGTGAAGATGTTATGCCGTTACCTGCGGCAACGGGTCAAGCTATTGCCGATTACCTGAAGTATGAACGACCTTCCACCAATAACCGAGCTGTGTTTGTGCGTAACGTTGCCCCACGCGATCAGCCTGTCGGTCCTGATCTCATCCGTAAATCGATACGTCAGGCTTATGCTCGCGCAGGTTTGCCGTACACTCGCTCACACCTTCTGAGACATACTATGGCCAGTCGCTTACTGGCGGGTGGCAACTCCCTCAAAGAGGTGGCCGATGTGCTTCGGCATCGCTCGCTGAACACCACCCTGATTTATGCCAAACTCGATAGCAGGAATCTTGCTGCAGTTGCCTTGCCTTGGCCCGGGAGTGCGTCATGAATATGCACATTACGATGGAAACACATGCCGAAAATTACCTGAATGAACAGCGGCAACTAGGCTTTGGTTTGCGTACACCTGGCTATTCGATTCTCAGTTTTGCTCGATACGTTGATGCCCTAAATAGCCAAGAGCCAATTACTGTGGAAATTATGGAAGCTTGGGCTAGGCAAGATAAGGGCAACACTGGCAAGCCATCCACTTGGGCACGGAGACTAAAAAAACTGCGCTCGTTTTGCCGTTACCTGCAACAATTTGATCCCCGTACCGAGGTGCCGGATGATAGTATCTTTGGCCGAATTTGCCAGCGACTGGCACCGCATATTTATAGTGAACAGGAGATTATCGATTTGTTAGCGGCAGCTCATAATCTGGACTCATTCATTCCTGGATTGCGTGGAGCCACCTACGAGACACTCTTCGGCTTAATTGCTTCCACTGGTCTGCGTGTTTCCGAAGCGGTGCATCTGCTAGATACGGATGTAGACTTGAAGTGCGGCATGCTAAGGAACGAGCACGAAATAACTTGAGCAACTTATAAAATTGCCGCTTCAGGT
>JBAXXH010000412.1:0-1996 GCA_037127995.1 Methylococcaceae bacterium | reverse complement strand
CCGGTTAAACAGCTTGTTTTCTTGTTGCTCAGCAATAATCTCAATCAGACCTTACTGGAAAAAAGACCCCCGACCGGAATCTGGGGCGGCTTATGGAGCCTGCCGGAATTTGACAGCATTGAATCAGCGCACGCTTGGTGTTTAACAAAAAAAAGGACAGTTATTGATACACAAACACTGGCAACCCGGCGCCACACGTTTTCCCATTACCACCTGGATTACACGCCTGTGCTTATGCAAACGGATAACCTTATAAATTTTGTGATGGAAGCTAATCAAACTGTCTGGTATAACGCTAACCAGATTAACACGCTGGGATTACCGGCACCGATTAAACTACTGTTGCAACAACATACACGAGGATGACAATGACTAGAATGGTTAAGTGCGTAAAACTGGGCATAGAGGCTGAAGGCTTTGATGAGCCGCCATTTCCGGGGCCGAAAGGACAGGAAATATATGAGAAAATATCTAAAGCCGCCTGGAAAGAATGGTTAACCAAACAAACCATGCTCATCAATGAGAATAAATTGGCCAGTTTTGACCCAAAAGCCCGCGCTTATTTAGCAGAAGAAAGAACCAAATTTCTGTTTGAAGGCAACAACGAGATGCCTGAAGGTTATGTGCCGCCCAAGGCTTAAAGCTTACTTTTAACGAAGCGAGACATTAGATCAGACAGGTTTATAAAACCAGTCTGGTGTGCCCTGCGTAAAGTCAAAGCCCCCTTAAATAAAGAATTGATAGGGGCAACTCATCACTGCTTGCTAATCTTCAATCTATAAACCCTTGCCAGTAGCAGGGGCGTGCAGCGGTGACTGCACTTTCGGTATGGCCGGAATGTCAGGATTTTGCTTGGGTATCACTGTATTGTTCTGTGACGCAACCTGTTTATGTTTATACGGGGATGCATAATAGGGAAAGTTCCGATCACCTATGGGCCTTACAAAGGTATAGGCACCAGGCAATAGAATTAAAATATTACTGATTTTGGCAAACGCATCGTGTGGCTCCGGGATGGATGCCAAAGCCGTTAAAGGACTCACTCCTACAAACAGCGCAGTGCCGACAAGGGTTGCGACCAAGCCCACTGGCCGGTAAATCAAGGCATCCAATAATACAAAGCCGGGATCGGTTTTTTCGATGCTTTGCGATTGCGCAACTGCGGAACAACTCATTACCGATAATAAAATAAACAGGCTGATTAATTTTTTCATAATTTTTTGCTGTGTAATGGGTTAATAAGGTGTGAATCTAATCTAATTTTTAACCCTTGTCCAGAACGGTAAGCCAAACGGTAATAAAGCAAAAATTTTGGTGATTTTACACCACAACAGTAAACCGGATAAAAATCATGATTTAGCCCGACTCACCACATAAACGCCTGCCAATACAAAAAAAGTACCCGCCACCTGAAGCGAGGTAATCACCTCGCCCAATAGCATATAAGCCAAAATCAGCGTTGCTATCGGCCCCGTTGTGCTAATAATAGACGCTGAACCGGCACCAATTCTGCGAATGCCGGCATTCATAAAAAAAGCGGGCAACACGGTAGAAAAAACAGCCATAATCAATGCCAGATAATAAACACGCTCCCACTCGCTATAAGGTAGCGAGAGCAGTCGTGTCAGCGAGGAACCATGCTGGATTGCAAAATGCACCAACGTTGCGCCGCTGGCAACGGCCATCGTGTAAACGGTAAAACGTGCCGAACCTATCCGTTGCGTCATCACGCCGCTACCCATAATAAACCAGGCAAAAATGATTGCGCTCCCCAGTACCAGACCTGAGCCCAACAAGAGCCAGGATGATGTGACCGATAGATGTTCAATAAAAACCAGCAGAGTGCCGATATAGCTCAAGCCCAGCGCAATACCAACCCGAACGGTAATTTTTCGTTTGTAAAAAAGGGCAGAAAATAACACTACAAAAGTGGGATACAAAAAAATGATAACCCGCTCCAGTCCGGCCGAGATGTATTTTAGTCCGATAAAATCCA
>JBAXXH010000411.1:0-2017 GCA_037127995.1 Methylococcaceae bacterium | reverse complement strand
CGTCTGATCAACAACCCACTCAAACCCACCAGGAGCAGTCGACTAATAACCCAAGTGGCGATACGCCGTTAATCCCGTTGCTCATGACTCAATCGGCAAGCGATAATACTGAGAATCCCCAACAAATCGCAAAACCCACCGTAATCGCCGACACTGCCAAAAAAACCAAACGAACCGGCAATCCATCCAAGCCTGATGGCATAAGCGAACAAGCCATCGTTCATCAGTCCGAGGCCGACCGCATCGACAGCGCCCGAAATTGGCTGTATGCCCAAGGTCTGGCTGGAACATGGCTCATTCAGCTAGCCGCTGAAATCAACGCGGGGCGTTTGCAATGGGGTGTCGATCTGTTGGAGACTCAGGACAAGTGGTTACTGCCGTTTCCGGGCAGTGCTCAAACACTTGATGTTGAACCCAATCTCTTCATCAAAACCCTGGAGGAGAACGGCTGGCTGGTGACGGATATTCTCTCGCCGATGCGTAAGGTACAGGTAATCAATCAGGTGCGGGGCCTGCTATTGGCCACGGAGCCCAGTGGTTTTTTGAAGCAATTGCTTGCTGTTTCCAACGTGTCTGTCGCGCTCTCAGAAGCAGCCCCAAAACCCATCAATGCCACAGCGCCTAAAAACAACAAGGCAAACCCTTTGCCTGCCACCCGGATAAAACAGCCCGGTAAGCAGAAAAAATTGAAACCAATCCCAACGGCCAATACACAAGAACCAGCCGACAAACTAGTGCCTGTATCAGAGCCCGCCAGTACGCCAAAACCTGAAAAACAACAAGACCTTGTGGCTGTTGTAGAGAAAACAGTTACCGCCCAACCCTCCCCCCCCAGCCTGCTAACTGGCAGTCCGGCGGTCATGGCCTTGATCAATCACCTGCGAAAAACCAGACCGGTTGCAGAGATGGCCACGGCAAACAGCGTCTGGCATACCGTAGAAGAGTCCGACATAGCCCAGTGTTTAACACAACATCCAGGGCTCAAGCGTAGCGCCTTGTTGCGTGAAATGGCCAGTCACCCGGATTGTCGTATTGATGAGGGCGGCATCAACGTCAGGCTAAGCCCATGAATTCCGATTACGATTATCAGTTTCCCTGGCGGCCGATATTTGAACTCACCGCAATTGCCGGTTGGCTCGGCGGTGCCGTACTCGCCTATCTGACCCGTCATGGGTCGGGCTTGCCGGGAGAACCTTTCGACTGGCTGACGGTTACTTGTGGGGTGATGGTGTTGTGGAGACTGCCGCCTGCGCTGAGTCTCTGGTACCGGAAACGACGCCTTAGACACTTCAGGTTTCAGTATCTGGAGGCCGATAAGCTCAAACAGATTGTGAAACGCCATCCGGAGGAGCTATGGTTCGGCTGGGGCTTTGATTGGGTGCAAAAACATGCCCAACTGGCTTATGAAATTCTCAAACGCGATGTCTCCACGCTGATTCCAACAAATCATCAACGCATGGGCTCAGCCTGGATACATGGGCTGGAAATCTCGGAAAGCGCTGTCCGGCAACCGCTACAACATACCGCCGGTCATACCCTGATTGTCGGCACCACCGGTGCCGGCAAGACACGGGCGTTTGATGTGCTGGTGACCCAAGCCGTGCTGCGCGGTGAAGCGGTGATCATCATCGACCCCAAAGGCGACAAGGATTTGATGGCGTCGGCCAAACGTGCGTGTCACTTGGCACAGCGTCCTGATCGCTTTGTCTATTTTCATCCGGCTTTTCCGGAAGACAGTGTGCGGCTGGATCCCTTGCACAATTTCAACCGGCCTTCGGAAATCGCCAGCCGCATTACCGCCATTTCACCGGGCGAGACCACCACGGATCCCTTCAAGGCCTTTGGTCAGAAGTCGCTGGATAACGTAATCCAAGGCCTGATGGTGATTGAAGAAAGGCCGACATTAGCCAAGCTGCGCCGTTATCTGGAAGGTGGGCCGTCAACCTTGGTGATCCAGGCCTTGGAACCGACATTCCGCACCCCCGCTATCCGGAACCAGCATATAAGTGAACATACC
>JBAXXH010000410.1:0-2019 GCA_037127995.1 Methylococcaceae bacterium | reverse complement strand
CGATGGATCTGGAACAGATGGCGGCCATGCTGTCAAAATGGATAAAGCCCCGACAGGCCTCAGCCCCAACTGCACAGACATTAACTGGCATTGATACTGCCAAAGACTTCCCTGATATCGCCGGAATCGACCGAGGCCGGGTCGCGCAGCGGCTGGACGGTGATCGGGCTATGTTTATCAGTCTACTGGAGATGTTCTTCGGTGACAACATTGATGCAGTAGAACAGACGCGCCGCGATCTAGCCTCTGACGATAGGGATATGGCCACCCGGCGAATGCATACCCTAATCAGCAATGCCGGCTTTATCTGTGCGTTGGACATTATGGAGTCGGCCAGGGTGCTGGAGCAGGCCATTGATAAAGGAGAGATGGGGCTGGATGTGCGACTTGAGGCTCTGGGTCGCCAGATTGCCGAACTTGTCGAAGCCAGCGCACCCTGGCGGTGAACCACAGGCATCACCCACCCAGAACAGATCTGCGAAATTGCCAACTGACAGCAATCAGTAGTGGTTGACGCGTGACAGCTACTTACCGAGATCCAATGTGACCGGAATGTATTGATCCTAATGCTTTAGGGATCATCGGCAGGCGGTGTATTGCTGACCTTCATTTCGCTGATTATAACCATTAGCGAATAACAGAAACTGACCGTTATGCTGTCGGCCATTATGCGAATTGCCTTAAGACATTTTTCGCAGACTATTTTGGTAGCGTAACCTCCAAAACTCAACCGCTTTTTCTGATACTAAAAAAACTTAATTTCTTCTGCCACGATTTATCTTCCGGTCTGATGGGCAATGGAAATAATACCGTCACTTTAAGTCCGCCAAATTGAGACACACCTAAAATCAGGTCGGCATTATGTATGGCAGCAATACGTTGCACGATGGAAAATCCCAACCCCGTACCCTTTGCCGTATTAGCCGTTTCAACACAGCGATGAAAACGCTCCAAAGACTTTTCATATTGATCAGGCGCTATGCCCGGCCCGGAATCTTCAACACAAATTTGTAAATATTTCTCCTGACCGGTCACCGTTATTAATACATTGCCTTTGGCGGGCGTATATTTGATCGCGTTATCAATAATATTCCGAATCAAAATTGAAACCAACGGCCCGTTAACAATAACGGGTACAGGATTATCCTCAACAAACTCCATCAAAATCTGTTTCTTATGCGCTTCAGGTTCCAGTTCGGCGATCACATGAACCACTTCACGACTTACCATCGTATTTTGTTTGGTTAAAAACTCCGTATTGGATTCAATGCGCGAAAAGGTCAGCAATTGCTGGACCATGTAAGTCATTCTGTTAACGCCTTGTTTAATACGGGAAAGCGCCTGTTTACGGACTTCCTCATCGGTTGTTCTTAAGGCAACATGCGCTTGTGTCAACAAACCGGCTAAAGGTGTTCTTAATTCATGAGAGGCATCAGCGGTAAAGCGGCGCTCATGTTCAAAAGCCTGTTCAAGCTGGACAAAAAGATTATTGATTTCATTAACCACCGGCACAATTTCGTTCGGCAGCCTTTTGATTGATAACGGCTTAAGATAACTGGCTTCACGCTTGGCGACCGCTTTTTCCAATCTATTGATAGGTTTTAACGACAGGCCGACAATAAACCAGATAACCAACCCTAAAAAGGGCAGGCCAATCAGAAACTGGGTAACCAATTGTGAGGTTATTTCATCCGTTAATTCTGCGCGAATCTCTTCTTTCTGACCGACATGGATAATATACTCACCGGTTGAATTGGTAATGCTGAATACGTGCCACACATAATCATCAATCTTGGTTTCACTAAAACCATGATCTGACGAAGCAAAAGCAAACAGGGGCGCACTATCAGAGCGTAACATTAAGCCGTCTTTTTTGGACCATAACTGAAAGGCAATTTTTCTTTCGTATTTATGACCCAAGGCATTAGCCTGTAGCAGATCATCAAAAATGGGCCATAGTTGATCATCAATATTGGTTTGATTAAAGCCATGCACTGAAAACGCGGATTCGTTTGTTGA
>JBAXXH010000409.1:0-2039 GCA_037127995.1 Methylococcaceae bacterium | reverse complement strand
CTAGTAAAGCATGTCAGAAACACATTCAGAACTGCAACGGCGCCGTACATTCGCTATCATTTCACATCCTGATGCCGGTAAAACCACCATTACCGAAAAACTCTTGCTGTTCGGTGGTGCCATTCAGCTTGCAGGATCGGTAAAAGGCCGAAAAGCGGCGCGTCACGCGACCTCTGACTGGATGGAAATGGAAAAAGAGCGGGGTATTTCTGTCACGACTTCAGTCATGCAGTTTGAGCATAAAGATTGCATTATTAACCTGCTCGATACCCCCGGCCATGAAGACTTTTCGGAAGATACTTATCGAACGTTAACCGCAGTGGATTCCGCGCTGATGGTGATCGATGTTGCCAAAGGTGTTGAAACGCGAACCATTAATTTAATGGAAGTGTGTCGATTACGCACTACGCCCATTCTTACGTTTATTAATAAATTGGATCGGGAAGGACGCGAACCGATTGAGTTACTGGATGAAGTCGAAAATGTATTAAACATCAAATGTGCACCGATGACGTGGCCTATCGGCATGGGCAAACGTTTCAAAGGGGTTTACCATCTTTATAAAGATGAAATTCATTTGTTCAGCGCACAACATGGCGGAAAAATTGCCGAAGCCGAAGTCATCAAGGGATTAAATAATCCCAAGTTGGATGAACTGCTTAAATATCAGGCAGAAGAATTACGTGATGAAATTGATTTGGTCAAAGGTGCCAGTCATGAGTTTAATCTTGAAGATTATCTGGCGGGTAATTTAACGCCGGTATTTTTTGGCTCTGCCATTAACAACTTCGGCATTATTGAGCTGCTGGATGCCTTTGCAGAATATGCACCCTCACCACGACCCAGACAAGCAGAACAGCGACTGGTTTTACCCGAAGAAGACAAGTTTACGGGGTTTGTGTTTAAAGTTCAGGCAAACATGGATCCATCACATAGAGACCGTATTGCATTTTTACGCGTGTGTTCCGGTAAATTTGATAAAGGCATGAAGGTTAACCATGTCCGTCTTGGTAAAAACATTCAGGTTGGCAACGCCATCACTTTTCAGGCTGACACCCGCAAAAGCGTAGAAGAAGCTTATCCTGGTGACATCATTGGCTTGCATAATCACGGCACCATTCAAGTTGGCGATACCTTTACCCAAGGCGAAATACTTAAATATGGCGGCATTCCCTACTTTGCTCCGGAATTATTTAGACGGGTAATCTTAAAAGATCCGTTAAGAGCCAAAGCCTTGCAAAAAGGCTTGGTGCAATTAACCGAAGAAGGCGCAACGCAGTTATTTAAGCCGTTAAAAAATAATGACCTTATTTTGGGCGCAGTCGGTATTTTGCAATTTGACGTTACGGCATACCGTCTTAAAGGTGAATACAATGTTGAATGCGTTTATGACGCCATACCTATCTCAACAGTGCGCTGGGTAAGTTCGGACAAACCCGCCAAGCTTGAAGAATTTAAGAATAAAGCCTTTGAAAATCTTGCAGAAGATGGCGGCGGGTATCTGGTTTATTTGGCCAATAGCCGGGTAAATCTCCAGTTGACTGAAGAACGTTGGCCGGATATTAAATTTAGTGCGACGAGAGAATTATAAGCGCGTACTTATTGGTTCCGGATTTTAAAAAAATTCCCAAGCAGGTGCTTGGGAATTAAAAAAATAACGAAGAAACGTGCCAATTATAGTTTCGGCACAATCCACTTTCGACAAAGCGAAAGTGGTTATAAACCACACTCAATGAAAAAAGTTAATCAGCCAAGCGCTTACTAATACGGCTATAAGCCTCTTTAAGCTCTTCACCGATTATTTTCGCCTTGGCTAGTAATTCTTCAGAGGTCTCTTTTGAATCATCAGCAATCTCGGCGGCTTTTATTTTTAGAGCCTCCCAATTTTTTTCTGCTTCTTCAAACTCTTCTTTGGCATCCATAGAAGCCAGATGCAGTTTAAGAATTATTTCATCGCGTTCTGATATCAACTTTTCTAATAAATTATCGAATTCAATTTTGATTGGCATGTTCCACCTCACTATTGCTGGGTTAAAATT
>JBAXXH010000408.1:0-2050 GCA_037127995.1 Methylococcaceae bacterium | reverse complement strand
ATGACAAGCTGATCCGCTTGCCTGCGCCGGTGGGTGCGGCGATGATGGAAGCGCTCAAGCCAGTCATGGCAATGGAGAACACCTTGTCATGGTATGGAAAATATGATGAGTGGGTCGCTGACCCTGTTTCGCGGGGCAGGTTTCAGATAGTCGGGGGAATTTCGCCAAGTGTGTTGGCATCGCTGCAAAAGCTTGAAAAAGCTATTCCGAAAAGCGCAGAAATAGCGATTGAGGATAAGATGGTTATGGGTGTCAAGCAGGCGAGGCATGAAGACAAGCAAAATGGTTTGCCAGCAACCGAGTGGCGACAATTGCCAGCCTTACTTGAAGCGCCAAATAACGTATTTTATGACGTAACATCAGGTAAGATCATTTATATATTACAGGGTGAAAACTCAGCCGTTAAAGGCGCGGTTGAGTTGGATTACCGCGTTAAAAAGTCTTATTTAAATGCGGTAGTTTCAGGCTACCGGCAATCAGTACAACAAATTGAAGAGCGTATTAAGCGAGGCGACTGGGTAAGGCTGCAATGAGTTGCGCGGGTGGAAGGACAGCTCCCCTTCATCCGTCCCTCGGCAGTCACTGCCGATCACGTTGCGTGGATGCTGATTTTCCACGCCTCACCAGCTTCGCAAAGTATAGATCAAACAATAACCGATGAAAACACCTGATTTACAGCTTATCCACGGCGATAGCCTTGACGTTATGTGCGGTATGGCAGACAACAGCGTTGATCTGATATTGACTGACCCGCCGTATTATTCAACTGCGTTAAAGTTTGACCAAGTAGCGCATATTGACTTCAAGGCGTGGCTGCATGAATGCCAACGAATCCTGAAACCGGCAGGGGTGCTGGTCTCGTTTGCCGATTTTAATTTATTGGCAGAATTGCGGGGGAGCAAAGCATTCAAAACACAGTATGAACTGGTTTGGCATAAATCTATGGCAACAGGGTTCTTGGATGCCAATATCAGACCGTTGAGAGCCCATGAATTTATAGGGATATTTACCCAAGCATTGAAGAAATCTACCTATAACCCGCAAAAGACAACCGGTGATAGCTATATTAGGTCAGGATCCGCTAGCTGTATGAGGCATACAAATCAGATGAGGGCATCTATCACCGTCAATACGGGTAAATACTATCCTCATAGCGTGCAAAAGTTTAAACGTGACCCAGTCCGTAAACAACACCCCACCCAAAAGCCCTTGGCGCTTTGTAGCTGGCTGATTAATACCTACAGCAACCCAGGCGATACTGTCTTTGACGGCTTTATGGGCAGCGGTTCCACTGGGGTGGCGGCGCTAAAACTGAACCGGCGCTTTATCGGCGTTGAATTGGATCAGACGTATTTTGATACCGCCGTGGCGCGTTGCCTACCGTATGATTAACGTCGAGGTCGATGACCGAGCCATTGTGGCGGCCTTGCGCCGCCTGCAAAACCACGGCAGCAACCTGCGCCCGGCGTTGCGGGAAATCGGCGAAATCCTGAAGGAGTCGACCCAACAGCGGTTTGTCTCCACTGCCGGCCCGGACGGGCAAGCCTGGGCGCTTAACAGCGTATTGTCAACCCTTGAACATAAAGACGGTGACCGGCCCTTGACGGACGGCGGCATCCTGGGGGATTCCATCAACAGCAAATTATCGGGCAATGACGGCGTGATGATTTACAGTCCGATGGTCTATGCGGCGATGATGCAGTTCGGCGGCACCAGGGCTGAATTTCCGCAGTTGTGGGGCGATATCCCGGCGCGGCCGTTTTTGGGGATATCGCCCGGTGATGAAAGCGACATTTTGTCGATCCTGCATGATTATCTGGAATCTGCGCTTTAAGCCGCGTTTTTAGGGTAAGTCATGTCAGTATCAGGCTTAAGGGTTTTACCCGCGTTAAATTGGCTTTAAACTGGCTTTAAATGCCATTCGCAAGGCGAAAGGCGAAAGGCTAAGGGCTAAAGTCTCACGGTTATTTTTTTGCCTTTCGCCCTTAGCCCTTGGCCTTGAACCTTTCGCCTTGAACCTTAGCCGCGCTTTATCGCGTCTTGCTGAATT
>JBAXXH010000407.1:0-2088 GCA_037127995.1 Methylococcaceae bacterium | reverse complement strand
GGCTCATCTCAAATAGGGCGGGATGAATCACCTTGAATGCTGTGGGACGTAACAGGATACCTCCGGCATACTTTTGCGGGCCCCGCACACCTTCCGTTTTCCGAGTCAAACCTCGTAAACCTTATCCTCAAATTTTTCACAGCATTCATTCTTGATGACATTTCACCCTTGTCGTATTATTCAAAAGTCATAGTAGAGAACGGCCATTGAATTTGAATTCTCTTTGTCATGCCTGGATGCTCACTCACGACCAGCTTGATCCAATAAACCCATAGCCGCATTAAGGGAAAGTCGTTGACTAAAACAGTTGATGAAATTGCCGAAGTTCTTATGTGCTATGGATTTACTGGTGTTTTTTTGTCAACAAATTTTTTTGCCGAAGGACAGTCCATGAAATCTTGAAAATCACAACTTAGACTTGAAGATACTCTATAGCGAAAATGAAGTGGGTGGCTCGCTTTCTCTCAGGATTTTCATCTCAGCTGGTTCGAAGAAAGCCTAAGTTAAATTATTAGCCTACTTCTTAATTCTGGCATTTTGTCGGAGTGCGTATGGCTAAAGTTCATTCATTTCAGGACTTGCTGGCCGACTTTTCGGAAGACATAACTGGAAGTCATCACAGCCTAACCGGAAAACACTTTCCGGAAATATTCTCACAAGATACAGAAAGTACTTTCTATCGTCTGCCATAGAACTTTAGTGAAAGATAGCTTCATTTTGTTTTCCAAATTCATGGCAAAAGTTGATAGGCTGATAGTGTAATTAACAAACAAGCTGTTCCTACTTAATAAGTTACCTAATAAATCAATATCATAGATTTTTCCAGAATCTATATTTATCCCGCAATCTAGTAAAATTTCAACATAATCGACTCGTGATTGATTCATGGCACTAAAAATGCTTGACTTCAATTAAAACCCAACCAATTGGTTATCAGAATTGAGCGTTAAGGGGTCGCGCAATTGCCTAAAAAAAAGGTTCGTTTTCGTTGGACTGACATTTATTACCCTGATCCACTTGATTTAAGCCAAGAGCTGTTTGGAGATATCAAATTGAAAGGGGAAGTATTGGACGTAACCAAAAACCAATTGACACAGGAAACCCTTGTTGTCGTTTTGGTCGAAAGCGTGAAAAGTCCTCTTATAGTCCCCCTAAGCAAGGTAACGTTTTTGGAAACAGGTAAAGATGATAACTGCGATGATTGAAAGGTTGCAGCACGGCTTGACAAACCTATGAGCACAGCTCTCCGTGCAACGAGTCTTACCCTCGCCCAAAAAATACAAAAGGATTTGGACTCCGATCCGGCCCTGGGTTTCAAGGGTGTGATGGTGGTGTCGCTCAACACTCCCAAGGAAATGATTGACAAATCCTTTGAGGGTGTTTCCGTGTGGCTGTACCGGGTGATTAGGGACGAGGAGACTTTGAACGCGCCACCGCAAAGACAAGGTTTTGGCTCTATCAAGCGCAGTCCGCTGCCGATGCGCCTCCATTATCTGATAACGCCAATCGTCGATAAGAAAGACCCGAAGCATGGTGGCCAAGAAACGGAACAATACATTTTAGGAAAAATACTTCAGATATTCCATGACTGCCCTATGCTCCGGGGGGCGGACTTACAGGATTATTATTCCGGCACCGAGGTTGAATTGAATGTCCGTTTGGAAACCTTGAACCTGGAAGAGATAACCCGTATATGGGAGGCAGTGGAAGGTTCTTATCAACTCTCGGTTTCATACGAAGTCGGAGTTGTGAATATCGAATCCGGTATCGAACCGGAAAGGGTCGCTCCAGTGACGGTGGTCTTGCCTGAACAGGGCATAATTGTATCTTCATGAGAACTTGAGGTGTTATCAGTGCTACATCGTGCCGTCGAGGCGAATAACCTAAGCTACAACTTCTCTCCTGACGATCAGCCCGCGTTCGGCAACCGTGTTTGGGCCTTGATTAGTGCATGGGTCGTGGATGAGATGACGGGTCAACCCGCAGCCGAGCCGATTACCGTGGAAACTGATTTACGTTCTGTATTGCCACGCGTGGCCAGCGATGGCCTGGTTGGCTTGACGGGCATTCCAATGCAAGTATTTCCGG
>JBAXXH010000406.1:0-2088 GCA_037127995.1 Methylococcaceae bacterium | reverse complement strand
GCCAAACCAAAATCAGAATTTGGGATGGTTGTTAATTACGCTGAGTAATTACAAACAAAATTCCGTTGGCCGCAAACATCTTATTGGCTTCGCGATAGTTTTTTACCAGCCAGTGCGTAGCCGACTTTGCAACCGCATAAGGGCTTACCGGATTAAACGCAGTCAGCTCGTCAGCAGGAATACCTTTAGTATCGCCAAAACATTCACTGGAACCGGCATGGTAAAATTTTGCCGGTAACGCCAAGAACCTAAGTGATTCAAGAATATTCAACGTACCAATTGTGATACTTTCAATGGTTTCTGATGGTTGCTCAAAAGACAACTCAACCGAAGTTTGTCCCGCAAGATGATAGATTTCATCGGGGTGCACTTTTGAAATTACCGTAGCGTACTTTTAAAATCGTTGGGTGCCATCGATAAAAGATTGACTTGTCCGGCAATGCCGAGCCGCGCTAGCGAATCAAAATGTGACATTCCGGCATCCCTGGATGTGCCAAAAACAGTATAACCCTTGATCAACAGTAGCTGCGCAAGGTAGGCACCATCCTGCCCGCTAATTCCGGTAATAAGTGCTGTTTTGTTCGTTGTCATGGTCATGGGGTATGAAGTCCAAGGGTACGAAAAGTTGCGCTAATGTCTAATATGATTCGTATTTAATAATTTAAAGACTCTGGATTATCTTTAAAGTAAAGAAAACGAACATTTTCTTTACCATATAAATAAGCTTTATTTTATTGTTTTTTATAGTAATAACTGGATAATAAACTCAGTCAAATAAACATAGTAAGTAAAATAACACTTTTTACCTTTGCTTAACTATTTTAACGCTTGTAACGTCCGCAAGAGTCACTTTTAGTAATCAGAACCTGAATCTGCAAGAAAACGACTGTAAATGAATTAAGATAGCCGTTAGCGAAACTTTTCGTACCGTTGGACTTCATACCCCTACTCTTGCATAAGTTATCCGTCACAGGCATAATGATTAAAACAATCATTTTAACCGTTACGGATTGAATATAATGATCAACATGACATCAACAGAAGCCAAAACACATTTTGGTGCATTACTCGATATGGCTCAACGCAACCCAGTGACTATTGAGAAAAAAGGTCGTCCCGTCGCAGTCATACTCTCCGATAGTGAATACAAGGCTTACCAACAGTTAAAACTACAAGTGTTGCAAAACGATTTAAATGCCGGCATTCACCAAGCCGACCAAGAACTATTGGTTGATAGCGACACTGCTTTCAATGGTCTTATTTAAAGCCGCATCATCATTATGGCAAGCGCAAGGTTTACCCCACTGGCTCTACACGACTTAAAAGAAATACGCGATTTCATTGCCAAAGATAAATCCGGAATTGCGTCCCAATATATGACAATGCTAAAGCAAAAATGCGAACTATTAGCAAGTTCGCCCGGGCTTGGGGTTCAGAGAGAAGAATACTGCAAACTGTATAAATTTCCAGTCGATTCGTATTTAATTTTTTATCGCCCTTCGCAAACAGGCATTGATATTATACGTATCCTTCACGGTAACAGAGACATTGATAGTATTTTTAATTATCAAAGATAAAGCCAAATCACGTAAACACTAGAAGTGTGTACGTGATTATTTGTTTAAATACCACTCTATTGTCTTAACGATCCCTGTCTCAAAATTCTCATCATTAATGCAAATATGTGTTTTTAATAAGGGGTCTGACCTTTTTTTATTTTTCAATCGAGTCTGACCCTAATACTGCTACCTTAAATTTTAATTAATTTAACAATCAACAGGTTGCCTCTTAAAAGCATGCATAGTGTGATTTTTTAAAGCTACCAATAGACGAAAAATCAACAAGTTAAATAGAAATAGAATCGAAATCTGTTCTTCTCAACACTTTTTGAATTTTATTTTTCCGCTTATTTGGGCTTATTTAAATCGCAAGAGATTGATTGTTAATGTTAATATTTTTAAGGTAGCAGTATTAGAGTCTGATCCCATTGATTGATTGCTCCAAGTTACGCGGCTCGACTGTAGATATGGTGTAACCTTTCAGCTGCGCCATCAGGGATTTCCACCGATTCAAATAATGTCGCAGGAT
>JBAXXH010000405.1:0-2096 GCA_037127995.1 Methylococcaceae bacterium | reverse complement strand
ACGTCTGTCAAAGGTTCGGCAGTGTGGGGGCACATAACGGTTTGCGCCACATAAGTACTGCAATTGCTATTTG
Organism: Methylococcaceae bacterium; assembly: GCA_037127995.1. GTDB lineage: Bacteria > Pseudomonadota > Gammaproteobacteria > Methylococcales > Methylomonadaceae > Methylobacter_C. The sequence continues at coordinate 2,023 of JBAXXH010000405.1, read as the reverse complement.
AATTATATTTAAATGTTTTTTACGGTTTTATGGCGTTTAAGTCGCTGACTTAAGAATGCCTTAACAAACATCATGGCCAAGCCTTTAATAAATAAAATAATATGATTCTGCATGGCTTGATCCATTTTCTCATTTGGATACGTTTTATCAATTGAACAACGTTGGTTTTTAGGTTAAGTATCTGTAAAAGAGCCTTACTATTGCAAGATTTAAATTGGAAGGAGAGATTAAAATTCATCAAAATAGTAACATGCAGGATTAAGTTACCAATAAAATTGAAGACATTATGAACTTTTACAAAAAAACTATAGATGGAATAATGAAGAGATTAAAGCATATTATAAAAAAAAGATTGGTAGTCATTCACTGAATTTTAAATAGATTTTAATGATAAAACGGCTTTAACTCAATATTCAAGGACGTGTATAAGCGATAGTGTCATACACCCAATAGTGATGAAAGGAGTATGACGCACCATTTATAGTCCCGTATTTTTTTCCATAAGGTAACTGACTTCCAGTTCTCCAGGTTTTGCCTGATGTCCGTGCAAAACAACGCCACGGTGATTGGCTGCCAGGTGACGTACAATTTTGTAAACGTTTTCAATTTGATCGCCAGCGTCTGCCTTTTCTGCCAGTGCCGCCAGTTTTAGCGGTTGGTCGCTGTCTTTTAAAACGGTCAGTATTTTACGTTGCAGGCTCAATAAGGTTTCAGCGGCTTTTTTTCCGGCTTCTACGCCGGGTTGGTTATAGGCATTGATATTGACCAGTGTGGCATAAAAGCCTACGGCACGCTCGAACAGGGCGATCAGTGCGCCAACAGTTTGGGGGTTAACGCGGGTAACGGTCAGGGTAATTGAATCCCGTTGATTCTCGTAGAGTGCTTGCCGGGTACCTTGCAAAAATCCGGATAAAAAATCACCGGCGGTGACCTCGGGTTCTACTTCGATTGAGGGGCCGTTTCGATCTTCCAGCACTTCTATAAAAATAGCGAAGAAGTTGGCAACGCCTTCCCGTAGTTGTTGTACAAAGGCATGCTGATCGGTGGAGCCTTTATTGCCATAGACGGCAATACCCTGATGTACTGTATTACCGGCCAAATCTTTTTCTTTACCCAGAGACTCCATCACCAATTGTTGCAAATAACGCGAAAACAGTAGCAGGCTGTCTTTGTAAGGTAAAACCACCATGTCTTTTTCGCCTTTACCCTTGCCTGCGTAATACCAGGAAAGCGCCAATAAAGCGGCTGGATTTTTTCTGATTTCCGGCACACGGGTGGCGGCGTCCATTGTTTTGGCACCGGCCAGCAAGGCGCGGACATCAATTCCCAGCAACGAGGCTGACAATAAGCCTACCGATGACATTTCAGAGGTGCGGCCACCGACCCAATCAAACATGGGAAATTCGGCAAGCCAACCTTCAATGCGCTCCAGTTCGTCCATTTTACTGCCCAACATGGTCACTGCAACGGCATGAGCCGGGAAGTTTAAGCCTTGTTGTTCGTAGGCGTGCTTTACTTCCAGCATGCCATTGCGTGTTTCCGGCGTGCCGCCTGATTTACTGGCGACAATAACCAGCGTGCTGATGAGTCGGTCTTTTAGACGGTTGAGGATGTGATCGATACCGGCAGGATCGGTGTTGTCGATAAAATGAATGGCCATCGGCGGAAAATCGGCGACCAAGGCTTCATCTACAAACTGTGGCCCCAGCGCCGAACCACCAATCCCGACAGAAAGCACATCGGTAAATTTGGAGGCCAGTGGTGGACGGATGGTGCCGCTATGCACTTTTTTTACAAAGGCTTCAATCTGATCCAGGTTGTCAATAATTTCATTTTTAAGCGCTGCCGGTGCCAGTTCCGGGTTACGCAACCAGTAATGACCCACCATCCGGTTTTCATCAGGATTGGCAATTGCTCCTTGTTCCAAGGCTGCCATATCCTTAAATGCCTGGGCAAATTTTGGCTCTAGGGATTCCACCATAAGGTCATCAAAGCGCATCCGGCTGACATCCAGATATAATCC
>JBAXXH010000404.1:0-2153 GCA_037127995.1 Methylococcaceae bacterium | reverse complement strand
GGGCGGGATTTTCTGTGCCCAGGCTTCCTTTGGTTAAGGGGTCTGAATAATTACCTTGATTGCAAGCCCCGCCTCTTTTTTTGTCGCACAGTTTTTTTGTTTTAAATCTTCCAATTTAATTACCCGAAATTGTCAATGTAGTTGTCGCCGAACACTAATCTCAAATTTTATTTTTTCTTAAAATTTAAGGCGACAACTATTCTGACGCAGGGGTTTTGGCGTCAATGTAACCCGACAATTGAGGCCAATGAACGGATTATGGCTATCACCTAGCCATTTAAGCCGTTAATTTCAAGTAATTTGAGCCGATTCTTACGTTTATTTTTTGATTTGTGGTTTAACCACCCGTTAAACGTTACGAAATAAAGGTATGCAATGCGGTAAAGGTTGGGTTAAAAAAGAACCCGCCCCATCCAACGGAACTAGTCCCTGTCAATTTCATAATTTAGTTTTACCCGTTGCGAGGTTCCGGCTTGGGTTTCAATATTGATTGAACCGGTGATTTTATGTTTTAGTACCATTCCCGCTTGTTTGTTAAACAGGCCGACTTTGGCACCGACATAAAAATCGGGAGTCAGGTATTGACCCACTGCAACCAGTGTATCCTGTAGCGTTTCTCCTTCTTTTACTTCAAATTCATCGATACCCAATTTTTCGGTAAGCCAGGCTGCCTGCCCGCCACCGTATGACAATGCGGCGGCGGCCAGCATATTACCTTGTGACTTGCTCACCTGGTTTAATGGCCCTCCGGTAATCAGGTAAGCAAGCGCTTCCGATTCGGGTAGTGCGGGTTCTGACGATATGCGGGTTTCCGGTTTTTGCAGTGAACCGGTCAGGTTAAGGATGGCGGTCACTTTTTTGCTTTTTGAAACGCGTATGGCTTCTACATCCAGCCAGGGATTATCGGCAGGCCCGTTAAATACGAAGCGTCCTTTGCGTACCGTCAAATCCTGACCATAGCTTTTGTAGCGGGCCTTGTTCATATCGATATTACCGTGCATAGCCAGTTTATCACCGGCTTGGGTGATTTTTAATTTACCGGTCAGATTGGTTGTCAGCCCTTGTCCTGAAAAACTGACTTGCTTTCCCGGTTCAAGGTCGATATCGGCGTCAATACCGGGAGCGGCAGGTGTCTTTTCTTTGACCTTTTGTTCCCCAAGAATGATTTCATCCGGGCTGACTTTTACGGCATTTTCAGGAAGTTGTTTTAGCGTCATGAGGGCTTTGGGCACTTTTAAGGTGCCGGACACTTTGCCTTTATTTTCAGCAAACACGAATTTTAAATCGGGCGAAATGGCAATTTGTGTTTCCGGCAGTTTGGCGATCTCAAAGTTTTCACCTTTCAAAGTCAGATCAACAGGCCAGCCAGCTTTAGCTTGCAACTTGGCGAAGCCATCAAGATTAACAAGTCCTTGCGCCGATTTTGCCGAACCTGTTATCTGAACCGTGTCATTATTATCACCTAAAGCCAAGGCCTGAAGTTTAATGTCACGAAGTGCAAGCCCCAGTTCATTAATATCAACAGCGCCACTGGTAAAACGTATTGCGCCGCCGGCAACCGGTTTTTCCAGGGTGCCTTGCAAAGTCAGGTCGGTTTTTAGTTGTCCTTTAATGTTCGATAGCTGGGGTGCATAAGCATTCAGCACTGCAAATTCAACGATTGATGCAGTGATCTGACCCGACAGGGTTTGCGGTTTACCGGTATCAATTTGCAATTGGGCGCGTAGATAATCCTGGCCCACCAGCTTTACATCCATATCTGCCGATACCGTAGCACCGTTAATACGGCCCGATAGTGCAGAGGCTTTCAAGGAAATTTTGGTTGGCGCGGTGCCGGAACCTGATAAAATCGTTAGCGGTGGACTATCAATTTTATAATGTCCGGCCAGCACGCCATCTATCTTTTGAAGGTCTGCATTAATAGTAACCAAGCCGTTTAGCTGCACTTGCTCAGGTGAATTTTCGGGTTTGAGCAGCACCGGTAACAAAGCACCGTTAATTTGAAGACGATTAGCCTGCCCACCGGAGGCAACCGCGTGAAGGTCAATATCACGAATACCAAAACCGGAAGCAGTCATGTTGACTGCGCCTTTGGTAAGGTCTATTTGCCCGATGACCAGCGGATTTTTTACAGACCCCTGCACCGTCAAGTC
>JBAXXH010000403.1:0-2189 GCA_037127995.1 Methylococcaceae bacterium | reverse complement strand
TTTACCGCATTACAACCACTACTTGCTCAAGTTATTTCGTGCTCGTTCCTTAGCGACAAAATCGTCAGCCTCATAGGGGATATAGGCGACATTTCGGACGATGATCAAGATGAGTTGCAAGCAAGAGGCAATACCGTAAGAAAGCACTTCGAGAACGCCTTAAAGATTTTAAATCTGAAGGCCGGAGTTGAATTCGAGGATGACTATCAAAAGTTAATGCTTGGCAATTTAAGTAAAATCATTACTAATTTTGACGCTGTAGCCCCATTAAACATAAAGCTCTCTGAGGTGCTCGACATTCTTAATGCTTGCAGTCATGACTCTGGTATCCATATAAATAAAGATGATCTTGTAAATTCAGTTTTATTTATTGTCAGCGTTATAAACACTAACAGTTAAAATTACAGCTAACAAGTAAATCCAGGTGACGCCTGCGGCGAACCTGATTTAGGCGTTAGGCAGTACAACAATCTGTATTCATCTATGAAACCAGTAATTATAAAGCCAATCGATATCAAACGATTTAATGCGCTTGCATCGCATACCAGAAGCCCTGCCGCTGCATTTATCAGTGAGGAACTCGGTTGGTTTGCAAATAAAGACGAAAGCATACTTGCAGTTTTATTGCGTGACACAATAGACAACGATTTTGTTGGCATTATTCTTGGGCGTGACGAATCTGGAAAATTTCGCTGCTTTGATTTGCAAGCTTCCATAGAAGATAAAGAAACAGCGATGACTTGGATAGAAGGGGCAATCAAATGGCACTCAAGAGATAACTCAAAGATATTTCCCCAAGGAGAAAAAGAAAAGTCTCTCGATTTATTTACTACTATTGTCTCTATCAAGAAACTCCACCCTAGTTTCGTAAAGTTACAACGGGAAAATATGTTCTTGCCTGCAAGGCGCATTATTTCCGAAATAATGCCGCACTTTGCTGATATTGATGGTAATTTTATCGAGCAATTCCAAACAACTGGCTTTGATGCACGACTTTGGGAACTTTATCTTTATTCCTATTTAACAGAAGAAGAGTTATTCATAGATCGCGAGTACGATAGACCAGATTTTATAGTAAAAAAATATGGAAAATCTGTCGCAATAGAAGCCACAATTGTCGGGCGTCGAAACAATAATCCTATATCATTTTTTAAAACGGCACCAAATTTCATTTCGCCGGAAGAAATAAAGCGGCGACTGGCTCATGAAATTCCAATAAAATTTGGAAGTCCTTTGTATTCCAAGCTTCAAAAAGAATATTGGAAGCTTAAACATGTTCAAGATATTCCATTAATATTTGCAATTGCAGATTTTCATGACGATCAATCAATGTTGTGGACATCAACAGCCCTCGTCAATTATTTATACGGTGTTCGTCACGATCATCATTTCGATGAGGAAGGCCGTCTTGTTATCGATCCTATACGCATAGAAACTCATGAAATTGAAGGAAAGAAGATACCATCGGGTTTTTTCTTTCAACCTAATGGCGAGAATATTAGTGCCGTCCTATTTTCAGCAAGTGGAACAATCTCAAAATTTAACAGAATTGGAAGGCAAGCAGGATTTATTCCTCCTGGTGTAATAATGTTTCGCTTTGGAACTCATCACGATCATAATCCTGACGCAAGTTTGCCTAAGCCATTTAAATATTTAGTTGACCAAAATTGCAATGAAACATGGGGTGAAGGTTTGTCAATGTTTCACAATCCAAATGCAAAACATCCAGTTCCGCAAGAACTTTTTCCATCAATCGCGCACCACCGTTTTGAGAATGAACAAATAGTAAGCGCACTTCCAGAATTCCACCCATACGCATCACAGACTTTGCATCTTCGTATGGAGAAATAGTTGCCTAATCGACTAAGGGTGAGTTTCTCTCCCGCCCTCCCCACACCACCCGATGTCATTAAGTTAAGCCTCAGCGGTACTGCCGCCTGGGCTTGGGGCTGCTCCGGTTTTTGGGTCTAGGTGTTTTTCGGTCGGGTCGTTTGCGTTCGAGGGTTCTGGCGTAGAGCGCAATCAGTTCCAAAACTTGATCGTGCAGCGCCTCCTACCTTCAATGTTAACGACAGCTTTGGGTATTATTGCTGCCATACGCTAAAATTTTTGAATGTCGTAAAATGGCCGGACAGAGCCATTCAGCTACCCTAATATTTGCTTACTGCCAGCAGTTGCTTTCAAGTATT
>JBAXXH010000402.1:0-2202 GCA_037127995.1 Methylococcaceae bacterium | reverse complement strand
TTTTATTAATACTACTGAATGGACGCTTTGAGTAGAGATCAGGGTGTCTGAACATATTATTGCCATTCCCCGCTTTAACCAGATCGTAAATTATCCCGACAAAATTTTCCATGCTTTGTGGGTCTTTTAACAGGGTTCTGGCAATAACATCATGAGAAGCCATTGCCTGAATGACTGATTGCGCGACTGCACTGGCTAAGTCACCGGTCATGGCCTGTGCTTTGGTATTTTGGTTAATTTGTTCGGTGACCAACTCGTTTTCCCGAGTTTTTTGCGCAATTTGCGCGGCAAAATGCTTTTGGTCAACAATCGGTGCGATGTCACCAAAAAGATCATTAATGCGCTTAATGATGTCCTTTAAAAATTCTTTTTCCCGATCATTGCCGGTGCCACCATCAGGTTTAATGGGCTCTAAAAGCAACTCTTCTTTTACACCTTCCGGCAACCCTTCTGCTTTAATTGCATAACCGGTCATCACCAACGAAGACAAATCGATTTGCTCCGGCGCGACGCCTTGTAAGCGTTTGGCCAACAGCTTGGCATACGAGGCGAAGTTTTCCAGATCGGCATCACCAAAAAAGATAAGTTGGGCAATATAGTTATAGACCCTGACAAAGCGTCCCAAACGGGTTTTGAATAACATCAGGGCTTCACGCGCTTTTGTATATTCACTGCGTTGATGTTCAGCTTGTTGTCGGGCAAGTTCATCACCGGCCTGACTCGCCTTTTGGAACGTGTTTTCCCATTGCTTAATGTTTTCTATCAGACTTTTTAATTGGGTATTAAAAATATCGGTAGACCGTTGTGTGGCGGCATACAAGACCTTATGAACTGAATCATCCGCCTGACCTTTCAGCACTGATCTGGCACGCGCTTTTTTATAAACGTCCAAATCATGCAGATTATAAATGCCTTGCGCGTCCAGTTGTTGTTTCAGCTCATAGACCACATCCAAATCCTGAATTTCCTCCAGTTTGGCACCGTCATCGTATTGGGCAAAAGCACTGAGAATCACAGCCGGATCATTGACAAAATCAATGACAAACGTTTTATCCTTGCCCGGATAGGTTCTGTTAAGCCGCGACAAGGTTTGCACCGCTTCCACGCCACTGACTTTTTTATCCAGATACATGCCCACTAATTTGGGCTGATTAAAACCGGTCTGAAACTTATTGGCGACCAGCAACACACGGTATTCTTTCTGCTCAAAGGCTTTGCGTAAATCCAGCGAACCTATTTCAGGGTTCATATTACTTTCAGAATAATCCGCGTCGGGGGCAATGTTAAAACCTTCGTCGTCGCCTAATTCCGTCCCTTTCACTTTGCCGGAAAAAGCCACCAAAGCCCGAACACCCTGCAAATTGTTTGCCTTAATCACTTTATCAAAAGCCAGCTTGTACTTTACTGCCGCTGCACGACCGCCGGTCACCACCATCGCTTTGGCTTCACCATTCAGCAAATGGGCCACGTTTTCAATAAAGTGTTGCAGAATAAAATCCACTTTCTGGGTCACGTTGGTCGGATGTAAGGACAACCATTTGGCCAGCGCCCGACGGGCATATTTTTTATCCACCCGCCGATCATCATCAATCATTTTTTTCAGATTATACGCAACCGAGTACGGCGTATAATTTTCCAGCACATCCAGAATAAAGCCTTCTTCAATTGCCTGGCGCATGGTATAGCGATGAAACGCTTTGGGCAGATTATCACTGGGGTCAATACGCCCGAACAGACTAAAGGTGCTGTGTTTTGGCGTGGCGGTAAAAGCAAAATGACTGACGTTGGTGGGTCTGACGCGGGATTTTTGCACTTCCAGCAATAAATCCTCGACGGTCATTTCATCCATTTTCTGTCTTGACTCCATCGCCAATACCGCACGTAAACCTTGCGCCGTACTGCCGGTTTGCGAGGTATGCGCCTCATCAATAATCACCGCAAAACTGCGCTCGGCCAAGGATTTTTCCGTTAAAATCGCTTCCATCGCAAAGGGGAAAGTTTGAATGGTCACCACAATAATTGGTGTGCCAGATATAAGCGCCTTCGCTAACTGATGACTTTTCGGCAAGGATGATTGCTCACGGTCTATCGCACAAATCACGCCCATTTGATGATCAATTTGCTGCACCGCTTCTTGTAACTGGGCATCCAGTACATTTCTGTCCGTGACTATAATGACCGAATCAAAAACCGCTTTGCCTT
>JBAXXH010000401.1:0-2213 GCA_037127995.1 Methylococcaceae bacterium | reverse complement strand
GTGATGATTGCTGATGCACCAAGCGATGACAAAGGTCATGGCATGCCTGATATGGTCGGTATGGGTGGTATGGGCGGCATGATGTAATCGTGCTGTCTTAAAGCTTTATTGCTTTAAGCTTCTGCTTTAGAAATGAAAAGCCCCGGTTGTTTTTAGCAATCGGGGCTTTTTTATGCCAATATGGAGGTTTGAATATTCTGGCGAACTTGACCAAGATAATTCTTCCGTTGTGTTTGTGGCGCGTTTATTTATACTGCGGTCAACAAAAATAATATGTTATATTAATTGAATATGGTTACACGACCACCCATAATTTTTATACGACAACTGATGTCGTATGTATTGCGTTAGGCAAACATAGGAAATAACATGGCTATGACCGAATTCAATCTTCTGGCGGAAACAGAAAATAGCGAGTACTCATACTCAGTCGCCGTTGAAGAGGCTGTTCAGGGGCTTGTCCGTCTTGTTGTGTCGTGTACAAACGCAAACAGCAATGTGCCAAAAGCTTATCAGGGGGTTGATCTTACTGCCGAAGAATGTGAAGCACTTGGCAAGCATCTTATTGCCATTTCAGAACGGATCAATAAATATTGTTAAGTTCAATAAAAGATAATTAGCGTTTAAGGCGCGAGGTGCGAACCCCCCAACAGAACACAAGTTATTTAACAACCAAGCCTAACTAAACTCTCCAGAAGAGCTTCGCGCTAGGCTATTTTGGACATTTATGAAATCAACAGAGCGATACCACCCAGAACGCTACAGAATGTCGTGACCTTTTGCGAGGCAAGCGACTACCCTATATCAAAATCTTACTGGCACATCAACACTGCCGAGCTATGAAACTTATACAGCTATAGCTTCATTAATAGCAAATAATTACAACGATGAATTATCACTTTTGCCATTTGACCAAAGACCAAGTAATGGAAAAAATCTGGTTAATGAGCAATCTCTTGCAATGCACTACTCTGCATGGGGCTGTCACGGTAGACAAATATTTCATTTCAGCAACGAAATAACGCAGCAGTTTAGATATACAGATGCAGATGAAATACAAATAGGAGCACTACAATTTCCCTACAATATTTTTTACATGAATTTTGGTCTTCAAACTGACTTAGATTTAGATGGTGAAGGCTGCTTTGTAGATGGTGCTTATGTTTCTGTAATTCCCAGTGATTCAATAAATATTGTTTTAACAACAAATCGTGCGATTACAACGGGTGCAGTGTCACGCTTTGACTGGATAACGAAAATAGATAAATATTACTATTCCTCTCTGTCTTTAAAGGATTCAACACAAAAAATATCGTCAGCAGCAGAAAAATCGCTTAGGAACGAGCACGAAATAACTTAACCATTTATATCCCCTCAGCCCTCTCCCAGAGGGAGGAAGAGGGAGCAAGATGCCTAAGTTATTTCATGCGCATTCCTTAACGATGACTTGAGGTAAAGAGAATCGTCTTTTAACAAGGAATCAGAAACTCTTGATATAGAAGGTATTGAAATAAAAAGCAGGAGACATCAAAGCATTCGTGAGGAAATATCAGATTTAGCTGAGGGATACCCTGTTTTCAAAGAGTCTTTAAAACTCATAATCAATGGATTGTGCTATTTGTCTGCTTATCCAGATGACATTGAATCAAGCTGGCCAATTGACACGCCAAAATCATTACTTGAAAAAAATAAACACAGCAACGAAACCTAAAGATATTCAGCGTACTACGTCAAAGTTGATTTCTATGGGTTATACCAAAATAAATTATTGTGGCAGATCATTTGAACGATTGTCAAACACAATGGTGGATAGTAGTACGGAGTTACGCGCTCATTGGCGGCGAGGTCATTGGAGAAATCAATCTTACGGACCGAAGCTATCAAATAGAAAGATTATCTGGATAATGCCCGTTATAGTCAGAAAAAATAAAGCAGCAGACATTCAAGAATCTGGTCATATTTACCTTGTTTAACCTGTAAGGCGCATAAATTGTAGGGTGGATAGCGCTAGCGAGTAGCCTGGATGGAGCTTAAGTGGAATCTGGGGTTTCGTGTCACCGATTTCCCATATTCCGTTTCACTTCATACGGGCTACGCAATGATAAAGTTCTTTCAAAATCTTTCTTGAATCAAATACATCGAATTGTCAAAGATTAACAATTTATTTTAATATCTCCTCTTTTAAACACTGTAGAGAATACTACTGATGCAAG
>JBAXXH010000400.1:0-2217 GCA_037127995.1 Methylococcaceae bacterium | reverse complement strand
TTATCAAATCCTCGTGTTAGAAGGCGATTAAAAATTGGTCTTTCTGTTTTTGGTGGCGCGATTATGATGGTTATAATGTTTAAGATTGTCTACGATATTGGTTATTTTGATGCGCAGTCACTTAAAAATGCCAATAACGCCGAGCTAATTCATACGGATGATCGAGTACTGACAATGGAATCGGCTCAGCATATTGTGTCTGGAGCGCTAAAAGAAGACATTAATAATCCAAAAACAATTGTAGCGATGATTGTTAATAACGATAATAAACTGTCAACCATCATTATAGAAAACAATAAGGTTAAAAAAATTGCTTGGATCATCAATATGCGTTTGTTTTTTACCGGCGATCTGTTCAATGACGAAGGTATTAATTTAACCGAAGGTATCGAACGTCAACACAATGAGACTTTTGCGCGATAAATAACATAGCGGTGGCTACGATTTACAATAAAGCATGACTTTTTTAAATTAAGAGCTGAGCGGGATCATGAATTTACAGATGTTTGGGTTTAAGTATTTCTCATCCATTGCTTATCCCACGTTCAAGTTAGCCATTGTAGTGCTGATAACACTTAATGTTGTTATTTATGCGGTGGTTGATACCTTGATTAGCGCGGTTGATAGTTTGGCTTGGCTGATGTTGCTGGTGCTGTATGAACTGGAAGCCAACTGTGCCGATCTGATGGCTGAAAAAAAATTGCAGCGAATACGCAGCTTTTTGATCGCGGTTATTGCGCTGGTGTTTGTCGGTTATGTGCATGACCATGAGTGGTTTGCGGTAATTAATTCTGTATTCTGGTTTGCGTTGATCATTTTGCTTGAGTTGGAAGTACGCTTGCCTGATAAGGTGTCTAAATACCGGCTAAGTTATTGGTGGGCAACCGTGATTGTTTTTGCCGGATTAATTGGGATGGTGATTGTTTGGGCTTGGCAATCGGCATGGTTGGAAGTTTACGATGCAATAGTGTGGATAGTTGCATTTGGCTCGATTGAAGTCGATATTGCTCAGCTTTTGCAACGAAAATACTTGAAAAATCCGGATTGATAAGGGACTCCAGACGTGTAAAACGGCATCAAGCCTTTTCCGTATCCAGTATTACTATACTATTAAATCAATAAGATATAAATTTAGATGGGGCGGATTTGACAATTTTCCCGTCAAAACCGGAAAATTTTCAATGCTCTTTGACCGTTTAGATGCAATCAAATCTGGAATGCCGGTACAGCCACTGTTGGTAACCAAAAAACGTGCATTGGGTTCAATCGGGAATGAAATAAATCAAGGCGCTTAACAAGATGAAATTAAAAGAAAAAGAGGTTGAGGTAGGGTACTTGTACCTAACCGGTACCAATCAATATCGTGCCGTGCTGGCGATGAAAGGTGAATTTATGATTTATGCACCCGGTTTGGAAGGCACTGCACCATTGAATCTGACTGCTACAAAAATGCCGTTTGAAAATCAGCCCTTTAAGAAGTGTCAAATTGTTACCTTTGCCAAAAAGGATTATCAAGCATTTGACTTTAACGGCACTGAAGCTATCAAACATAAATTGAATGAATTACAGCTGGCAGAAATAAGTGCGCAGTGTAATGCCAAGTCAGCTATTACCACTTTGTTAGCCCAATAAAACACATTAAATCAACCTTAAAACCATGAAAACAACAGCAAAAGACCTTAAAATAGTTTTTGAAAACGCTTTGCTCAATGACGGCAAAATGGAATATGAGTTATATGAATATGAATTTGAAGAGTTATTGGATGAATTATTAGCAACTCTGATTAAAGATAAAGATGACTTTCTCTTTGCAATCACCACGCATAAAAATGATATAACGGGTATAGAGGATACGGCAATGGTTTTAATTGACGCATCAGGTAAAGCACATATCAATGAATTAGCCAGGGATAAACTAAAGGAAGTGTGGGAAGGTGATTATCAACGCAGGATGACAAAATTAATCCCCGACTTTTCTAAACAATTATATAAAGGCGATATTCCAATCACTGGCATTAAAACTGTCGTGTCTGCTAAATCATAACAATATTTTAAAAAGGTAAATAGCCAATGAACACGGAAGCAGATTTAAAAAACTCTTTAGACGAGGCTCAAGGAAGAAATCCTCTTGAGTTTCCATTTGGATTTTATATTGAAGACGGTCACGAGCAGAGTGCGGGTGGCAGTTTCTTTTGGTATAAGACTGAAAAAGAGATG
>JBAXXH010000399.1:0-2230 GCA_037127995.1 Methylococcaceae bacterium | reverse complement strand
ATGGTATTCAAAGTGGGGTCGACTTAAAATCCTAGAGATCTGGGTGTCTGAACCTTTTATCAGCCGTTTGACCGTCAGCCATTTCAAGATAAGTTGTGCCGCAGGTTGTTTGCGTTATTGCATTCAACGGACGGAACAGGTATACCAGATCGGCACCATACAGAGCTCGTTTCTCCGCAGTACCAACAAATATGCCACTATCATTAGCTAAATTGTCTAACGCTGTCCCGTTAACATCTTTGTCGGTATAAGTAGTAGGCTCCGCATACACCATTCTCAGCGTTAAGTTGATTCCTGAGTCGGTGTAAGCTTGATTACTTGCAGTCACTAGATAGGCTAAGCGTTGCTTGGCATAGGCAGCTGTGTAGCTTTGAGTGGTATACAAAACCATAATATCCAACACTGGCTTAACAGAAGAGTTCACTATTGGGGGCGAGGTAACAGCAATTAACGGTAGATTATTATCAGCTTTGGTTGCAAGGTCATTGTTAGTCATAGCAGTAGCCGCAAGTGTTATACCCGTATCGCCTGCAAAGCCTAAATGACTGAGTTTGCCAGTGTCAACAAGGTACATTGAGCCACCTGAGGACTCCAGATTAAAAGTCCCTTCAGGCGTTGTTATATGCCCCATAGTCCCACCGGTGCCTTCTGACATGAATACACGGTAGCCCTGACCTTCATCCGCCAAATGACCCACCTAGGCTCTGCTGCCATCTGCTTCATTAACCGTATTATCATGCGCTACGTTATACTGGCCTATAGGCAAATCAAACCTTGCAGTTTTTCCTTTCCCTAACTCCATGATTGCTTTTACCGGGATATTGACCGCCATGACTGACCCTGCCGGGAAGTCTTGATACGCTTTAGGTAAAGGCTTTGTCGTTGGAGCTATCATTATGAGATCATGATATTCCGCTGGTTCGGCAGATGCCACAACATGCGAAGCTGAAGAGCCGCTCCCTGCATGACCAGTCACTATCACCGTTTTAATGCTTTTACCTTCAGTCACGAGCGTGTAATTGTAATCACTCAGCAAGGATTTAACAGCTGCATTCCAATCTTCAGCCGCGATTGATTGGCGAACTACATCCTTACTCAATTCAGTATCAATTTTAAAGACAATGCCAGATCGTTGAGATACTTGAGCCAAAGTATCCTTCAATGACTTGTTTTGAATCGCTTGATACACTGCTGAGCGAGGAACCGTAAACAGTTCATCAGCCCATGAAGTTACCGGGCTTGATAAAGCCGCCGCAATAGATACAACCAGCACAACAGTTTTGATAATGACAGGTCTTTTCATTTCGGAAACCTTAAGAAATGTAAATTACTGGACAAACCGACCGAATAAAATTGAGTTAACTTATTGATATTAAGTCCAGAATTATTTATGACTAAAAACATATTTAGAGGATTATTGAATTAATCATAGCATATAAAAAAGCAAAGCCGGTATTGTTCGATAGTTTGCTCGTAACAACAAAGAATACTCTTGGCGCTATAAAGCCCTACAGAGGAAAAATCCATGGGTGCTGGACGCGTATGTTGATTGATAATAAATTTTACTATGGCACTTTAATAACCGAAGCGGGCTTTCTTTATAGCGCATTAGATGAGGTCGCTGATGATTATATCAACAAGCTGATTCCCTATGTTTTTGTTGAAGGAAAAAATCACAGCAAAAAGCTAAATGGAGGGAGCTTATGGGACATGCGTCGCAATGCTAGGGCTAGAGGCGCAACTTGAGGAACTACATGCAAGAACATGGAAGTACTTAAATTCTCGTAGCGATTACCTGATTGATCAATGCTTCAATGAACAGCACAAAGCTATTTATTTTGTAGACTTGTCACAGGGCGAGTTAGATCCGTGCATGACCATTATCGCTTCCGATCCCGCGAAATTATCACTTTAAATCAATCATTGCAGATTGTCGTCACTTTGAAAAAGGTGCCTCTACCGTTTTGTTGAGGGCAGAAAATGAACAAGCCTTACTTAAATCCTTTATACAAAAAGAATTTGATGACATTATGGCTAATTTCGATACCAAAATTGTTAAATTAAAAAAGAAAAACAAGGTCGTTGTTTGCAATGGCCTTGTTATTTAATCAACTTCCTCACACTCAAACAGCGCATATCTATAGAATCGCAAAGATCCGTAATTAACCTTTTTGCGTATCTACTTTAAATCCCAGGGTAAATGCAAAAAATAACAGAAAAATATTGACAT
>JBAXXH010000398.1:0-2251 GCA_037127995.1 Methylococcaceae bacterium | reverse complement strand
TAAAAGACATAATCCCAACGGGATAGCATGATTATAGATATTTAAAGAAAGCCTTTGAAGGGAAATTGGTGTAAATATGCAGGTAATCCACAATCCCGAAGGGATGAAACGATTATAGAGATGAAACAATTATAGAAAATATACAACAATCAAACAAAACCCTGAAAGGGTGAAATGATTATACATGCCATAATCATTTCACCCTTTCAGGGTTCAAAAAAACCGAATATATTGTTTTCTATAATCATGACAGCCCTACGGGCTTAAAAGACATCAAGCAATAAACAAGATTCAAATGGGGGTATAAATGATGGCGGGAACATTTTCTCAGATATACATACAAGTGGTATTCGCTGTAAAAGGCAGGCAAAACCTTTTGCAAAAACCGTGGAGAGACGAAGTGTTTAAATATATGTCAGGTATAATTACTGGAAAAGGACAAAAACCAATTATTGTAAATGGCGTAGCCGACCACGTTCATTTATTTATAGGAT
The DNA here is from genome assembly GCA_037127995.1 of Methylococcaceae bacterium. GTDB lineage: Bacteria > Pseudomonadota > Gammaproteobacteria > Methylococcales > Methylomonadaceae > Methylobacter_C. The sequence goes on along the minus strand of JBAXXH010000398.1, from coordinate 1,757 downwards.
TAAAACCTGCAATGTGTATATCTGATTTGGTTAGAGATATTAAAAACAACACGTCCAATTTTATAAACGAAAAAAATTTCATTCAGGGCAAGTTTTCCTGGCAAGAAGGGTATGGGGCATTTTCATATTCACATTCACAAATTGAAAATGTTTATGAATATATACTCAATCAGGAAGAACATCACAGGAAGAAAACCTTTAAAGAAGAATATGTTTATTTCTTACAAAAATTCGCAATAGAACATGATGAAAAATACTTGTTTGAATGGATAGAATAATTATTTCACCCCTTTTGGGTTAAAAAAATGAATAAATATGATCTATAAAAATATCATCCTTTCGGGATTAAAACATAAATTAAAATGAGCAATAACACTTCCAGTATCGTCAGCAAAGTCTGGAGTTTCTGTAATCCCCTGCGTGATGTAGGTGTCGGTTACGGCGATTATTTAGAGCAACTCACCTATTTACTGTTCTTAAAAATGGCTGATGAATACGCCAAGCCTCCGCATAACCGCAAACTCAATATTCCGGCAGATTACAACTGGGAAAGTTTAACGAATAAAAAAGGTGCGGAACTGGAATTGCATTATTCAATTTTACTGCGTGAGTTAAGCACGGCCAAAGGGATTTTAGGGCAGATATTTACCAAGAGCCAAAACAAAATTCAAGACCCTGCCATGCTTGCCAAAATCATTGATATGATTGACAGCGAACAATGGTTGGTCATGGGTGCCGATGTAAAAGGTGATATTTACGAAAGACTGTTGGAGCAAAATGCCCAAGACGTTAAAAGCGGTGCAGGGCAATACTTTACGCCTCGGCCTTTAATTCGTGCCATGGTTGAATGTGTTCAGCCACAACCCATGAAGACGATTGCCGATCCTGCGTGTGGCACCGGCGGTTTCTTTTTGGCGGCTTATGATTATATGGTTGCCAATAATCAATTGGATAAAGAACAAAACCAGTTTTTAAAGCTGGAAACATTTTTTGGCAACGAGATTGTTGCAGGCACCCGGCGTTTGGCTTTGATGAATTTGTTTCTGCACAACATTGGCGATATTGAAAGTGATAATTTTATATCGCCTGCCGATGCGTTGATAGCGGCTTCACCTATAACCTATGATTACGTGTTAGCCAATCCTCCCTTTGGAAAAAAGAGTTCGCAAACCTTTACCAATGATGAAGGCGAACAAGAAAAAGATGATTTAACGTACAACCGTCAAGACTTTTGGGCAACCACCAGCAACAAACAATTAAACTTTGTTCAACACATCCGTTCCATGCTCAAAACCACAGGCGTGGCAGCGGTGGTATTACCTGATAATGTGTTGTTTGAAGGCGGTGCCGGGGAAACGGTTCGTAAAAAATTATTGGAAACAACCGACCTGCATACGATTTTGCGACTGCCGACCGGTATATTTTATGCACAAGGCGTAAAGGCTAATGTAGTTTTCTTTGATAACAAACCCGCCAGCAAAGACCCCTGGACAAAAGAAATCTGGGTGTATGACTACAGAACCAACATTCATCACACACTCAAGAAAAACCCGTTAAACTTTGACGTGTTGAAAGACTTCATTGCTTGCTACCATCCCGCTAACCGACATCAACGCAACGAAACCTTTAATGCAGAAACCAATCCCGAAGGCCGCTGGAGAAAGTTTACCTATGATGAAATCATTGCGAGAGATAAAACCAGTGTAAGCGTCCAACCCAACCATTCCTCTCGAACCTATGTCACTTGAGTTTTTCAA
>JBAXXH010000397.1:0-2255 GCA_037127995.1 Methylococcaceae bacterium | reverse complement strand
ATTACCACTTTAAGTTAGATAAGAGCATTTATGGGAAATAACCACCAATCACAAATTCAAGCGAGATAGTCGTGTTTTCGATCATTAACCCATCGGTTTGCTCGGAATGTGGCGCTAAGTTGGCCAAGGGTAATTTTTGAAAATGGAGAAAGCGAATCCACTTTGCTTGGAATGCGCGGATCTAGATCACTTGCTATACCTTCAAAAGGTCGATGCAGCACTGACAAGGTGTAGCAGAAAATATTCAAACCTATGGGCAGTTGTGGTCAGAGGTTTAACCGCGCCCTATACCTTATTAAAAGCCTACGATAACTGATCCACAACGTCCTAAAAACAGAGGTGAGCTATGAAGCATATTTATCTGGAAAGGTAAGACCCGGACAAAAATATGCACCGGTTTTACCATATGTTTATAACGCCAGACATATTCGGTGATTGGTCGCTGGTTTGAGAGTAGGGAAGGGCAGAAGATGGTCTTCAGGTACTGTCCGTAAAGATTGGTTGGATACTGATGAAGAAGCAATCACCGCAAGTCAAAAGTTGAACGCAATTAAACAGAAAAAGGCTATCAATTGATAAGGCTAGCTGAGTAACAGTTTATAAAAATGGAGCAATTTTGTTACCAATTTATTGCCAATCAAGCATTAAATTCTATTCAATCAAGTTTCATCATGATTTATCCATTTTCAATGAATTCAATGCTTCCAGCTATAACTCATTGATTATAAATATCATTCCGTCGGACTTAAAATCCCTCGGCTGTGAGGCCATGCCGGTTCGATTCCGGCCCGAGGCACCAATAAAAACAAGGACTTAGGATTTTATCCCAGTCCTTTTTTTATGCCTAAAATTCCTGTGGCGCACTCATGGCGCACTTTTAAAAAAACACCCGCAACAGATGCCAACAATTTAGGCATAAAAAAGCCAGTGTTACCCGGCCTATTAATTTGATTGCTTAATTCAGATATACGCCAGAACCGCCCACAACAAAAGATAACGATTCATCAAACAAGTCAACAATAATTAAAATTATCTGCCCTAAAAACAAGTAGCCTATTTTTTAAGTGTACCCGTAGGCGTACCCTTTTTTAAATAAAATCCGCTTATCAGTCTACACATCCCGTAAACAGTGGGTTTTTTATTTCTATGTATCTTCTTACATAGAAGATAGATTGGTTTTTGGCTTGTTTTGCGTTGGCAATGCCTGCCAGAATATCAGACACAAAAAAGCCCCACATAAGCAGGGCTATTATTTTTTTTTTATGCTTGTTGGTTTGGTTTTACTCTACATCGCCACTAATCGCCATACCAAGCCGGTATGATGATTCATTAACCACTGACAATGCGCGGCTAAGTTCACCCATTAACCACATTGCGCCTATCTCGTCGTCATTGCTGACCTCTTTAGGGCAGTGCATTTTTATGGTTAACAGTAAACCGCTGATTGATTCAATCCCACTATGTAAGAGCTGTTGTGCATTCTCGACCGCGCTTTTTAGTTGCTCAATATCTTCGTCGCTTCCATCTAATGTATAGACTTGCTTATCATTTAGCCAATGGGCAGTAAGTTTTTTTACGTCAAAACCAACTAGGTCTATGAAGGATGGTATTTTTTTGTGGGTAGGTGCATTCATTGCGGTAATTCCCTTGCAAGGTAATCCGCACCAATACCGGAATGGTAGGGTGTCGGGTTAAATCAGGTTGGCGTAACGGTCTAAAGTCCGTCCACTCTTACGAGTGCCTAACTTAACCCAGCATAATAACGCGCTGGATTTTGCACAATAAAAAACCGCTAAAGCGGCTTTGTGCCTTTAGATAATATAGACGCCAATCCATAAACTTCAATGTGTTGAAGTCTTGTGTATTATGACGCGGGGTTCTATATTGTCAATCTACAAAATAAATTTATTGAATTTTGTTATATGTCGACGTGTAGCCATGGCACCCAAGCCAGACAAGATCCATGCAATCAGTCCATGCCATGCCTGAATGATTGGCAGTTGGTAAACGATCCACCGGCAAACCTTACACCGGATAACCTGCCAGCGTGTAGCCATGGCACTCAAGCCAGACAAGATCCATGCAATCAAGCCAAGCCATGCCTGAAGGATTACCCGTTGTTTTGTTGGTTAAGTCGGTTTTGTCGGTGGGGGGGTAACCGCGTTTATATAATTACTTGATCCATTCAATCAAGCCAAGTCTGAATGATTGCCAGTTGGTAAAGATCCACCGGCACGCCTTACACCGGATAACCT
>JBAXXH010000396.1:0-2260 GCA_037127995.1 Methylococcaceae bacterium | reverse complement strand
TCGCTAAGTGTAGTTTAAATCATTCTTATCTTGGCTGGGGTGCGGAATGTCGGTTCATTCATTAGCACTACTGGGAATTATTCTATTGTAGATGCAAATAAATACATTTGGATTGGTGTGGTAGCAACAATCACCACAGTCTCTTACTATCTAATTCATGACGTGCTGGAGTCTGTTTTTGCGGTCAAAGCACTTGAAGAGTATCTTTCCTTTTTGGAAGTACGGATAAATAAACTTACTTTTCAGAATTCTTTTTTGTGGCAGTCTTCGGTAGCAGATCAGCTTTGGCCGCTGTCGAAATCAATAAAGAACATCAAGTCGCCAATTAAATTTCTCGAGCTGTATCAATCAATTGTGATACTTGGAATTACAGTGCTATTTCCACTCTATATATACTATAAAATAATAGTAACAACACAACTTGATAGGGCCTTAATTTTTTGGTTATCAGCGTTAGCGTTATATATAATGTATTCAGCTTATGCAGCAAATCGTGTCTGGAAAGATGTCAATACGAAACTACGCAAGGAAGTTAGAAAGCTCATCAGGCAGGGGTTATATGATGTATCCTAGTGATTTTATTTTGCCCATTCATAAAACTATCGAGACATCACGATGCTCACGGATAAACTATTTCATGCGAGGAACGATTCGTATATCCTTATATGTGGTTGAGAAAGGTCGATGAAACAAGACTATCCATAGATAATTTATAAAATAGATTGAATTGAGCTTTAATACTCCTTCTCCATAAAAGCGACGTGTCGATGTGTATATATATAGATTTGCGTTATAAACTACTCGCCCTTTATCGTGAAGGCGGCGTCCAATATCGGTATCCTCCCCATAAAAACTAATATTTTTATCAAACCCGCCAATTTCTTTTAGTGCTTGTTTTTTAGCAACGAAATTTCCACCAATTAACACATAGCCAAAAGACCAATAACCAATCGGTAATACAATCCAATACATTGCATTAAGAAAGTTTTTCATTAGCCAAGAGCCGTCATAATATCGATATGGACCGCTCAATCCAACAATATGTGGATACTCCTTGAAGATATTCTCAACCATATCAAACCAACCGTGTGGTAACCTTGTGTCAGCGTCTATGTATGCGAGCAGATTTCCCTTTGCCTCCATTAACCCGCGCTGGCGTGCGTATGTGATGCCTTTAAGCGGTTCGTGGATAACACGAACTTGGTGATAGCCGCTGGCGATTTCCGAGGTTCTGTCGGTGCTGGCATTGTCAACAACTATGATCTCGACAAAACGTGCTGAAGCGTTTTCAATAACTGAATCGAGACAACCCGCAATAAACTGCTCCTCGTTGTGGGCTGATATAATGAGACTAATATCCATGAATTGTTTCCACCTATCTGTTCGGTAGTCGGTCGGATTAGTAACAACCTAACTCAACTATACTTTATAACTGATTAATGAGCCGGGTAGGGTACGCATCACGCACATAAAACCTGATAATTATGGACACCCATTAGCCTGCCATTGTTAATAAGCCAAGGTTGGATTACGCAATTTGTGCCTTCTCGTCAACTTTCACAAGATGTCCACGTTCCAAAATTTGATCCAAATGAAAATCAAACTTATCGCTCCAATAGAGTCGTTTATTTGTAAACCTTACTGTCTTGAACAAAGATTTATCATAAAGCGGTTTGTAACTGGGGATTCTTTCTAATTCGGCCTTTACATCAAAGTCAACTATCGAATCATCATCTAAAAAAATCCGCACAATATAATTATCTTTAGGCTCTACATTAATAAATTTCATAAACACCTCAACGTTATCTTAACGGTTCAATGCGGAATGGCTCTTGACCTGTTACGGCTAATTTCCAATCTATCATTAAAGATTCTTGATATAGCTCAATCCAAGCCTGTACCAGGCGCGTTTGTTTGCGTGGCAAACTGCCAGAAATAACTTCGCCATCTAAAATTGAAAAAACCGCTTCGTCATCCTGATACTCAGCGTGGATGTGCGGCATATTGTGTTTTCCATTGTCATAAAAATACATCATGATCTGGATACCATAAAAAATGGATATGGTTGGCATTTTTTTCCTTTTCTGAAATTAGCGAAAACGATAACACTTATTAAATTTCTTTAATGCAACACTTGGTATTGGCGATGATAACCGTTTTTTTTACAAGTGATTTTATAACTGATTAATGAGTTTTAGTTCTTGTGGATAAGGCGACAGGTAATAAGATTCTTCTATATAAGGATCGGGGGATTTACGGA
>JBAXXH010000395.1:0-2268 GCA_037127995.1 Methylococcaceae bacterium | reverse complement strand
TATCACAACTCATTGTTTTATATTAATTAATTTAATTCCGTTCAAGCACTAATTACGTCATCAATGAGCTTGTCTGCTTTTTCTTTTAGCAATGATTGCGTTGAAACAGGGACGGCCGGCTTAATTTTCTTGGGGGGAGTAGCTAGCCATGATTTTTTATTCGCCATGCGTAAAGTCCTTAAATAGTAAAGTTTAACCCGATGACAAATTATAACTTGCTCATAATTCTAAACCCAGTAATGCGATGAAGATAACGGTCGTACTAAATTCAATATCCATGCCCAAAGGACATGGATATTGAATTGCTCTTTAGCTACCAAACTAACTCGTTGGTCTGCTGCATTTTTCTTCTTAGGTGAGTGAGAATTTTGAGAGATACCCTTTATAGTCTATCTTCGATATTTCAAATAGTGATCCGGCTGCAATATCGGACAGTTTTGATCTTGAACCACACACGACATCCAATACGGACCGGCGAATTTCATAAATCGTTCATACTGTTTCTCAATGTTCGCCGCATCAAAATAAAACAGCTTTGCCTTAACCATATTTTCTAAACTCAATTTATATTCTTTTGGCCAACATTTCGGATCTCCAAACGAATAGATTTCTCCTTCTATTTCGATAAGGCGCGTTAAGAAAATCTCTCCTTTCTCATAATCCTTTATTGACCTTTCAATATTAACAACATTTCCTGTAAACAGTTCTTGAAGTTTTATCGTTTTTTTACTACTGATTATTTCTTGATAGAGACCTAATCGAGATTTGCGCATCTGATCTATAAAATATTGATAATTTTCGACAAGTCCTGATTCTTTTATAAATATTTCAAAATAATCTAAAGCTGTTTGATTCTCCGGGCCATATGGAAAATCACAAAATATCCAGGACTGCACAAAAACACCATCATCAAAAATTGTTTCATTCATGAACAGTCGATCTAATTCTTCCCAACATCTTGATAAAGCGTCGGAACTGTTCGTATATACCGCTGTTAGAGCAAACGAAGTCAACACTCTAAAACTTTTCAGCAAATATTGAAATGGTGCGGGACCATGGATTGGTTCATTTAAATACAGATCGAAATCCCTAAAAGCGCTTAATTCCTTTAATGATAGTCGGCTAGTATCAACCTTCATTTTTTTTAGTGTCTTAAGCCAGTCAGTCGAGCGTTTATCTGGCTTTTTATTCTTTTCCATGACTGGACCTTTGTTTAGTTTTAGATATAGAAACATACCATTGGAATGGGTTTAACACAAACGATGCAAGCGATGGGGTCAGTTACGGTTGATTTTGTAAAATTTATGACCGTCTGCATTTGGCCCTTAGTGTCAGTAGGTTCACTGGAGTCGACTGTCCACTTTTCTTGGTGAACCGGACAGTCAATTATGGGATGTCGATGACCGGTTTGGGTCGTAAGCTGGCGGTCAGTGCCAAACAAACTAAACCGGGTAAACACCGGTTTTTTTATCTGAAATTAAAGGGCAACCTTACTGTTAGTTACAGGCGAGGCTTTCAGCTTGAACCGGCACAGCACAGCCCTAAAAAGCTCGCTGGTGGCGTAATAATGATAAAGCAACAAAGTGCCCTACCCATAGCACAAAAAAGGCAACTTAATTGAGTTTGTAGCGTCTTTAAATTTACAGCGGAAGCCGGTAGCACCACCAACGGTTAATGAAGTTTTGCTGGGTAACACCGGTTTTATTTTGTCTGGAATTCTAGCTGGCTTGATGCTGGCAGGTATTTTATAAGCCTATCGTAAAAGGAGGGTACTTATGGGGATATATTTTTATAACCAACAAGTCAGCATTTATAGTACGCACAAGGAGCGATTCGATTGCCGAAGCCTTTGGGTGGTGATTAGTTAATCAGGTCAATTATGGGCAAATAACCAGTAAAAATCGCTACCACGGCGCGATATTGATAAAGACATAGGGAACCCACCTTACCCCCCGGCACAAAAATGACTGGTCTATGCAGGTATAAAGTTAAGCGGTAGCGTGTCTATAGGCTTAATAAAGCCGCAAGTAATGCGGAATAGTAAACTGCTTATAAGAAATAGTTTTTGATGTTTGTGCTATGAAAGCTCATAGCACAAGTACGGTAGGAAGTAAGGTAGGAATATTTTTAAAAACCGATTGTCCTTAAAAAACAATCAGTTATCTTTCGCATTTGGCGGAGAAGCAGGGATTCGAACCCTGGGAGGGGATCAACCCTCAACGGTTTTCAAGACCGCCGCTTTCGGCCGCTCAGCCACCTCTCCAAGCC
>JBAXXH010000394.1:0-2287 GCA_037127995.1 Methylococcaceae bacterium | reverse complement strand
ATTAACCGCAACGCTGAGGTGGGCTGCCACCGCGTTAGCGGTTTAGTTCAACAAACCTTAGGTTGAGATCGTAAGACGATAGAACTGGGGATAAATGAATTGCGCACCGGGATTGTTTGTGTAGAAAATTTTAAGGCACGCGGTAATAAAAAGACAGAAGTAAAAAATCCGCAACTGGAAGCCGACATCATTGCTTTGGCCGAACCTCAAAGCCAGACTGACCCAAAGTTTCAGACGCTGTTTAAGTATACGCGCATCACGGCCAAGGGTATGCGTATAGCCCTTATTACAGAAAAAGGCTGGACAGATAAAGACTTGCCGTGTGAAAAATCCATTGGTACTATCCTGAATCGTTTGGGTTACTGCCTGCGCCGATTGCAAAAAGCGGAGCCACTTAAAAAGATTCCGGAAACCGATGCTATTTTCGACAACCTCAATAAAATCAATAAGGAATCTGACTTGCGTGAAGATTCGCTACGGATCTCGATCGACACCAAAGCTAAAGTGGACTTATGTGATTCATCGCGTGGCGGCACCTCACGTTGTAAAAAAGCCGTACAAGCGAGCGACCATGATATGGGGCTCAAGGATAAGTTGGCTCCTTTTGGTATTTTGAATAGGATGACAGGGCTACTCACGATTATGTTTGGAGTTTCATTCGAAACCAGTGATTTCATTGTCGACTGCCTTGAACATTGGTGGAATGATAATAAAGAACAGAATAGTCACATCAAGCAGTTAACCATCAACCTGGACAACGGCCCACAGAACTCAAGCCATAGAATGCAGTTTATGAAACGCATGATTGAATTTGCGGACAAAAATAACCTTGAAATCGTATTGGCTTACTACCCGCCCTGAGCTGAATCCTCATGCATTGAAGCCCCCATGAACCAATCACAATGGCACAAAACAATAATCATCTGCTTGATCTTGAAAAAACATAGCGAAAACTTTTTAACGCATCGTTGATATACTTTTGCAGTGCTTTTTCTCCCACAAGTATTAACGGTGCTATTTTAGAAAGAATAATACTTCCTAATCAAGGGGTAAGCTGATGAGAACTTACGACTGACGAGTACCGTAACTATGTCGATTAAAATAAATTTTATTTATCGTTTTATCCTGTTAGCAATACTTTTTGCCGGGAACTGTTGTTCTAATACGTCAACAAACAACAATGCATTACAAAACCAACCTGAGCCAAATCTCACACCTAGCAAACTATTACCACAATTAAGCAGTAACGGTTTACTGGCACATAAAAAAATGCCAGCACTCGGTGAGGCTGAGTTATCCCATCTGAAGATAAGCGTGAAGATTAAGAATCCTGGGGATTTGAAAGTCAACGAATTCATGACTCAGAACGAGATGATCGGCGGATTGCTCGGATCAACTATTTTGACTGGGGGGTCTTTTGGTGCTTTGGCTCTCCCGCTCGTTGCCGCCTATGGTGTCGGGGGATTAATTGTAACTCCATCCGCTTTCGGCATAGAAGGTTATAGGGAAAATCAGCTCAAAAACGCTTTAATTGAAACTGACTTGCCAATACTGACACAAAACGCGCTTCAACGACATTTAGCGAACAAAATCATTACTAATGTCGGGGATAACAACGGACGCTTAGCGATTACTATCGTCAATTACGGTTTTTCCAGCACCTCAAACAATCGTGCCTGCGTATTCCTAGATGCCGCCATGAAATTAGAAATGCCAAATATGCCCGTATACGAAGATAAGATTACAATCGGTGATGGTATTGGACAAGACGATTCACCGCCAGCTTTTTGCACACACGCAAAACGCTTCGTTAGCGACAACGCAAAATTAGCCAGGCAGTCACTAAGCGACCTAGCCGAGATTCTTGCCGCTATCGTCGTGTATCGATTGAACGGAAATTGATCATGGGAATTTTTTTTCGAATTACAACCATTTATTTTTCAATGGTTTTAACATCATGTATGTTTTCTGATATCAAAGTCGAAACATCAGAAGTCACGCCTTCGACCTATCAATCGCATGGTCTTCCGATTAAAAGATCGGTTGGAATGCTTAGAAAGCTTTTGATTTTACCTGCGCGAATCGATTTCTCCCCAGAAAATACGAAATGGTGCCCAGATAATATTAATTGGGATGTTTTCAAACATGCCATTGCCAACGATAGTTTTAATTATTTGGTGAGAGATAGAGGCTATGAAGTCATTACGACAGACCCATCAGCGACAAATCATCAAGTTCAGACACCCTGATCTCTACTCAAAGCGTCCATTCAGTAGTATTAATAAAA
>JBAXXH010000393.1:0-2293 GCA_037127995.1 Methylococcaceae bacterium | reverse complement strand
AAAAACTCAAGTGACATAGGTTCGAGAGGAATGGTTGGGTTGGACGCTTACAAAGCAACTGCTTGGTCAGGCCTTTTTTCTTCAACTCCATATGAACGTCTGTCCAGATTGGTTCCTGGAATTTGGTTGAAGGTTGAGCATCTGAACGGGGATAAAACTTCAGGGCCAGAACTTGGTCATCCCAATCCTCCGGTAGCGGCCAGGTTATATTTAGCTGCGCGGCCAGCTTTAAGATGTTTTGGATGCTGCCAACACTGATTTTGGTGCTGGCACTGATTTTTCGGATGCTTAATCCGGCGCTATAACTCAGTCTGAGTACTTCTCTTAATTGTCGCATTGCTGTTCTCTTCGCTGACATATCGTCTCCGCTTAAACGGAAAAAGGATAGTCTGATTTGATAAACAATACGTTAGACGGGATTCTGGCAACTTGAACACCTATTCTGGCAATCTGAACACCGATTCTGGAAAATCCAAAAAAGTGTTCAGCTTGAAACCAGAATCAGTGTTCAACTTGTTTCAGAATAGGTGTTCAGATTGGAGCAGAATGGGTGTTCAGGTTGAGCCAGAATATGCATATCGATAGACCGCAGTGAATAAAACCACAGTTTTGTCTGACCGTCATAATAATAGATTGCACCAAAGGTGCCTGATTCAATGGCTAATTTATGTCCCAATTCCGAGGCATACTTCGCGTTTGCATTGCAGGCCAAACCAGTATGTCCATTCAACGTGATAACGTGTTTATGCTTTTGTAACTCCGCGACATCCGTATTAAAAACGGTGAGCAGATCCCGACCGCGTGCTACCAATTCGTTTACTGATGCTTCGTTTAGCGAACGGGACAGGGACTCCAAATCGCCGGGTACTAATCCACATAATGCGGCACAGTAGGGCTTGGTAGCCTCGAACACGAAGCGCCATAAGTCACGATCCTGGATAAGCAACAATCCCAATGGCCGAGTGTCTGGCGAGTGAAAATAATCCCACGCCAAAATACACCCGGAGCGATTCATATCAAAGTATGCAAAATCAAGCCCCATCAAATCGTCTTGCGCAGTTTTGTGATGATCGATAACGACCAACTTCTTTGCTTTTGAATGCATTTCAAGCAGCACGCTGCGCTTATAGCTAAAATCCAGAATATAAACTATTTTACCGGTAACGTCGGGCGGCTCCTCAGCACCATAGCTTACCGGCACGTAGTCTGCCTTATCACCAAATTTCACCCAAGCCGCGTAGGCAGCGCCAAGTCCATCCTGGCAGTTTGCGTGATACAAAATTAATATTTTTTTCATTTTACAATAGTCGTCCGTGAAGTCCGGATCAAACCGGTTTTTGACAATTAAGTGCGATAAATTTTAGATACTGTACTTCAAAAACAGTATTTTTACTTGGAATTGGGAGAATGAAAGACTTATAACTGGGGTGCATTCATTGTCAGGCAAGCCTTTTGGGATTCTATGAAAGATTCTGAAAACTCATACCAAAAATGAAAATAGTATGGATATGACTTAATAAGAGACGCTTTGATTAGTGCCAAAGCTACATTGAAATAAACGTTTTAAGTTCCTCGCTTTGAAAAAGAGGGATTAGGGAAGATTTTTAAAATCCCCCCTCCCCTTTCAAAGCGCGAAGTGAATGCTTCCAAATCAACAACGACCGTGCAACTTTTTAAAGCATCCTGAACAAGTAATTTCACTATCAAGTTATTGACCAATCAGGCGTATTTATAAACCCGTTATTAGTCTTCAATGCGTATTAGTTCAAGCTCGCCTATTAAGTAATATTCGTTACCACCATAAATCCAACCCGCTTTTTCCAAACCATCCTTCTCGATTAACGCTTCGAGGTTAGCTTCCTCCCTGGCAGATAATCCTTCGGGGTAAGTATATTCGCCCTGACCTTCATCCGATTCTTCAAATTCGAACTCATAGCCATATTCATTATTGTCAGGGTCTAAACCGTCTTTATTATCCAGATCAATTTCAGGTTTGATATCAGATTTAAGGGTAAAAGAACCCGAACGCCAAACAATATCGTGGATTAATTCAAGATTATCTTTTTTCCAAGATTCAATTTCAATAAATGATTGTTTATGTTTAGGAGTCAGTCGCCAAGTCGCCATAGAATTTTCTTTGTCCGTTATTTAGATCTTAACCATCATTCAATATCGCTCTATTTAAGCCACTTGTCAAGCCAACCGACTTGCCAGGAACAGTCAACACATTGACTAAAATACAGCGATTCAGAGCATTCCTTAAAAAATAATTGGCATCCCTACGTGCTTTATT
>JBAXXH010000392.1:0-2296 GCA_037127995.1 Methylococcaceae bacterium | reverse complement strand
GGAATTTGCGTGGTTTTTTTTCAAAATCGGCTTTTTCGTTCAGACACTAATTAGGTCAAGATTAGTTTTATCACTCAAACTAATGTCCGCTATTCCTTCGCGGGAAATGTTTCTACAGTAACTTTCTCAATCTTACCCGTGAATTGGCTTTTACCTTTATAAGCCGGATTCACCGGGGTATTCTGATCTTGACCCACATCAACGGTTTCATCAGAGCTAAATACATTACTATGGGTTTTACCGATCCTGCCTTCGCCTACTTTAGTACCATCGAGATAAATACGGGCTGTGCCACCCGCACCTCTGCCACCGTCGTAAGCAAAATCCAGCTTTAGCGAGTGTTTACCGGCTGCCACTTTTTGTTTTGCCTCAACGCTAAATTGTTCCAGACCTAACCAGTTGTACGTGTAAATTGGCTTACCACCTTTCATATAAAAAGACCAGCCGCCGAAATCACCACCTTGGCTAATCATTACTCCTGAACTATTGGCAGGCACATCAACATCAGCGGTAATCGTCAGTGAGGTATTTTTGACATTAATAAATGCATTTTCGGGTATGCCTGTCGTACCTTCATATAGCGTTATACTGATCCGTCCGTTCATTAAATCGGGGCGACCAGCAAAGGTGGCATCAAAGCGTTCGATGGTACGATCATCAATTGGCAATACGTTATATTTCAGGGCCTCTTCCATGAACAGCTTTTGCAGTTCCGCTAATTTTTCTGGATTTTTATCCGCCAAATTGTTGGCTTGGCTAAAATCCTCATTGACATTGTAAAGTTCCCAAACATCTTCGGTTAATGGATGTCTGGGTTTTGCTTCCCAAGGGGCTTTATGTATTGTGCCTGCAAACCAGCCATCGTGATATACGGCGCGATTACCAGCAATCTCAAAATACTGGGTCTTATGAACATCGGGGGCCGAAGCATTATCGAAAGAATAATTTATGGCAACTCCCTCCAATGGTTTTTGGGCTATGCCATCAACGCTGTTAGGTGCGGGAATACCGGCGGCTTGATAAATCGTTGGGGCAATATCGACAACATGATGAAACTGCGAACGTACTTCATTTTTTGCTTTAATGCCTGCGGGCCAGTGCACTACCATGCCATTCCGCGTCCCACCAAAATTAGACGCAACTTGTTTCGCCCAGGTAAACGGGGTATTACCCGCTACTGCCCAACCTGCCGCAAAATGATTAAAAGCATGCTCCGTTCCCAGTTCATTGATTTTTTTCAATTGCATATCCATCGTTTCTGGCACTCCGTTAAAATAGGTGGCTTCATTGAAAGCACCTACCATGCCACCTTCGGCACTAGCACCATTGTCACCAGCGATGTAGAAAATCAAGGTGTTATCCAGTTCGCCTCTCTCTTGTAAAGCTGTAATTAATCGCCCAATTTCATGATCAGTATGTTCGCCAAAACCTGCAAAAATTTCCATTTGTCGTTGGAATAAACGTTTTTCATCGGCGGTTAGCTTATCCCAATCTTTGATCTCTGCGGGTTTGGGTGCAAGTACGGTATTTTGCGGCACAACTTTCAATTGCTTTTGTTTTACCAGGGTTTCTTCACGTAATTTATTCCAGCCTTGCGCAAATTTGCCCTTGTATTTATCCGAAAATTCTTTAGGCGCGTGATGAGGTGCGTGCGTTGCCCCTGGAGCGAAATACATGAAAAACGGTTTATCGGGCGTGAGTGATTGCTGAGTATTCATCCAGGCAATCGCCTGGTTAGTCATATCGGTAGTGAAATGATAGTTAGGGTTATTCAAATCAGGATAAACGCGAGTGGTGCCGTCGTATACCAGAGGATGCCACTGATTGGTTTCACCGCCAATAAAGTCGTAAAACATATCGAAACCTGAGCCTGTCGGCCAGCGGTCAAATGGGCCTGAGACTGAACCTTCCCAAGGCGGTGTTTCATGGTATTTGCCAAATGCGGCAGTGCTATAACCATTCATACGTAGCACTTTAGCAATCGGCGTGATGGTTTGTGGGCGTATACCGGTGTTCCCTGGAAAAGCTGTAGCAAGTTCCATGATAGCACCAGCATTATTCGAATGGTGGTTATAACCTGTGAGCAAGGCTGTTCTGGTTGGCGAGCATAACGCGGTCGTATGAAAACGATTGTATTTCAAACCATTAGCTGCCAATTTTTCGATAGTAGGCATTTTAACAGGTCCACCAAACGCACTGGACTGTCCGAAGCCCATATCATCAATTAGCACTATGACAATATTGGGGTATCTACTTTAAATCCCAGGGTAAATGCAAAAAATAACAGAAAAATATT
>JBAXXH010000391.1:0-2315 GCA_037127995.1 Methylococcaceae bacterium | reverse complement strand
CGATAAAAAATGACTAAACAAGAAAAATCCTTAACAATGACTGTGCTGATGACACCCGATATGGCTAATTTTTCGGGTAATGTGCATGGCGGTTCTTTATTAAAATTACTGGATCAGGTGGCTTATGCCTGTGCCGCAAAATATTGCAAAAATTATGTGGTGACTGCTGCGCTGGATCAGGTTTTTTTTAGGCAGCAAGTCAATGTCGGTGAGTTGGTGACTTTTTTTGCCCGGGTTAATCATGTGGGGCGGTCATCAATGGAAATCGGGGTAAAAGTGGTTGCCGAGCATTTACGAACCAATGAGAAAAGGCATACGACTTCTTGCTACTTTACCATGGTGGCTATTGATGAACAGGGTAAGTCTTTTGAAGTGCCGCGTTTAATACTGGAAACTGAGGCCGAAAAAAAGCATTTTGTTGCGGCTGAACTGCGCAGGAAAATGCGCCAGGAAAGCCTGGAGAAAAGTCGTGCGCTTTACGTTGAATTATCAGAGGATGAGTTTTAAGTGGGTCTACAAGAAAATTTTGAACAACTGCCGTTAAAGGATTTTGCCGAGAAAGCTTATCTGGATTATTCCATGTACGTCATTCTCGACCGGGCCTTGCCACATATTGCCGATGGCTTAAAACCGGTGCAGCGGCGTATTGTTTTTGCCATGTCCGAGCTGGGTTTAAACGCCCTTGCCAAGTATAAAAAATCAGCGCGTACCGTCGGTGATGTGCTGGGTAAGTACCATCCGCATGGGGATTCTGCTTGTTATGAAGCCATGGTATTGATGGCGCAGAATTTCTCTTACCGTTATCCACTGGTTGACGGGCAGGGTAATTGGGGCTCGCCGGATGATCCAAAATCATTTGCTGCCATGCGTTATACCGAATCACGCCTGACCGCTTACGCCAATACCTTGCTAAGCGAATTAGGGCAGGGCACGGTCGAATGGTCGGATAATTTTGATGCCACCCTAAAAGAACCGGTGTTGTTGCCCGCAAGATTACCCAATATCCTGCTTAACGGCACCATGGGTATTGCTGTGGGTATGGCGACGGATATACCACCGCACAATCTTCGGGAAGTGGCGGCTGCTTGTCTGCAATTGTTGGATAAGCCTGACAGCACCCTGGAAGACCTGTTCGAGCATATCAAAGGGCCTGATTATCCAACCGATGCTGAAATCATCACCTCTGCCGAGGATATACAGAAAATGTATCTTAGCGGGGGCGGTTCGATAAAAATGCGGGCTATTTATGAGCAGGAAGAGGGTAATATTGTCATTACTGCGCTGCCACATCAGGTATCCGGAGCCAAGTTGATGGAGCAAATCGCTGCGCAAATGTTGGCGAAAAAACTGCCCATGATTGAAGATTTGCGGGATGAGTCGGATCATGAAAATCCTACCCGCTTATTAATCATTCCAAAATCCAAGCGCATTGATGTTGATGCGGTTATGTCGCATTTATTTACCACGACGGATCTGGAAAAAAGCTATCGCGTTAACATGAATATGATAGGCATGGATGGCAAGCCAAAAGTTAAAGGACTCAGGGATATTCTCGTTGAATGGCTGGCCTTTCGTACAGAAACGGTACGGCGACGTTTACAGTATCGCTTGGATAAAGTGCTGGCCCGGTTGCATATATTGGATGGCTTGTTAATCGCCTATCTGAGTATTGATGAAGTGATCGCCATTATTCGTAGCGAAGATTATCCCAAGCCGGTATTGATGACGCGGTTTGGGCTGACCGATATCCAGGCCGAAGCCATCCTGGAATTAAAGTTAAGGCATCTAGCCAAGCTCGAAGAAATGAAGATTCGGGGTGAGCAGGATGCGCTGGAAAAAGAACGTGCTGCGCTGGAAAAAACCTTGGGTTCCAAGCTGTTGCTAAACCGCTTGATCAGAAAAGAAATTGAGCGTGATGCCGAGCAATATGGCGATGCTCGTCGCTCACCGATTGTTGCAAGAATAGCTGCCGTTGCCCTGCAAACTACCGCACTAATCAGTAATGAACCGTTAACCATTATTTTGTCAGAAAAAGGCTGGATACGTGCGGCAAAAGGTCATGATATTGAAGTCGACAGTTTAAATTACCGTTCCGGTGACAGTTTTCTGGATGCGGTAAAAAGCCGCTCAACACAACCCGTTTATTTACTGGATTCTACCGGTCGTGCTTACAGTACTTCTGCCCACGATTTACCCTCGGCGAGAACGCAAGGCGAACCGTTAACCGGTCGACTTAATCCACCCGCAGGTTCAATGTTTACGCATTTGCTTGCCGGTAATCCTGATGACTGGTTTGTATTGGCCAGTCATTTTGG
>JBAXXH010000390.1:0-2326 GCA_037127995.1 Methylococcaceae bacterium | reverse complement strand
TATTTTATTAATACTACTGAATGGACGCTTTGAGTAGAGATCAGGGTGTCTGAGGTTAGGTTATGGCACCATAAGCGACGGTCATTCGCAAGACAGTATGGCAAGTACTTACTGTGGAATAAATACGTTCACTCATGAAATTGGGCATAGTCTTGGCTTAGTCCATGATCGTCAGAATGCCGATGTTTCTGGTGCATCCCCCCTACGCTTATGCATGGGGCGTTGCGGGTAGCTTTGGTACTATCATGAGCTATGAAATGCCGGTGGTCATGTACTTCAGCACGCCTGCTTTAGCTATGGAGTGTTCTGGACAACCTTGTGGATATGATGAGACTGATTCGGCAAGAAGCTCTGATCAGGTTAAGACCGCTAACTTTACTGCACCTTTAATTGCAAACTTTATGCCCACAGTGATGGGAACCCCACTTATCAAGTAATAATTAAGAAAAATAGCAGCAACCTTTTTCAGCTGTGTTGGTAATGGGTAATCAGCATCAATCCTTGATAATAGATTAATAATCGCTGGACGCTGCTTTCGCCTATTTGGGTTGGTTTTAATAGATTAGCTCACCAAGATTTCTTTACACGCCAGTGTAAGCTTTTAAATAATCTTAGGCGGCATGCCCCCCGTAATTACGGGGTAGTTTAAATGTACAGTCTAATTAGGGCGTTATGAAGTCCTGCAATTACTGCCAATAAAGCCGCAATTTCTCCCGATTCCAAATATGTCCACTAATCGCGCGTTGGTCCGGGTGTGTGTAGGTGAAGCGGTATAAATAAGCTCGAAGATAAGCTGGCGGTTGCTTGGCAAACGGATTATGCGCTAGCAAGGCTAACACTTCAGGTGATCCTTCTTGTAAACGCTGCATGAACTTTTCAAACCAGCCCCCAGGCTGTGGTTCGCTAAGTGCGGCAAACCACATTTGCCAGTCTAGTCGCGGTTGATGCGGTATATTCCAGCTCAACGGTTTGTCTACGGCATCAGGTTTGCATTTAAATCCGTATTCCAGCCAGTGTTCGCCGTCTTGAGATCCCTCAATGATAATTTCGTTGCGTTCGGTGGTCATCACAGCAAAGGGGCCGTAATTATTAACTACTGCGAAGGCCGAACTAACTTGGAGTAAGGTAGCCAATGGCTTAAACGGTATACGCTGGGTTTGTGCCATCCAGATATGTGTTGTTAAGACTACGATTACGAACCCTGCCCAAATCATTGCGCACAGGTTCGCGGCGAAGGTTGCTGGTTTATAATGTCGATTTATACGGGCACGTAGCCATTCCGGTGTTATCCTGGCAATATCGCGGTCATCAAATAAAAACAGGCACAACAACAGCGTCAACAGGTTAAAAAATGTATAGCTACCGGTCAGGATAATACTGACTTGGAGCAGGATGAAGCTCCAGCCGGCAAAAAGGCGAAATGGGCGCGGCATAAACACGAATAAGGGCACCAGCAATTCAATGAAGAGTACGCCGGAAACGCACCATTTATGCCACCATTCTGGCAAAAAGTAAGCGTAATATCCTAGCGGCGATGGTAGCGGTTGTGTCAGGTAATGGTAATTAAGCGCGGTCAGGTTCGCCCAGGCCGGATCGCCGCTGGCGATTTTCACCACGCCGCCCATGAACATAAAACGAGCAATCAACAAGCGGTATAACAAAATGATTATCCGGGAATTCCAAGCCAAAAAAATAGCCAGAAAACCGTTTTCCAACAAAAAAATATCCCACTGGAATGAGGTGAAATCTTGTCCTGCGGTAGTGATCGACAAATAGCATACATAACAAGCGATCAGTGCTGCGCGAGTGAACATATTAAACGTTACCAGACAAGCCGCCACAATCCCGGCAAAGCATACCCCTTTCAGCGCTATGTCCGAGGCATCAAACCAGAACAGGGTTGGGAAGTACTCATACTTTTCTTGAGGAAATGCTTGCGCAATGTGTGCAAGTTGCTCTTGCAACGGCAAGATGCCATTCGCGCCAATAAGACCCTCGATTTGCGTTACCATTGACCAAAATGCAGACAGATACACTAGCCCAAGGCCGCGCAAAAACCACCAACGGATGATTATGCACGGGTTTATACTTAATATATTCACGTTATTTTACTTAGAAGGTTTGTTAAGGATGAACTGTAAACTAGCCCCCGAAATCCGGACATATAGTTTAAGCTATGCCCTGCCGTGAAAAAAGAGGCAGACAATGAGCGAAAACAAACAGAAGATTTTTACAGGAGCTCTAAAAGTCAAGCTTGCATGGCAACGGCATCGATTCAGAGCATTCCTTAAAAAATAATTGGCATCCCTACGTGCTTTATTTGGAG
>JBAXXH010000389.1:0-2338 GCA_037127995.1 Methylococcaceae bacterium | reverse complement strand
GCGGTTACATTGCACAGATCGCTGAGGTGACCGTCTCCAAAGAGGGCAAACTCAAAGTTGATCGTGTTGTGGTTTCAACCGACATCGGAGCGCAAATCGTCAATCTGAGCGGTGCGGAAAACCAAGTACAAGGCTCGGTGGTTGACGGTCTTAGTGCGCTTATGTTTCAGGAATTGAATATTGAGAAAGGACGCATTGTCCAAAGCAATTTTGGCGACTATCCGCTGCTGCGCATAGCCGATACGCCGACTCAGGTTGACGTGCATTTTCTCAAGACCGATTATCCGGTCACCGGTCTGGGCGAACCTGCACTACCCCCGTTGGCACCGGCGGTGTGTAACGCGATTTTTGCCGCGACCGGCATACGCGTTCGTCAATTGCCGTTACTGCGCACTGATCTAAGTTGGGGTTAACCGGCAAAAAATAGTGACAAAAAAAACGGCATGCAACTCACTTTTAAAAAAAAGATTGGATAAACCATGGCTAATAAAATCAATCACCTGATTGATGCCTACCGGCAATTAAATCAGCAAACCGAAAATTGCGTACTGGCAACCATTATCGAAACCTCCGGCTCGACTTATCAAAAAGCGGGGGCGCGTATGTTGATAACAAAAGCCGGTGAACTGATTGGCTTGCTGGGCGGCGGTTGTTTTGAGAGGGACTTGGTCGAACAGGCGCTACCGGTTTTTGAGACTGGAACAGCCAAGACGGTTTTCTATGATATGCGCTCCCCGGATGACGTTATTTGGGGTCTGGGTCTCGGTTGCAATGGCGCGGTGAGAGTTTTACTGCAATTATTAAAAGCGGAAGACAACTTTTGCCCCTTGAACAGTATTGCCGTTGCCGCCCAAGCCAATGTGACGGGAGTTCTGGTCACTATCTATGAATCGGAGCATGTCAACTTTCCTGCCGGTCACAGCCATTTTCTGCCGGTATCAACGACCGGTAACCGGCAGCTATTATCTTACGCTCATTTTCCATTTTCGAACTCAGCACTAAAAACCGTATTGCAACAAAAGCCGCGCATTGAAACGCACGTCATCAACGGCCAAGTCATCAAAGCCTTTTACGATCTGCTGCAGCCGCCCTTGCGCTTGCTGGTCATTGGCGCGGGCACTGATGCCATACCACTGGTACAATGCGCCAAATCCCTTGGCTGGCGCATCACCGTGATAGACTACCGGCCCGGTATTATCAAAAAGATGCGTTTTCCGATAACCGGCCCGTTGTTACATCTGATGCCCGAAGAAATTCGCGACAACCTGGATCTGGATCAATTTAACGCACTGATATTAATGACGCATAATATCGAATACGACCAGCGCTATCTTAAGGCAATCGTGAATTGCCATATCCCGTTTATAGGACTCTTGGGCCCCGGACATCGCAAAGATAAGCTATTGAAAAGCCTGGGTCATGAAGCATCAAAAATAACCGATCGGGTGTTTGGGCCGGTGGGTTTGGATATCGGTGCGGAAACACCGGAAGAAATTGCGCTGTCCATCATGGCCGGTGTTCATACCCAACTAAACGGGCGTAGCGGGCAACAACTGTCTGCCAAGTCCACAACCGCTTTACATGAATATAGCCATCAATAATGTTTATGCCATTATTTTAGCAGCCGGTGCATCCAGTCGTATGGGCAGCCCCAAGCAATTACTCGAATGGCGTAACCGAACCTTGCTGGAACATGCTCTTCTCAATGCGCGCTCAATTTTCGACGACCGCATCGTTGTCGTGCTGGGAGCCAACAGCGAATCAATACAAACAAACATCAATTTGGGTGCCGTTACCGCAATAGTTAACCCGGACTGGCAAGAAGGCATGGCGGCTTCCCTTCGTGTCGGCGTTCAGGCCTTACCTGCATCGGCTCCCGCAGTACTCATCTTGCTGTGCGACCAACCGTTAATTAACGCCACCCATATTCAAAACCTGTTAACTGGCTGGCAAAGTGCGCCGAGCCGCATCATCACCAGTCAATACCATCATTCCGTTGGTGTTCCCGCCTTGTTTCCTGCCGAATTTTTTGAAGAGCTGTTGACCCTAAAAGGCGACCGGGGTGCCAAATCGCTGTTACTCAAATTTGAAAATAATTTACTAAAAATCCCCCTGCCCGAAGCAGAACTGGATATTGATAGCCAAGGAGATTTTGACTATTTAACCCGCCATTATTCTGCCGACGAGTAATCGCTAATCATCAATTTCAGCAAATCCGCTTTATGAGCGTAAGGTATAGAACCCTGAATTAATTAAGTACGTAGGGCGTGCCGTGCGCGCCTTATTTTCAAGGCGCGCACGGCACGCCCTACAGAAAATAATATCGCTTAATCAACGA
>JBAXXH010000388.1:0-2346 GCA_037127995.1 Methylococcaceae bacterium | reverse complement strand
ATAATAAACGGCTTTTTAATTTTAGATAATCTGTTTAGAGTTTCCATAAGGCCCCGTATTTTAATAGGTGTTACCTGTTATCACGTGTTTAACAAAAAAGTACGTAGGGCGTGCCGTGCGCGCCTTATTTTTCAAGGCGCGCACGGCACGCCCTACAGAAAATAATGTCGCTTAATCAACGAAGGTCTCTATACCTGTTATCGCCTGTTAAACAAAAAAGGCGGCTTCGAAAGCCGCCTTTTTTCTCCTGAACAAACCGGTTCTCAAGACTTATAAATCAAGATAGCCGGTTTCCTCATGCAAAACGGTGTCAAGTCCTTGCACCTCTTCATCGGGAGTCACCCGCAGACCTATCCATTTATCCAGCATTTTCAGAATTAAAAAACTAAACAAGGCACTCCAGGAAGCCGTAACAACAACACCGACCGCCTGAATACTAATCTGATCCATAATAGAAACGCCTTCAGGCAATCCCAGTCCACCCAAGCTGCCGGCGGCAAAAACACCGGTCAATAATGAGCCGGCAATACCACCTATGCCATGAACAGGAAAAACGTCCAGGGAGTCATCAATTTTTAAGGTGCGCTTTACATATTGGGTGGCATAAAAACACACAAAACCCGCAGTAACGCCAATCACCAAGGCACCCGCAGGCCCAACAAAACCGGATGCCGGAGTAATTGTACCCAAGCCCGCCACCATACCGGTAACGATACCTAACACACTGGGTTTTCCAAAACGCTTCCATTCAATAAACATCCAGGTTAAAGCTCCGGAAGCGGCACCAATATGAGTCACCAACATAGCCATTCCAGCCCGACCATCTGCTGTTAAGGCGCTGCCGGCATTAAAACCAAACCAGCCAACCCACAACATACCAGCCCCCGTGACTACCATGGTCATATTATGAGGCGGCATGGCAGTGGTTGGAAATCCCTTTCTTTTACCCAAAACCAAGGCTGCGACCAACGCGGCAACACCGGCATTAACATGAATAACAATGCCGCCGGCAAAATCCATCACGCCCAAATCAGCCAGCCAACCACCGCCCCATATCCAGTGACAGACAGGTAAATAAACAATAATCAACCAGAAACCACTAAACCACAGCATAGCCGAAAATTTCATTCGCTCGGCAAAAGCACCCACAATTAAGGCCGGCGTAATGATGGCAAAAGTCATTTGAAACATAAAATAAACTGTTTCAGGAATATCGCCCGTCATTGCAGCCGTGCTGATATCAGGCAGAAAAACTTTGGATGCGCCGCCGATAAATTGTTGCAACTCGCCGCCATCCGAATAAATAAAACTATAGACACCTGCAAGCCAAAGAATGGAAACCATGCAGGTAATGGCAAAGCACTGCATTAACACAGATAATACGTTTTTGCTTCTGACCAATCCGGCATAAAATAATGACAGACCGGGAATGGTCATAAACAAAACCAGCGCGGTAGACGTTAAAACCCAAGCCGTATTGGCTTGATTTAACGGCTCCGCCAAAGCCGGCGCTGGCAGTAAAAGCAAGCCTAAAGCCAGCCTTTTAGTTATCGCAACAGTCATCGTCCTAGATAGCATCTTCGCCGGTTTCACCCGTTCTAATACGAACCACTTCTTCCAAATTAGAAACAAATATCTTGCCGTCCCCAATCTTTCCGGTATTGGCCGCTTTAACGATGGTGCTAACCGCTTTTTCTACCATATCATCAGCAACAGCAATTTCCAGCTTAACTTTTGGCAAAAAATCGACCACATATTCAGCGCCCCGATAAAGCTCGGTATGACCTTTCTGACGACCAAAGCCTTTTACTTCCGTTGCAGTAACGCCGGCAACGCCTATATCAGATAACGCTTCTCTCACATCATCCATTTTGAACGGTTTAATGATAGCTGTTATTAATTTCATCTTATCTCCAAATATTATTGAACAACAAAGTGGGCTGTTTAGGCTGGTATGATAGTGAATTATTAATCAACATACAATTATTAGACGGACGGGTAACTTCGTAAGCATTCACCTCCCCCTTTGAAAAAGGGGGATTGAGGGAGATTTATCTAATAAAATCGCACCTAACCCCTCTTTTTCAAAGAGGGGGACTGAATAGTTACGGTTTTTGACGTTGGGGTCTGAATAATTACGAGATTAGTTATCAATGGCCAATAGAATTGAACCATTTTCGGTAATTAAATTGGAAGATTTAAAACAAAAAAACCGTGCGACAAAAAAAGAGGCGGGGCTTGCAATCAAGCAAATCACAAACATATTTCCTGGCTTTAGTCAGATAACATATTTTTGGTCGAGATAGAAATGTGGCGCACGCCTGTTTTAGGCCGATTAACTTCCTC
>JBAXXH010000387.1:0-2356 GCA_037127995.1 Methylococcaceae bacterium | reverse complement strand
CGTACCACTTTAAATGGCGAACAGCCATACCCTTGGGACCTGCTTCAGCCCCAGGCTGTGATGAGCCGACATCGAGGTGCCAAACACCGCCGTCGATATGAACTCTTGGTCGGTATCAGCCTGTTATCCCCGGAGTACCTTTTATCCGTTGAGCGCTGGCCCACCCCATGCCGGTAGGGGGTTTGCAACCCCGACCGAAACATTTGAAGCCTTTAATAACTTTCAAAAAGTGAGTAACGGGGGGTTACAAACCCCATCACGCTTCAGGTGCTAAAAATTATTCATCATCTCTTTTTACGTCAATAATAATTTCTCCGGTATTATCTTCGGATAATATAAACAGGATGGGGGCGCAACAAACCGCACAATCTTCGTAATATTGCTGCGAACCCGCTGATGTATCGATTAATACATCCAGTGCTTCGCCGCAATAAGGGCAATAAATAATGATTTCGTCCAAGTCTTGCATAAGTTAAACCTTTCTGAGTAGTGCATCCAGCCAGGATGTAGGCAGAATGCGTTTAAGAACAGCAAATAAATAAGTGGGAAAAGTGACGTAATAGCGTATTTTGGGTTTTTTGGCTTCCAGCGCGTGGATTACTTTGTCGACGACCGCTTTGGCAGGCAAGGTAAACGCAACCGCCGCGCCTTCTTTTTGTAAGCGGTCTTCCATCGCTTGGTAGGCCTCTTGATGGAAACTGTGCGCGGGATCGATATTTTTTTTATAAAGCGCGTACGAATTCTCTCTAAAGTGACTTAATATAGGCCCCGGCTCTATCAGTGAAACATGAATATTGGTGCCGTAAAGTTCCAGGCGCAAGGTGTCTGCCAGCCCTTCCAGAGCAAACTTGCTGGCGTTATAAGCGCCGCGATAGCGCATCGCAACCAGTCCCAATACCGAACTGTTATAGATAATGCGTCCGTGACCTTGTTTACGCATCACCGGAATCAGTAGATTGGTCAGTTCGTGAGTACCAAACAAATTGGTTTCAAATTGATACCGAAGCACATCGCGGGTTAGATCTTCAACAGCGCCCGGTTGACCAAAAGCGCCATTATTAAACAGCGCATCAATCTTGCCGCCGGTTAAGTCAAGCGCCTGATTGACCGCTTGTTGTATGCTTTGACTGTCCGCCAAATCCAGTTGAAGTACGGTAAAGCCTTCCTGTTTTAAACGGGCGACATCGGCTGATTTTCTTGCGGCAGCAATGACATGATGTCCCCTGTTTTTTAAAAGGACGGCAGCGCTATAACCGATGCCGGAAGAACAGCCGGTTATTAAGATGGTTTTTGATGAATTTATGTCGGTCATTACTTCGGCAGCTCTTGTTCTTTAAAATAAAATGATTTCCCGCTGCTGCAATTGATTACAATCATCAGCGCATCTTTAGTGCTTTTACTCTCCAATTCTACCGATTCAACACGGATACACTGTCCGGATACCAGCGCTTTCTCTGCGGCTTGTCTTCTTAGTCGTTCAATGTCCGCTAATCGGTTCTGGTAGAGCTTGACTAAGTCAGGCAGTTTTTCAGGTACGTAAGGAGGAATAGCGTAAGGTGAAAATTTGTCAGAGTTGTTTTTGATAAGAAACTGATTTTTTGCACTTTCAATAATAGCTTCCTTGTTTATGTTAGCCTGTTTTTTCTGCAATTGCTCTTGTTCAAGCTTTTGTTTTTCGAGTGCGGCCTGTTGTTCTTTTTGCACTAAATCCGGCTGATTATCGGTGCCGTCAGCAGGAGTATAAGTGCCTGTTTTTATATTAAGCTTAACATTTCCGTGTTCTGTTTCACAAGGACTTGAGCGATACCCGGTTTTGCCATTGGCATCCGTACATTTATAAATATCGGCATAGGCAAAGGCAGAAAAAAGGCTTCCCAGAATAAGCAGTTTCAATCTCATTTGTTTTCCCTCAATTATGCTTTGTAAAAACCTTATGCCAAAAAAATATTATAAGTGATTTAATAGCGTAAGGGCATTTATCAATTATCTTCCTGATAACGCTGACTCACCAACAAAAACAGCACAGCGGTAAGCAACATTAATCCGGTAAAAAACCAGAAATAATCGGCACCGGCAAGTTTGCTGGTGCCGTCGTCGTTGTGAATAAAAAAATTAACGGCGCTGGTAAAAAGATTGCCTAGCGCTACTGACAAAAAATAAAAGGCCATCACAAAGGACTTCATGGTTTTAGGTGCCTGGGTGTATGAAAATTCAAGACAGGTAATGGAAACCATAACCTCGGCAGAGGTTAACAAAACATAAGCCAATAACTGCAAGGAGATGTGCGGGGTTAAACCGGCATCCAGTTGCATTTGTATAGCACAGGGTATGGCAAAAGCAATAACGGTTATAAATA
>JBAXXH010000386.1:0-2360 GCA_037127995.1 Methylococcaceae bacterium | reverse complement strand
AAAATGATAACCCGCTCCAGTCCGGCCGAGATGTATTTTAGTCCGATAAAATCCAGATAACTGGCCAAGTAATAACCCATCAAACCCAAAATTATTACCACGCCCCATTGTTTTTTAGCCAATGGTAACGCAGGCGTTTTGTTGTTGTGCCAAACCGCCACCAGCAGAAAAAACGGCAAGGCAAACAACATCCGCAAAGCCATCAGGGTGATGGCATCAACTTCAGCATTAGCGGCATAAGCCAGTTTGACGATGACGGCTTTGGCAGCAAAACCTAAGGCACCGAGCAATACCAGCACATAGCCGATGACACGATTGCGTTGCTCTACAGAAGCTTTTGTCCGCAAAGTAAATCCTCTTCGGTAAGGGTGTTAATTTATCACCAACACACATCAAACTATCCGTTAGCACCGGGGCGGTTAACTGTTATTGATAAATCTGGTGTGATGGCAAAGTGGATACAACAACAGTGTAAGGCAGTGATGAGTTATTTCAAAAACCTTGTAAAAATAAAAAATCCGGATTAGAGCAGGAAGTAGCCAGAGCTACACAAAATAAACGTGCTATCTTGCAAAGCCAATTGCGTTATGTGCTGGTTAAATCCAAGATGCTGAAAAATGAATCGCACAAGGCCTTAAAGTCACTAAAAAAAAGTAAACGTGGAAGCTGGGCTCTTTAAAAGGTTTTTTTGAAAATACTCACTTTAGCTTGACTGAGGCAATCCCAGATAAATCAAGATATTTTCGTTAGTTGCGACCTAGGCGTTGCTCCCACTGTGGGAGCGACGCCCACGTCGCGACTATAGCTCGTCAATAGGTTAGCTGTCTGGTCTGAGGTATGATTTGATAAACTCAACTTTCATCATTTTTTAAAATCAATGAATAAAAGCTTTAACATCGAGTTTAAGGGATGGTATCCGTGGGAGCTAAGGCTTTATGTAATGGAAGTTTAATTTCTGAAAGAATTTACCTCGAAAATTGAGTAGGTCAAATTTAAAAACATTTCACTTAAGAGTTGAATTCAATCCTTTCTGATTTTACAATCAAACGGATCGCCATGACATTTTTGTAAGTATTCAACCACCCACGTCATGTTCTCCCCACCCTTTTTGAAAAAAAGGGTGGCTGAGGGGATTTATTTAAAAAATTTCCCCTAACTCTTTTTTTCAAAGAGGTGGAAATGAATAACTACACATTTTTTACTCACCATCAGGAAAGGCTTAATGGAACAATTGACTGATTTAAAAGCCATCCTGCATTCTAAACGAGCCAATATTTATTATCTGGAAAAATGCCGGGTCATGCAAAAAGATGGTCGCGTGCTTTATTTAACAGAAGCCAAAGACCAAAACTATTACTGGAACATCCCCATTGCCAATACCACTGTTATCCTATTGGGAACCGGCACATCGATAACACAAGCGGCTATGCGCATGTTGGCAAGCGCCGGTGTATTAGTCGGTTTTTGTGGTGGCGGCAGTACGCCACTGTTTTCCGGCAGCGAAATTGAATGGCTAACGCCACAAAGCGAATATCGTCCAACCGAATATGTGCAAGCGTGGTTAAAATTTTGGTTTGAGGACAGCAAACGGCTTACCGTAGCCAAAGCGTTTCAAGACGCCCGTGTAACGTACCTAAAAAATAGTTGGGCAAAAGACCGTGATCTAAAAGCGGAAGGTTTCTTTATTGATGACGCTGAAATTAACAGCGCTTTAAATGCTTATACCGAACAGATTCAAAATGCCCAAAAAGTCGGCGACCTGTTACAACGAGAAGCCGTACTCACTAAACAACTTTATCGTTATGCCACCAAAGCCACCAAACTCAGTGATTTTGTCAGAGAACGCGAAAACACCGACCTGGCTAATGGTTTTTTAAATCACGGCAACTATTTAGCCTATGGTCTGGCCGCAACTACCCTATGGGTATTAGGCATTCCCCATGGTTTTGCCGTCATGCACGGCAAAACAAGACGGGGCGCATTGGTCTTTGATGTCGCCGATCTTATTAAAGACACCATCGTTTTACCTTGGGCGTTTATCAGTGCCAAAGAAAAAGCCACCGAACAAGAATTTCGCCAACAAATCTTGCAAAAGTTCACCGAACACAAAGCCCTGGATTTCATGTTCGACCAAGTTAAACAACAAGCTCTGCGGGACGACTGGATATGATGGTCACCTTTGTCAGTCAATGCGAGAAAAAAGCTCTCAACCGAACCCGACGCGTATTGGATGCTTTCGCCAACCGCATCGGTGATAACACCTGGCAAACCATCATCACCGAAGATGGGCTAATCGCTGTTAAAACCCTGTTACGCAAAACCGCCACCAAGAATACCGCAGTCTCTTGTCATTGGCTGCG
>JBAXXH010000385.1:0-2377 GCA_037127995.1 Methylococcaceae bacterium | reverse complement strand
ACAACACTTAAGAGGCTTTTTTTAAACTGTAAACTGGAAAATGAAGGGTGCCATCATTACCCAATAAATCAGCAATCAGGTTTGGCAAGCTTTGTGTTTTTGTGTCACTATTCATTCAAGTCTCCTTGTGGTTGGATGAGTTCGTCAAGAAAGCTATATTTTACCACAATGTAGACTTGTTTTCTTTATTATTCAATGAGTTGCTTATTTTTCTTGGTTAAAATGAACTCCGAAACTTGAGTTATAAATGCAAGATATTCTGGTGAATATAAAGTTTGGCTCTCATTTAATGACGGTACAGAAGGTGAAGTTGATTTAGCTTCAGAACTTTATGGTCAGGTATTTGAACCTTTAAAAGATAAAGAGTTTTTCAAGTCCTTTGAATTAGAAGGACGCACTTTATCTTGGGTTAACGGTGCCGATTTTGCACCTGAATTTTTATACGAACAAATTGCGTCTAACTCAACGTTCCAGCGGAGCTTACGCCAGTAGGTCGTGCATGGGCTTTTCGTGCCCGACATTTTCGCGTTAGAACGCACGAATGGCATTGAAGAAATCTCTCGATATTCTGATTTTCAAATACTATGAATTCCTGCAAAAAGATCAACATCCAACGGACAAAAGCATAATGTCGATACATTGGCCCAATATCATCATTATATTTTAACGTGGAAATGTAGGACGCCTGCCTGCTTGGTAAAGTACCTTTTACGTAGCGGCAAATTTAACAATATCATCAATGCACTTTATATCAGCCATCACAACCCCTTCTTTTTCAATTTGTTCTTTAATTGCATTGAACGCAGCAAATAGATTACTTTGGATGTTATCAGGCGCATCGTAAGCAAATAAAATTTCATCAGGCCGAATAAAACGATATTTTTCCAATTGCTGTATTTTTGCAAGCCATGACAGGCCGTGATCAATCAACAGACTAGGCTTTTCATGTTTAAAATGAATTGGCTTAATGACGGTTTGCTTGGTATTTTGGCAAACGAAAGGAAATCGAACCTCATATTTATCGTGTTCGCCAATAGTGTCTTCCTTGTATTTTTCGCCTAAGTTGGAACGATCAAGCAGATCTCGCACCTGCTTTTTCATTTTATCTTCATGTGCAGGCTCATGGATAAAACTACGATGAATATAATGCGCAAACAATTCATCGATAGTCGCAACAGGATCAATGCAGAATAAAACCCGGCTATCGCTAAAGCGAATAATATCTTCCCTGGAACGTATTAATTCCGCATACAGATCAATATCGGCACTCGCTGTCTCATCTAAAAACCTCTTAATCCGTTCAATTTCAGCCCGAATTATTTTGCTTGTCTGCACAAAAACATCTTTGCACATGGGATGATCAAAAAAATGAGTAATCCGCGCATGTTGTTTACCGTCCAATAACCTGAATTCCAAGCGCTTGGAAGCAGTGCCATAAAGCACAATACCTATATTAGCAAACTCTTCCGTTTCAGGGTAAGGCTGAAAACGAATAATGCTGTACTTACAAATTTGCTTGTTCATGGCATTTTTAACCAAATATCTCCGTTAGCTTCATTACGAAGCGTTGCAGGTGTTCTTCAGGATCAAAACATCGTGTGTCATTATTGATTTCGATCCATTCTGATGGCATTTTACTCCACGCTGTTTGCCAGCAGGCAAGTGTTTTTTTCATTCCGCCCTCAAATTCTAGTTTTTCTACAACATCGTACTGCTTATTGATGAGTGTCGATTTAAAAGCATGGGTAGCACAGAAATCAGTTTTATTGAATTCATCATCAAAAATCAAATTGTGATCAATCACATACAGTTCTGACTTATCCGTTTTCCAAAGTAAATTAGGATTTCCACCCTTCTCTGTCAAAGTACGGTCTTGGTTTTCAACCCAAAGATCAAAAATCA
Source organism: Methylococcaceae bacterium (assembly GCA_037127995.1). Classification (GTDB taxonomy): domain Bacteria; phylum Pseudomonadota; class Gammaproteobacteria; order Methylococcales; family Methylomonadaceae; genus Methylobacter_C. The sequence continues at coordinate 475 of JBAXXH010000385.1, read as the reverse complement.
AAAATCAAAAATCAAAAATCAAAAATCAATATGCTTAATTTTAGTTGAGCATTAATTTTCTGTACCTTTGCAAACTTCAATTCGGTTATTGACTGTATTTGTTTGGATGCAAATGCAAATACATATCCGCCCTTGAGTTCGGAAGCTGCCTCGCTATCATAGCCATCTGCAAGCCTATTATCCAAGAAAGCTATTTCAAAAGGTGGTACTGGCAAACCAAAAGTTAATGCTAAATTAGCACCTAACCATTCCTTCATTAACCCGGCAACTGAAGCCCCATAACCTTTTACATAATATGCATGCCCGTCAGATGCGTTACATAAAAAAGGTGTCGTTCGTCCTTGATCAGCCGGTCTAATCAACTCTACGATTTCCAGCATGATTACGCCCTGCCCCTATTTTTATGATGTAACACTACAACCCCAACATCAGACACCCAGATCTCTAGGATTTTAAGTCGACCCCACTTTGAATA
>JBAXXH010000384.1:0-2381 GCA_037127995.1 Methylococcaceae bacterium | reverse complement strand
TAGTCATGGAACAGGGCGTTCATGTTGAAGGCATTAATTTTTTTACGGGTTTTTGTGTAGAAGGTCATACGCACGCCATTCGTGAAAGCGACAAAGCCAAGCCCAAGCGTAATAATGCCTTATGGGTTGCCGAGCAGTTAGGCATAAAACTGCATATAGTTGACGTTGTTGAAGAATATAAAAAAGTGCTGATTAATCCCAGGCACGGTTATGGCACCCACATGAATCCTTGCCTGGATTGCAAAATTTTCATGGTTAATAAAGCCAAACAATGGATAGTTGAAAACGATTTTGACTTTATTATTACCGGTGAAGTCATCGGCCAACGCCCCATGTCACAAACCAAATCAAAAATGCCCATCGTGGCAAAACAGTCGGGTGCCGATGATTTATTGTTGCGACCCATGTGTGCCAAGAATCTGCCCGCAACTCGTCCGGAGATTGAAGGTTGGGTCGATAGAGAAAAGTTATGTGATATTACCGGACGCTCACGCAAGCCACAAATGGCAATGGCCGAGAAATTTGGTATTGATGATTATTCCCAACCGGCTGGAGGGTGCTGTTTTCTGACGGACAAATATTATTCGGCAAGACTGGTCGATTTATGGAAAGCTCAGGGTAGCAAAGATTACGAACTGGATGACGTGATGTTGTTAAAAGTGGGTCGACATATCAGACCCGAAAAGCATTTTAAACTGATTATCGCCAGAGAAGAAGGTGAAGGACGCTTTTTGGAGGGCTATAAAAAAGAGTTTACCAGTATGCATTGCTTAAGCCATACCGGGCCGTTAGCCTTGATTGACGGTACAACGTCTGCCGAAGATTTATATTTGGCAGCCAGCATTGTTGCCCGCTACGGTCAGGGTCGCCATGCCGAACAAGTCGATATTAAGGTCAGGGACAAAGATGGCTCGGAAAGAACGCTTCAGGTTAAACCGTTAACAAACGAAGAAATACCCAAGGAATGGTATGTTTGAGGTGAAAGGTGAAAGGCAAAAGGCGAAAGGCGAAAGTGATTTGCCCTTTGCCCTTTGCCCTTTGCCTTTGCCTTTGCCTTTTGCCTTGCGCCTAAGCACCTTGAACCTTGAACCTTGAACCTGCCCTTAAATGATTAAAGAAACTCTAAATGCACGGCGCCTGCTTTGTCCGTTGCCTGTTATACGTACCCAGGATAAAGTCAAACAGCTCAAGGCTGGCGACCAGTTGGAAGTTATTTGCACAGATCCCGGTGTCATGCAGGATATTCCTACATGGTGTCGTATTAATGGTCATAAAGTACTGGAAACCAAAGCCTGTAATCATGAATATAGCATTACCCTGGAAGTCGGCGAGTAATGGCTGAAATCCTTAACGCTGCAAAAATGGATAAACTAAAGGCCAAAGCCAGCTATGTGGGCGCTGCGGTTAATGTTTTTCAGACACTGATCAAAATCAGCTTTGGCATTCTGGGACAATCAGCGGCGCTAATCGCTGACGGCATTCATTCGTTATCGGATTTACTCAGCGATCTTTTAGTGATTATTGCGGTTAGATTGGGAAGCCGCGAAGCAGATCATGAGCATCCTTATGGGCATCGCCGTTTTGAAACAATCGCAACCGTTATTTTAGGCGTCAGTTTAATTGCCATTGGCGGTGCCATTACCTGGTCGGTGATGAATCGAATGGCGCACCCTGAACACCTTCCAGTACCCAATGTACTGGGCATGGGCGTTGCGGCGGCATCCATTTTGGTGAATGAATGTCTGTATCATTACACCAAACGCATTGCCAAAAAAACCCGCTCCAAATTATTAATGGCCAATGCGTGGCATCAGCGCAGTGATGCCATTTCATCGATTGTCGTATTGTTTGGCATAGGTGCGGTCATCTTGGGCTATCCACTGGCCGATGCAATTGCCGCCATTGTGGTAGCGTTAATGGTTGCCAAAATTGGCCTGGGTCTGGTTCTTGAAAGCATCAAAGAATTGGTTGATACCTCATTGCCGCCCAAACTGATCTCCGAAATTCGCAAAGCCATCATGACTATTGATGGCGTTGAAGGCATTCATTTATTAAGAACCCGGCAAATGGGCGAAGACGCGTTGATTGATGCCCATATCGTTGTTGATCCCCGCATCACCGTTTCCGAAGGTCATAGCATCGGCGATACCGTCAGGGATGAATTAATCAGCCATTTTGATGATGTCATGGATGTGTTGGTGCATATTGATCCTGAAAATGATGAAGCCTTGTTCGAGTCCGAAAAACCGCTAACCCGTGCAGATGTTCAAGTATTATTGGACAAGTATCTGGTGGAGTTTAAAACAGCGATAGAAGATTTTAGAATCCATTACTTAAACGGACAAATTGAAGTCGAAATTATTTTACCGTTTGCCCTTAGC
>JBAXXH010000383.1:0-2391 GCA_037127995.1 Methylococcaceae bacterium | reverse complement strand
GTTGGACGAAGCCGCTAACGCGGAGAAAAGCCCCACTACCGATTAATCTATTAAAATGTAACCTCAACCCTCAATCAGAAGGGATCGTTTAGCAACAAATAATGAGGTTACAAAGCAATGACATCATCATCCGAAGCAGATTTCAAGCAGAATTATCAAACGCATCTTAAACACCTTAAACTTAAAGGACTTCAGCCCAAGACGATCGAAGCCTATTCCCGCGCTATGCGGCGCGTCGGTGCCTATTTCGATTATCAAATTAATGATCTGTCCGAATCCCAGTTGACTGATTATTTCAGCGATTTGCTGGAATCCCATTCCTGGAGTAGCGTCAAACTTGATCTGTACGGTCTTAAATTCTTCTATGCCTATGTCCTCAATAAACCTTGGCCCGCGCTTAATTTGATCAAGCCGCCAAGGGTGCAGCGCTTACCGGATATTGTGACCGTTGCAGAAGCCGGACGGCTGTTCACGATGACCCGTACCCTCAGTTACCGGGTGTTCTTTTTTACGCTTTATAGCCTGGGTCTGCGCCTTGGTGAAGGTTTGCGCCTGACGGTAGCCGATATTGATGCCACGCGGCTGCGGGTGCATATTCGTGATGCCAAGGGCAACAAAGATCGCTTGGTGCCGTTGCCAGTAGCGACGTTAACCTGCCTGCGCCGCTTCTGGCAGGTGCATCGCAATCCGGTGTTGCTATTTCCCAATCGCCACGGCGGCCTTAAGTCGGCGCATTTGTCTACCACTCCGTTGGATCGCGGTGGGGTGCAGGCGACGCTGCGCCAAGTGGCCCAAGACTGCGGACTAAAAAAAAGATTACCCCCCACAGTCTGCGCCACAGCTACGCTACCCATCTAATCGAAGCGGGCGTTGACCTGCTCGAAGTCCAGAAAATTCTCGGTCATCATAGTATTCTGACTACAGCCCGATATACCCACCTGACCGACACCACTAATCAGCAGGCCGACCAGTTAATTAATGCGCTGATGAATGGCTTTGCCATTGACTGGAGGAACGTCAAATGATGCTGCTCTCATCGATCATTCAAACCTTTGAAGCCGAATTCCTGGCGACTTATCAGAACGCGCTGTTGCCCAGCCAGCGCAAAGCGTTAACCGCCCTAAAACTGTGCCGTACCACGCAAAGTCCGGTGATGTTGGCGCAATGCGACGGCTGCGAAAAACAAATTTTTATCCCGCATTCCTGCGGTCATCGCAATTGTCCCCATTGCCAGCATCATGAAAGCCAGCAATGGCTGGAACGGCAACTTCAAAAACAAGTGCCTGCCGAGTATTTTTTGTTGACCTTCACCTTACCGGCCGAACTTCGACCGTTGGCTTGGCAACATCAGCGCACACTTTATGACTTGATGATCCGTTGTAGCTGGGAGACCCTCAAAACCTTCGCGCAGAACGATCCCCAGTTACAGGGCAAGGCCGGTGCCATCAGCGTACTGCACACCCATTCACGCCGCTTGGATTATCATCCGCATGTGCATGTGGTGATGCCGGCGGCAACTATCGATGCTGATAAACGGCGGTGGCGTACGAAAACCGGCAACAACAAAAAAACCTATTTGTTTAACCACAAAGCCTTGGCGAAAGTGTTCCGCGCTAAACTGCTCGACGCCATCACACAAGAGGGGATCCCGCTTCCGCCTCGCTATCCCAAAACCTGGGTGGTGGATGTCAAATCCGTCGGCAGCGGCGACAAAGCGCTAGTCTATCTGGGGCGCTATCTTTACAAAGGCGTGATTCAGGAAAAGGATATTATTGCGTGTAAGGAGGGTCTGGTCACCTTCCGCTACCAAGACAGTAAGACGAAAAAGATGCTGGCCCGAACGCTGCCCGGCGCCCAGTTCTTGTGGCTGATTTTGCAGCATGTGCTACCCAAGGGCTTCCGGCGCACCCGTAACTTTGGCTTTTTGCATGCCAACAGCAAAAAGCTGTTGGCACTGCTTCAGGAACTGCTTCGCTTGAACCCCATTAAAATTTTGGTTGACCGGGCATTACGACCTACGATCAAGTGCCCTTGCTGCGGTGGTGCGATGCGGATTGTGAAAACGCGGATTCCCGCTCTGTCCGCATTTGGGCCGCTTGCGCTATCCGGCTAACAGAGTGGGGGCATAACCAATTATGTAACCGCATCTGTCAATCGAGGCAAATTTTAAATCGGCATTGTGACGCCGAGAACACCGCTTGCCCGAAAAAAAGCTATAATCCACCTTTAATCACTACCATCCGCTAAAGGCATTACCAAAGTAACGCTTTTGGCTTGTTCTTACGAAATGCGGCTTTAGATTCCTCGCCGCAACCAACAAAATCCGAAAAGATATTTTCTTATAATAAAGTCTGTCTTCCGACTACCTCCGGGCTTGTCCAACAACCGGTT
>JBAXXH010000382.1:0-2392 GCA_037127995.1 Methylococcaceae bacterium | reverse complement strand
GATTTTTTTTCATCTTTTTTCAGCTATAAATGATTTGGGTATTTGTATAGATGCAGACAAGTCAGGCTTTTCCTGAGCGGGCCGGTGTTTACAACCCAAGCCCTGGTTTCAGTGCTGTCATTTCGATTTGTTTAACAGTCTTAATTTACACTTTTCTGAAAAGTATCAGTGTGGGAGTTAATAGTCGCCTTCTGTCCGGGCAAACTCTCAATATGCAAAGTTTGTGTCGGAAAGGCAAATTGTACTCCGGTTGTCTCAGCCAAACGCAAGATATCCATGAGAATTTGCTGCCGCTCGTTGAGTTCGGTCGCCCTGTCAGGCACTTGGAGAAAAAAATTCATCAGTACATCCAGGCTATGTGGGCCGAACTCGTATAAATACACCTGGATATTGTCTTTACGGGTGTCTGGATGGGTTTCAAGGATTTGTTTTATGCCATTGACAAAACCCTCTATTTTCTCAATGTGTGTATCGTAGGTAAGATTGAGGACGGCCTTGACCTGCCTGTACTCGCGTAATTCCATATTGTCGATGGTGCTGTTCACCAGTTGACTGCTCGGGATCGTCACGAGAGAGTTGTGAAACGTGCGAATTTGGGTACTGCGAAAGCCTACGTTCTCGACGGTGCCTTCGATGCCTTGTACCTTGACAGAATGGCCTACGGCGAAAGGCTTCTCGAACATGATAATAAGCGAGCCTAGCAGATTGGCAAGGGTTTGCTGTGCGGCCAGGGCGACTGCCAGACCACCGACTCCGAGTCCGGCAAGCACCGAGTAGGCGGGCAACCCGATGCGATCGGCCCCTGTAACCAGGATTGCGATTGCCACAATAATTGTAAGTAACCGCAACATCAGGCGGATAAGCTGGCTGTCGATGCTGCTCGTGCGTAGCCTTTCTATAGAGATCATGCTCTCCGCGACAACGCCGCCGGCCACCCAAACCAGCCAGGTGAGAGCTAGAAAAAACAAGATCCAGAGCGAGCGCGTGGTTCCTTCGTAGAGGATACCCGAAACCCGTATAATTTCGGCAAAAATCAACGCGACAATCGGCGTTACTATGACGATGCTGAGCGGCCCGGAGCAACTCTACCCATTTGCCGGCAGGCACCATCCGCCCGGCCCAGTATGAGCTGAGGCGAAAACACCCATGAATGACGCCAAAGCCGGTTCCCAGAATGACTAAGATTCCGAACCAACGCCACACCGGCTGGTCGAGAAACAGGACTCGAGTTCTATGCTGGGGGATATCGAGCAACCAGCGGGGTGGCACGATTCGATGCAATGCAATGCCATCATCACCCCAATAGAACTATAGGTGGATAAGTCATACCAACCGACGGAAGAGTCAGGTTTGTAGGGAAGGTTTCTGACCTTGGCATAGAACTCCGGCAAGCGGTTCAACGTTTCCGGGGTAAACAGATATTCCCCGGCCCTCGGTCCGGTTTTCACCTCCGCAATTTGAATTTCGGTACCTGGGATAGTCCAGCGCTTGAACTCCGTCTTAGCCATCATCTGCGCATCCGGAATTAACTCGATCGGAAGGAGATCAATACGGTCAAGCACTTCTTTCAATTGTATGGCGAGCCGTCGTGAGGACTCGTGAACGATGGCCGGTGGCAATTGGCTTAAATCCAGTGCCCGTTGAGCCGATGCCTGGAGGTGTAAGGTGTCATGCATAGAGGCTATCTGTTCCGGCGTTAAGTAAAGATTCGAAGAATCCAGATACGGCTGTATTAGGCCGACTCCTGTCTTATAACCCTCGTTCATGAATTCCAGGAATCCCTGGAGCGTGGCCCTTGGGCTGGAGGTATCAATCGGTTTGAGTGGGTTCTGCTCAACCGCGCCAGCAGGCATGACCCAAAGCTGAAGAACTACTAATACAAGGAGGGTGCTGAGGAGGCGCTGCTTGAAAATAAAAAATAGTCGATGGGTCTTGGTTGTCATTGCGGGTCCTGGGTGAGTTGTCGGTAAAGGCATTAGCGCACGGGTATGGTCAAAGCCGGGCCTGCTGATTTGGCAGCGCCGGCTTGCAGTCGGAATAGTTGCATCAGGAGCTGAAAGTCGACTTCGACTCAAGATCGTTGTCCGCCAGATAGAACCAGCGGCCGCGATAGGGTATCGCGACGAAAGCAAGACTCGGTTGCTCTTCGCTTTGGCGAATGTGGAACAGCCTTCCAGCCGCTGTCGTGCCCCAGTCAAGTTCCGAACCGTCCTTGTTGCGCGTGACCGTCACCAAGCCTGCTGCCTTATGAGGCGGTGGCGAATCCACATGATGCGATAAATAGAAGAAGATGCTCATGAGCGCGCGTGCCTATCGAAATCGTGTCCGGACTGGATGCCAGAAAGTCACCGTTGACACGGTAAACCTCAAGGTTCTGATCAAGTCCAAGCAG
>JBAXXH010000381.1:0-2402 GCA_037127995.1 Methylococcaceae bacterium | reverse complement strand
GTTTTTTTGATGACTTTGCTTTCATTAAAATAATGACCTGTAAGATTACCTAGTAACTATATTATGCCATTGATTTATAACGATTATTAAATAATATAAGGTGTTGGTTTGCAGGATTTAGGTGATAACCTTTTCCAAAGAATTATTGACAAAATTACGAGCAAGTTTGTTAACCGCGTTCAAATTAAAAAATATACAAGCATACCGATTAGCAACAGCACTGATTTGTTATGGCGAAGGGCGAGGCATAAAGGAGATTGCAATACTGTTTGGAATAAACTGCAAAACTGTAGGCAATTGGCTATTAAAATTCATGTCCGGAGGGATAGACTGGGTAATGGGAAAGCATTACCACGGGCGTGGCCGTAAAGAAAAACTGACTAAAGCGCAGCAAAAACAATTGTGCGTCATGGTAACTGAAGGCCCTGAAGCACACGGATTTTCTAGCGGAATCTGGAACTGTGCCATGATTGCAGAGCTCATTGTGCTCAAATTTTCTGTTTGCTACAACCTGAACTACTTGGCCAGTTTATTAAAAAAGCTGGGATTAAGCTACCAAAAAGCCCGTTTCATCAGTGACCGTCAGGATGAGGAAAAGTATGAGCTGGCTAGAAAAGTCTGGCTGGAGGAGACCTTGCCCGCGTTGCTCAAAAAAGCCAAAGAAGAAAATGCTGTGGTGTTATTTGGCGATGAAGTCTCCTTTGCGATGTGGGGTTCATTGGCCCGCACCTGGGCTCCGATAGGACAACAGCCAACAGTTAAAACCAGAGGGATACGCAAGGGACTGAAAATGTTCGGCACGATTGAACTGGGAGCCGGAAGCTTTCAATATCGGCAATTACTGGCCTGTTCCCTGCAACCAAAATCGCTGAAATTACTGAAATTACTGAAAGAGGCGGCATTACCAGCCGAACTGCTTACCCTGTTGAAGACTTTAAAGGGCGAACTGTATGCAACAGAATTTGATTTTTTAACCGCGCTAAAAGAGATTGTTGATGAAAAATTAATGACAACTTATCAAGAGGTTATATTAAAACATACCGAAGCAGCGGGGAAATTTAATGGGCTCACTTATATTGAGTTCTTGAAACAACTGCTGGCACATTATGATGGCAAGATTTTTTTAGTGGAAGATGGTGCGCCTTATCATCACAGTAAAATCGTCAATGCGTTTAAGATTCTACACGCGGATCGTCTTACGATTACGCCGCTTCCCGCTTATTCACCCGATTACAATCCCATTGAGAAACTTTGGAAAAATACTAAACGTGACGCAACGCACTTGAAATATTTTAAAACGTTTGAAGACCTTCATGATTCAATCGTAAAGGCGTTCAAATCTTATATGCAGGATGCGAGTAAAGTTATTTGCGTTATGCAGAAAATGCGTGAGGATTTTGCCATAGCCTGCTGATATGTTTCGCCAAGGGGCTTGGAAATTATTTATCTGAAAAACTATAGTAACCGCCATGTGTAGGAATGAACTATGTGTAGAACACATATGGCCATAGGCTGCGACGCCTTATTTCATTGGTCTACAAGGATGATGGAAGCTTATTTTCTAAACATAGTTTTGCTGGTGTCCTGAAATGGAAATCTACCCATTTCAAGAGATAACAATGGATTCTTCCCAGCGCTATTTAATTGATGGCTAACTTGGTGATCAAAGACAAGGCATTGGTGAGGCTCCAAGAACCCGACATAAGAATGGGCCGCTATACCCACCAAATAATTCAATTATGTAGTTCCTTCAGGCAATGCAACTATGTGTAGAGGCTGTCGGCTCAACGTCTCGTCGCACAAGGGTCGAGCCGTTATATGGAGGTGCAACTTAACATAGTTCGGTTCTATACATAGGGGTCGTAAGTCGGCGTCAGCCCCAACTAAAAACCAACACACTCTCGAAGGGGCTTGCCCATAATGCCTCTTTTTCATAGAAATGGGACTGAATATTTACTCGCTATGCTGACCTGAATAAAAGTGTTGATGACGGTTTTTATTCCGTAGTGTGATGAGGCAAGTTTTTGTGCAACACAATTAAATTGCCGGTGCCATCATAATAAGCATGGACATCGTCCATTAGCTTCTTCACCATGTGTATTCCAAGTCCGCCAATTTGACGCTCGTTACTATCGAGCTCCAGGTTGGGTTTAGTGGTTTGCATGAAAGGGTCAAAGCGGGGCGCGTCATCCTTGATAATAATTTCCAGCCATTCATCGGCCAGACTTATTTGGATCTGTATAAACCGATCAACGGCATCCTTAAGGCCGTGGTGAATGATGTTGGTTATCAACTCTTCCAGACACAAGTTGGCAAAGAAAGTCAGATTGTAATCGGGTAGAACACTATTGACTGCATCAGCAAGCTTTTTGATTTCGTCGAGTCGGGCAGGCATCCGGTAA
>JBAXXH010000380.1:0-2414 GCA_037127995.1 Methylococcaceae bacterium | reverse complement strand
ACTATTAAAACCTATCTGGAAGTTGAATCGCAAGGTCACGCTCAGGATACGGCAACCTCGTTGGGGCTATCGCTAAGTCCCCACATGACAGATACCGCCGACCCGGTAATTAAAACCAAGGTTAGCGCCATTTTCGATAGCGGGTATTACCAGAGCATTCGATTGGTTGATGCCAACGACAAGGAATTGGTTTCTCTGAGTAATGATAAAGGCGTTAAAGGCGTACCAGGTTGGTTTATCGATTATTTACCGATGTCCCCAATGACGGCAAAAAGCGAAATCAGTTCTAACTGGCTGAGGAGCGGCGTGGTGTATGTGACCATAAACCCCTCTTTTGCTTACAGTAAGCTCTATAAACAGGCAAAAACTTCGTTTTACTATTCACTAATAACGCTTGTGGTTTCAATTGTATTGTTAATGCTGTTATTGCGGATAACATTGGCATCCTTAAAAAGAATTAATGAATGTGCATTACACATTAGCGAAGGCCATTTTGAAACCATAGAAAACCTGCCCTGGATCACTGAAGTTAAAAATATCACAGTCTCGATAAATGCCCTGTCGAAAAAAATAAGAAGCACTATTACCGCGCTTAACAACAAACTGGATGAGATGGGTGCGCATCTATTACGCGACGATTTGAGCGGGCTTTATAAAAAATCGGTGTTCGATACCGATATGATGAATCTAATGATGGCTTATAGTCCGGCTTATTTGATGATCATCAAGGTAGATAGCTTGCCTGATCTCATTAGAGATCGAGGTAACGACGCTATTGACCAACTTCTGCAAGCGTTTGCCGACACCTTGAAACAAGCCTCCGAACGGTATCCGGAAACCCTCATAAAAATCTACCGTTTTTACGGCGGCGAATTTGCAATGCTGATTAATAACGGCAACAGCGAACAGATTGAATCGATCGCTAAAATGTTAAGCAATGACTTTTCGAAACTGGGCGAAAAACAGTCAAAAACCGATTTGGCGCATATCGGTGTGGCCCCTGTTAATCCGGTATGCACCCCGACAATGATACTCGACTCTGCTCATGAAGCTTATGAACTGGCGAGGCTAATCGGCGTAAATAGTTATTACATGCGTGCCGATGATAATTTTGCCAAGGACATTAGCGAATGGAAAGAATTAGTCTTTAACTGCATTGACGATGCCGACTATTCACTGTCGTATGCCGGACAAATCACCAGCTTTCAAACGGGTCAACTCCTCATGGAAGAAGCTTGTATTCAAGTGCATGACAATAACGGCCAATTAGTCGCCATTGGGCCTTTTGTTGCAATGGCCGAGAAACTTGCCAAAATTATCGATCTTGATAAAGGCGTCATCAATAAGGTGCTTGCTCATATCCTCAGTACCCGTCTTTCCCATGCCATTGCTGTTAACTTGTCCATCGACACCATCAAAAATATCGGCTTTCGCCTATGGCTGGAAAAACTCTTCAAAAACAACCTATTGGTAACCAGGCAACTGGTGTTTAGTTTTTCAGCGTATGCGGTTACCAAGGAACTGGAAATCTGTCTCGATTTTTTTGAGGTGATACATCAATGGGGCGGCAGGGTTATGATTAAGCGTTTTGAGTCCCAATCAATGTCGCCTGACGTTACAAAAAAGCTTAACCCCGATTTTATCCGGCTTGCCAGAGAAATAGGCAACGGGATCAGCCTTTCCCCGCAAAAAAGTGAGTTTGTGCAGGCTTTGCAGCAAATGAGCGACTTGTTGGACATCATTGTGCTTGCTGAAAATGTTCAAACTGATAACGACTATTATACTTTAAAGGCAACAGGAATTACCGGTGCCAGCCGTTAACTATCGACTACTGACCGGTTTCATTATTGTTGTCATCGCGGGGCTTGGCGTTATCCATGGTTTTTTTTCAGAACCCGATAAGAATGAAGATTGGTTACCGCTTCAACCCGTTATGCTGGATAAGATTGAGCGCAAATATGGCCTGGCGGCAAGGCAACGCTTTATCGATTGGCAACAACTGATGGTTACCGGAAAAACGCTTCCGGAACGTGACAAGCTAGAACACGTTAACGATTTTTTTAATCGTCATATAACCTTTTCCAGCGACCTTGTTGTCTGGCTAAAAAACGACTATTGGGCTACACCTGCCGAACTGTTATCCAAAGGAGCCGGTGATTGTGAGGACTTTTCAATTGCCAAATATTTTACCTTGATAGAAACCGGTATTGACGAAAGCAAACTGCGAATTACTTATGTCAAAGCATTACAGCTTAATCTCCCGCACATGGTACTTACTTACTTTGAATCCCCCCAAGCTGTACCGCTGGTATTGGACAACCTGATGCCGAACATCCGCTCTGCGACAGAGCGCAGTGATTTATTGCCGGTGTATAGTTTTAACGGCAGCAGTTTATGGCTGGCTAAAATAAAGG
>JBAXXH010000379.1:0-2418 GCA_037127995.1 Methylococcaceae bacterium | reverse complement strand
AAATCGCTGTAATTATGCAAAGCTCGCGAGCGGGATTGATGCTTCTAACCCAGGCCTTATCTCGCTCGCGGCAAATCACTGTGCATAAAAAGACACTTGTCATAATGGCCGACTGCCGACGACCAGAAAACAAAAGTTTGTTCGTTGCGAGTGTCTGATTTGATATAATTTTAAAGAGTTTTATGAGTAAAAATATCCACTTATAATTGTAAAATAAAAGATGCCCGTGCTCAAATAATCGCAGAAGATGTAGTAACAGTTTATTTTTTTGGCTCTGTGTACGTTATGCAATCATATCTATAAAAGTACAGTAACTGTAACGAACCGATTACATCCGTTTTTCGGAACCACATTAGCTGAGAATGGTTAGAACATATCTGATTGACTGATAGCACGGTTCGACATACTCATTTTTTTAGGTAAATCGAACGCTGTTTTAAGAGCCAGTATCCTGTACTGAAAATAGGCTTATTTCTACGAAAAATAACTTTTTTTCCGGTGTTCGACAAATCGATCGTCTTGTCAAACCAATAAATTTATTGAAATAACGGGGCAGTGGTTATTTAAAGTCGTCAAATTGACGTACAATATCGACCAATATGATAAACATGACCCATGAGGTTTCGCCATGCCCAACAATAAAGTGCAGTTAGCACAAAAAACAGTACACAAAGAAAGACTCGGTTTTCGTTTGGATGAACAGACGAAGGACTTGATCGAACGCGCCGCTCTCCTGGAATCACGAAAACTGACTGACTTTTGTATAGCGGCACTTACCGATGCTGCACGACGAACTATTGCCGAACATGAAGCACTTATACTTTCCGATCTTGACCGAAAGGTATTTTTCGATACGCTCATGAGCCCGCCGCAAGCAAGTGAACGACTTGTTCGCGCACTGGCCGAGCACAAACGGCGGATCATTTCATAAATGCCTGAGACACTATCGCCAGACTTAAAAATCGAACCATTCGGCCCTCTCCACAATCGTGCCGGTTTTACCTGCGGCGTCGAAAGCCTGGATCGTTATTTCAAAACTCAAGCCAGTCAGGATGTCAAGCGCAAAATCAATGTCGTATTTGTTCTCTTTGATCCGAGAGAGCCGGCTGAAGTACTCGGTTACTACACCTTGTGTGCAACCGCGCTCGCGCAAGGAGACGTACCGGCGGGTGCCCGCAAGCACATCACACGCTATCCTTTGGTCAGTGCAACCCTTCTAGGCCGTCTGGCCGTCGTAGGCTATCAACAAAGACAGGGGTTGGGCGCATTATTGCTCGCAGATGCGGTGAAGCGAGCTTACGCGAGTGCAAGTTCTGTTGGATCTTCCATGCTCATCGTAGATGCCATCAGCGAGCAGGCTGCTAGCTTCTACGAGGCTAACGGTTTCGTTCGCTTAGCAGACTCTCTTCGACTGATATTGCCAATGCAAGCGATTGCAAAGATGGTGGAGTCATAATCGCCAATAGTGCCCGTTTCTGAGCCTAAGCCATTCTACGAGGCCGCTGTGGCGTGCCCACGGCCCTATTCTCAGTTAATGTGATCACGATTGGTTTCTTTGATTTATGTTATCGAGCCGCTACAGATAGTGCAATAACACAGGAAAGCTAAACCATTGAGTCAATTTCGAAGTAGTGAGCGTCAAGTAACACCCCCTATGTTCCCGCTACTCCAAATAGGATGACTGCGCCCGCCGTAACGGATTTTGACGGTAATAAAGTTTCAGTTGCTGATAAACGTCAGCAAAGTGAGTATGCAGAATTTCTGGTTCACTGAAAAAATATTCGCTGATTACCGCAAAAAATTCAGCAGGACTGGTTGCTGCATAAGGATTTATACAGACGCGATGGCGATGTTCAACGCGTTGTACCAAGCTTTCATAAGCTGTGCCGAGCGAAATTGACCACTCGATTACGGCCATGCTCTGATGCAACGGTGGGAAGCCGTCGGCGGATCCATTCAGCATATCCAGCTTATGGGCAATTTCATGGATTACTACATTGCGACCGGATTGTTTTCCCTGCAAATCCTGCTCAACGTCCTCCCAAGACAGTATCAACGGCCCTCGAGACCATGCTTCGCCGATTAGCACCTGTTCCTGATGATGTACAACACCCGCGACATCCCTTTCGTCTCGGTTAATCCGAAACGCACCTGGATAAACGATAATCCCGGTCCAGCCTGACAAACAGTCAATCCCAAGCCCAAGCGCAGGAAGACAGGCTTGTGCGGCAATGATCAAACACATGGCATCGGTCAGCTGAAGTTCCTGAGCGCCAAAGAACTTTTTTTCGTGCAAAAACAGCGTCGTCAGCTCACGCAAATGCGCTTTCTCAACGGCAGTCATTCCCTGCAAAATAGCCAACTTTCCGGCACCCTTCATTTTGGGGCAACAGTAGTGTACAGTTTAAAAAAAAGGCA
>JBAXXH010000378.1:0-2420 GCA_037127995.1 Methylococcaceae bacterium | reverse complement strand
CCTTAAAATAACAAGCCTAAAAGGCGACACTAAAAATAATGAGCAACCTTTCAGAAGCAAAAACCGACCGCAGCTTATCCCTGATAATATTATTTGCCGGCACCTTATTTACCAGTGCATCGCTGATGTTTGTTCTGCAACCCTTGTTCGGAAAGCTGTTATTACCTTTACTGGGCGGCTCTCCAGCGGTTTGGAATACCTGCATGGTGTTTTACCAAAGTATTTTGTTTCTGGGCTATCTTTATGCGCACACCATTTCTACACGTTTTGGCCAACATCGTCAAATCCAGATACATATAGTCGTTATACTGGTCAGCGTTCTGGCATTACCTTTAGCCTTACCGGAAAATATCGCCCCACCCACGGACAGCAATCCAACACTCTGGCTGCTATGGACGTTATTTCTGGCAATCGGCCTGCCTTTTTTCGTGGTATCAACCACGGCACCACTGGTACAAAAATGGTTTGCCAATATTGGCCATCACACCAGCCATGATCCTTATTATCTCTATGCTGCCAGCAACACCGGCAGCCTGATTGCCTTGCTCAGCTATCCTTTTTTACTTGAGCCGACTATCGGCCTGGCTAATCAAAAAGTTTATTGGAGCATCGGTTATTTGATGCTCTGTCTGCTTATAGCCGGTTGCGCTTTTGTACTCTGGAAAACACAACAAAATAAAGTCATTGAACAAGACAGCGCACCGGAAGAAGAACCGCTGGGTCTTTATCGCAAATTGCACTGGATGGCCTTGGCTTTTGTACCCTCCAGCTTACTCTTGGGACTCACCAATTTTATCAGCACCGACATTGCCTCTGTGCCGTTATTATGGATTATTCCGCTAACCCTCTATTTACTGTCGTTTGTGATCGTATTTTCCAAATGGAATGACAAAATACATCCGGTCATGGTCAAGCTACAGCCCATCGTATTATTGCCGTTTATCGCTTACGCCTTCATCAACCCGGCCGACCTGCCCTACTGGGCCTATTTGGCCTTGCACCTGCTGGCTTTTTTCTTTGCCGTCATGGTCTGTCATGGCGAACTGGCAAAAAACCGCCCCCACACCCAATATTTAACCACTTTTTATCTGATTATGTCGTTTGCCGGCATGTTGGGCGGCATGTTTAACACGTTTGTCGCGCCCTTTATTTTTAACGGCATTTACGAATACCCCCTCATGATTGTTGCCGCTTTATTACTGCGTCCGGGCTCAAAGGTCGCGTTTAAAAAAGGCCTGCTGCTACAAATAATACCCCCTGCCCTGCTCATTATTACCGGCTTGATTCTTTATATCCGCGTTAACGATTTACTCCCGTATTTTGATATCATTGTCATCAGCTTAATCGCCCTAACCATTACAACCTATTTCTTCAGGGCCAAACCGGTTGCTTTTGCTTTATTAACCGGCGCGATTATTTTTTTAGCGCTGGGCGTACACGGCCTGTCATCGCATACACTCTATCAGGCACGTTCGTTTTTTGGCGTACTTGCCGTACGAGAAAGTGTTTTAACTGATGAACAAAATCAGCCTGAAAAATATCATGAACTTTTTCATGGCACCACCAAACACGGCGCACAACGCCTACCTGAAAATCTGGCCAAAATACCGTTAACCTATTACAGTCGCCCCGGCCCGATGGGACAACTGTTTAAAGAATACGACAGCACCAATCAAAACTGGAACATTGGCATAGTAGGACTGGGCGCAGGCGCTTTAGCCTGTTACGCCAAAGAGCAACAACACTGGACATTGTACGAAATCGACCCGCTGGTTATCGACATTGCCAGTAACCCTGACTACTTTAGCTACCTTAAACGCTGCGCTTACAACACCACCCTAAGCTTGGGTGACGCCCGTTTGTCACTGGAAAAAGAGCCTGATCAAAAGTTTGATTTATTAGTCATGGATGCGTTTAGCTCAGATTCTGTCCCTACCCATTTACTAACGGAAGAAGCGCTGGCGCTTTATTTTAAAAAATTAAAACCCAATGGCCTGCTGGCTTTTCATATCACCAACCGCCATCTCTCTTTAAAGAAAGTATTATCCATTCATGCCGAGCATTTACATTTTTCAGCACTGATACAAGAATTTAAGCCTCACCAAGAATTGCCGTTGGTAGTTGCAACTGACTGGGTCGTGATGGCAAAAAATCCGGAAACATTAACACCGCTCAGCCTAAGCCGTCTTGGTAATTGGCAAAAAATGCCCTTATATTTTGACATGAAACCCTGGACAGATGACTTTACCAATATTGTCAGCATTTGGAAATAAAAGCCGGTTGCTGAACGCTCACAAATTCATAAAATCCGCAAGCTTCCAAACCCGATCGGGTCGAGATAACGGGATTGCGCCCGTTATCCCTCCCACCGGACATGCGGTTTTCCGCATCCGGCGGTTGAATCCAACAACTTATGCTGT
>JBAXXH010000377.1:0-2437 GCA_037127995.1 Methylococcaceae bacterium | reverse complement strand
CAGCCATTGCTGATTTGAGCGTTGGCTTTACCTTGGGATTTAAAGTAGATACATAAAATGTTCCATCCAGGCCAAAAAATCATGATCTGCATGGGGAATAAAAGTAGACTTAGACATAGTAGGCTCCTCGATATCTGAATTAAAAACGCCTTCAAAGGGACAGAATCTAACCCGACCCTAAATGTTTTAATACTGCCTCTAACTTTGTAAAATTCAAGACACCCGGCAGTTGGGCTAACATAATTCGTTCGGCTTTGGCCTCCACTGAGAGTCGATGTGCGGGTATGAAGTTTGCATTGTCGTGCCCTCGCTTTCCAGTCACGCGTCCGAACTGTCCGGCTAAACATGATCCTCTGGAAGCCATGATGGCTGTGACTTAAAAGCATTTAGGACTAGCTCTTCAGTCGCGCGTAGGAAATGCTTGGTATTGAATATATTTTAGTCAGATAGTGCATTAAACATTTTCTACTTAGGCCATATTACCGGCTATCATCAGCCTCATATTTGCTTGGCTGAAACTATAACCTATAATTCATATTTTGTCACAATCTAATCTTCAGAGAATTTAATTTCAAATCTTATCAACATACACAGCAGCAGTTTGCTTAACGCATTCAGCCCAATCATAGCGTACTGCAACCTTTAGTCCGCATGTAATCGCTTTTTCTCGCCATGCAGAATCAACCAATCCCTCTTCCAACCCGGCTGTTAAGGCATCAATGTCATCCGGATTTACCAACCTGGCTGCACCTGCGGCCACCTCGGGCAAGCAGGAACGATTCGATGTCAGCACCGGCACGCCTGAGGCCATGGCCTCGATAACCGGTAAGCCAAAGCCCTCGTAAATCGAGGGATAGGCAAATAGCTGCGCACCGGCATAAAGTGCGGGCAAATCAGCCTCTGGCACATAGCCCAAATAGTGCAGCCATCCGGCATGTTGCCCCCTCTCAATCTGCTTGTGCAGAGATTCGCTAAGCCACCCCTTTCCGCCCACCAAAACCAACGGATAGGTTGCACGCAAACTGACCGGCAGTTGGTTATAAGCATCAAGCAACGCATCAATCCGCTTGCGCGGCTCAATAGTAGAAACACACAAAATATAACCACAATACTGCAAACCATAACGACTTAATAGAGGCATTAATGCCTCTGAATTACGTGGAGCAAAAAATGCCGACACGCCATTATGGATCGCAGTAATTTTTTCCGCAGGCCAGTCCAAGTAAGCAATTATTTCTTGTTTTGTCGTTTCAGAAACCGTAATTAAATGCGCAGCCCTATCCAAGGTACGTTGAAACAACCTATCAAACTCCCTTAAGCGCTCCACTGGATGAGTTTCCGGAAACTTAAACACCGACAAATCATGTACCGTAACAGCCCCGTTTTCAGCATAAGGCGGCAGGAAAAAATTGGGCCCGTGAAATACCTCGCCACGGCAGGCTTGCCGCCAATACCAATCCTTCGCCCAGCGTGGCAATTTGTAATGACGCTTACGACCCGAAGAAGCACCGTTAAGTAAAGAGGCCGGATCATCGATCCATTCGCCGTTCCGGAAATAACGCACCTGCTCAACACTTTGCACCTGCCCAATGCGACTTGCCAGTTCCCATGTATAGCGACCAATACCGGACAACGGTGATGATAATGCATCCACTGATAAAATTAATTTCAAACAGTAAGCCCCTGAGTTATTTGGCATCCTTCATAGAAGCCCAAAAGTAATTGACACTTTTTTTATCACAAAAAATGCTAATAATCTCTGTAGATTAGGCGTTAGCCGTAACCCGACACAGACACTTCGATTTGTCGGGTTACGCTGTCGCTAACCCGATCTACGCGACTATGCATGTTAATCTGGAGGTCAGGCTTTGCCTGACTGTCAGGCAAAGCCTGACCTCCACAAATTTATCGATAGACGTATTAATACGTTAGCCCAAAAAGGGTGAATAAGCGCAGCGTCCAGAGTCAGGCAACAATTGGGCGGTATTTATTGTGAGTCACATTATTTCGTACATGTTCCTTAATCATTACCCACATCAAGTTGCTGTACGCTGTGATTCAGCCAAAATCTGGATGACATCCCCCATCCGTTTTGTTGCCTGCCAACCCAGCTTTTCCGAGGCTTTTTGCGGATCCCCCTGACTCTAGGGGATTTCGTTTGGTCTCATAAATTCTTTATTTTGCACGACATGGTCAGTCCAGTTGAGGCCAAAATAGGCGAAAGACTGGTCGACAAAATTTTCTAACGAATGTGCTTCACCGGTTGCAATCACATAATCTTCCGCTTCGTCAGCCTGAAGAATCCGCCACATGGCATCAACATATTCCGGTGCCCAACCCCAGTCACGAACAATACTTAAATCACCCAAATTAAGCTTCTCTTTCGCTGCGAGACAGGAGTCGAGTAGTCCCCAGAAGCGATAGTGCATGTGTTTTC
>JBAXXH010000376.1:0-2455 GCA_037127995.1 Methylococcaceae bacterium | reverse complement strand
GATACTGCGCAGTTGTTATTGGCCGGTTTTGCAGCAGTTTATATGGCTATTTCCACTGTTAATTATTTTAAGGGCGACGCTTCAAGAAATTCTTGAAGCGTTTTTTATCCGCGCAAATAGTAACCATTTTTTCTGCTATGCAGCAGAGAAGTAACTGTTTTTAACTCGATAAGTTAACGCACATTATCAATCCTGTTTGCGCTTTAACAGCTTGTCGGTTATTCAAAGCGCTGATCATTTTGAAAAACGACCATTGCGCTTTTGTAAAAAATACCGCTCTAGTTTTTGAAAATAAGCATAAATTCCATAAGCAAAGCCTCCCGCTAATGGCAGTGCCAAATACCAATGTTGTTTGGCAGTGGCCAATAAAACCAATATTTCTGCACCGTAATAATAAGCCGGTGTTACTGTAATCGCTGCCCAAACCCACGCACTGATAAGATTAATAAAAGCAAACTTTTTTGCTGAATATTTGGTAATGCCAATGGACATGGGAATAACCGTGCGCAAACCATACATGTAGCGCTGCATAAAAATAATGGGCCAACCGTATTTTTTTAACAGCAAATGCGCAATCGCAAATTTACGCCGCTGTTTATGCAACTTGCGTTGAATATAACCTTTATTAAAACGGCCAACGTAAAAATAGATTTGATCACCGGTAAAACCACCCAGACCCGCTATAAAAACCGTCATGAAGTAATCCATGTCGCCTGTATGGGACATTATGCCGCCCATGATAAGCCCCATTTCTCCTTCTACTATGCTCCACAGGAACAAAATAACGTAACCGTATTCCTTAAGCCAACCGATGAATAGTTCTTCCATAAAAATGTTTAATGTCGTTGATATATTGCTTTAACTGCAACTCTGTTTATGTTTGCAATTGAAATAATGAGTAAATAATTCTTAACATAATAACATAGGCCTTGTTAAGTCGTAGCAATACTACAGAGTATTTGTAATTATTTAGTCCATCCTTTTTTAAAAGAGAAGGACTAAATAATTACAAATTAAGCACTTAAAAAATGTTTTTAGACCTAATAAAAAGTACTTGTTTTTATTTTTATCAGGAAGGCCATGAATAAAAATATAAAAACTTCCAGACCTTTGGAAGGCGATAGCTAGTATAATTACCGCAATGTGGCAGCTTGATAATCTTGCTGACCCTGTAAACTTACTTTTTAATATAAAACTCTCAAGAGAACTCTATGGCGCTGTATTGTGGAATTGTTGGCTTACCCAACGTAGGTAAATCGACCCTGTTTAATGCCTTAACCAAAGCAAAAATTGCCGCTGAAAATTACCCGTTCTGCACAATTGATCCCAATGTCGGCGTTGTGCCGGTGCCCGATTTTAGAATGGAAAAACTGGCAGAAATTGTAAAGCCAGAGCGTGTATTGCCTACCACCATCGAATTTGTTGATATAGCAGGACTGGTCGCGGGTGCCTCAAAAGGGGAAGGCTTGGGTAACAAGTTTTTGGCGAATATTCGCGAAACCGATGCGATTGCTCATGTGGTACGCTGCTTTCAAGATGATAACGTGGTTCATGTTGCAGGAAAAATTGATCCCATTTCAGATATTGAAGTCATTAACACTGAATTGGCGCTTGCTGATATGGCATCGGTTGAAAAAGCGTTAATACGAGCAAGTAAAATTGCCAGAACCGGCAATAAAGACGAATTGGTAAAAAAACTGGTTTTAGAGCGGGTTTTAAATCAATTGAATGCAGGCGAACCCGCACGCACATTGCCTTTAACCGAAGACGAAATAGTCTTCATTAAAGATCTTTGTTTATTGACGCTTAAGCCGACCATGTATATAGCCAACGTCCAAGACGATGGTTTTGAAAATAATTCCCTGCTGGATAAAGTACTGGCTCTTGCTGAAAAAGAAGGGGCAGTGGTTGTACCTATCTGCGCCGCCATAGAATCTGAAATAGCCCAGTTGGATGAAGAAGAAAAGAAAGAGTTTCTGGATGACTTGGGACTGGAAGAGCCCGGTTTAAACAGGGTCGTTAGGGCGGGCTATGCTTTACTGAATCTTGCCACCTATTTTACAGCCGGCGTAAAAGAAGTCAGAGCTTGGACTATCCCCGTTGGAGCATCCGCACCACAAGCTGCCGGTGTTATTCATAGTGATTTTGAAAAAGGCTTCATTCGCGCTGAAGTTATTTCATATCAGGACTTTATTACCTATAAAGGCGAACAGGGCGCAAAAGATGCCGGAAAATGGCGACTTGAAGGTAAAGATTACATCGTTAAAGATGGCGATGTTGTTCATTTTCGATTCAACGTTTGACAAAGTAACGTCAGGTATTTATAATTCCGATTCTTTACGAAGAACTGTAAAAATGGCGATGTAGCTCAGCTGGTTAGAGCACGGGATTCATAACCCCGGGGTCGGTGGTTCAAGTCCACCTATCGCCACCAAATAAAACAAGGACTTAGGTG
>JBAXXH010000375.1:0-2461 GCA_037127995.1 Methylococcaceae bacterium | reverse complement strand
CACAACACTTAAGAGGCTTTTTTTAAACTGTAAACTGGAAAATGAAGGGTGCCCTATTTTTTTGTTTAGACTATGCCAAATATCTCAGGTCGTTACAAGAACGGGTTTTGCAAATCCATTGTAATCATTCAGTTCCCCCTTTGAAAAAGAGGGGGTTAGGGGAGATTTTTTTAGATAAATCCCCCTCAATCCCCTCTTTTTCAAAGGGGGAGGTGAATAACTACAATCCATTTGCAACGTTTCTGCCAAGCTATATTAATGGTAGCGTAGATTGACATTGTTTTAAAATATTAGGGATCGGGTTGCAAACCCGATCCCACGTAGTAGATAATTTCCGCGAGCAAATTGCCCTATGCATTATTCTGATCGAAACTAAATGATGGGAGATTAACAATGACCAAGCAAACACGGCAGCTTGCGGCGGTTTTAACCGGGCAAGCTACCACAGATGGCACCAGCGTTAAATTAAAACGCATTGTCAGTCAGCAGCAAAAAAACGCTTTTGATCCTTTTATCTTGCTGGATGAATTTGGCTCTGATGAGCCGGTAGATTATGTCGGCGGTTTTCCTGATCATCCGCATCGTGGTTTTGAAACCTTGACATATATGTTGGAAGGTGCCATGTTGCACCGCGATCATTTGGGTAATGAAGGACATTTGCGTGCCGGTGATGTGCAATGGATGACAGCCGCGCATGGCATTATTCATTCTGAAATGCCGGAGCAGGAAAATGGTTTGCTACACGGCTTTCAGTTATGGATAAACCTGCCCGCCAACGAAAAAATGAAGCCACCGCATTATCAAGAATTTACTGCCGAAAAAATCCCGAAGATTGCTTTGGCAGAGGGTGGATATATTAAAGTTATCGCCGGTGAATATAGAACCGACACCCAAAAAATAGCCGGGCCGGTAACGGGCGTGACAACACAACCGTTATATTTCGATGTCTTGTTAAGCCCGCAACAACAGCTTGAAATACAGGTTGGTGAGCAACAGACCGTGTTGGTTTATGTTTACAAAGGCGAACTGACTACCGGAGTATCCGATAGGGTTTTGAAGGCAGGGCAATTGGGGCAGTTAATTAACGGCGATAACCTGCAACTCGCAACACAAGATCAATCTGCCCGATTTTTGGTATTGGCGGCGTTACCGTTAAAAGAATCGGTAGTGCAATCAGGCCCGTTTGTCATGAACAGCATCAAAGAAATTGAACAGGCATTTCGTGATTACCAAAACGGCGTGTTGACATTATAAACCGGTTTTATCCAATCAAATTAAGGAGCTTAACATGCAACACAAACCCGCAACAACTCAAGTAAAAATCCACGATATTATTGAAAAACGTTGGAGCCCCAGAGCTTTTGACTCTGACAAATGCATGAGCCATGACGATTTACTGGCGCTGCTGGAAGCCGCACGTTGGGCACCGTCTTGTTTTAATGATCAACCTTGGCGTTTTGTTGTGTGTGATAAAGCTACCGATGAAACCGGTTGGGAAAATGCCTTGGCCAGTGTGGTTGAAAAAAACCGGCTGTGGGCCAGAAATGCGCAGGTGTTAATACTCGCCGTTGCGATGGAAAACTTTAATCATAACGGTCAACCTAATCGCTGGGCGATGTATGACACCGGTGCAGCCAGCGTCAACTTATGCTTGCAGGCCACTGCATTGGGATTGATTGCGCATCAAATGGGCGGCTTTGATGCCGAAAAAGCCCGCGAAGTTTTTAATTTACCAGCTGATTGCAAGCCTATGGCGATGCTTGCAGTAGGTTATCAGGCTGATGTTGATGTGCTTGATAATGATTTTAAAGAAGCCGAATTAGCCGTCCGTTCGCGGATGCCCTTGAGT
Organism: Methylococcaceae bacterium; assembly: GCA_037127995.1. Lineage (GTDB taxonomy): Bacteria > Pseudomonadota > Gammaproteobacteria > Methylococcales > Methylomonadaceae > Methylobacter_C. The sequence continues at coordinate 612 of JBAXXH010000375.1, read as the reverse complement.
GAACGCTTTTATGCCGGGCAATGGGGCAGGGGAATTAAATAATTTGATGCCATTGGTATCCACTTTAATTGGAGTAAAAAAGCTTTAGCTTTTTTAAGTTTTATTACAGGCAATAGCTAAAGCACTTGCACGACAGTTCCACCTACTTCATGGATTGTGGGGTTATGTTTGGTATTTTTAGGATATAAAATAAAAAAAAGTCAAACAAACTAAAAACAAAAGTAATCCAATTTTAATCTTGTGGTTTTTTATCCCATCATTATTCCTTCGTAAACTTGACATTTTTTAGTGCGAGGATATATAAACTAAAGTATATCCAGAAGTGAATTGATTGCTATGATAAAAAATAAAGGTTATTTAAACCATCCGTTTGAAAATGCTATCGCAGATATTTTAAAAAGTATTGATCGGGATGTAGAGAGGGGCGAAGACGCGTTAATGTTAGGTCTTGGTGTGGTTATGTTGTCCTCAACTTTTGCCCCTATAGCGCCGCCCACTGTTATTCTGCCTTTAGTCGCGCTTACGTTTGCCGTTTCTGCAAGCTTTGCTCGAATAAGTCAAAAACCTCCGGCAAAGCCGGAGGCTTGAAAATGTGAACCGCTCAAAGCGGGT
>JBAXXH010000374.1:0-2488 GCA_037127995.1 Methylococcaceae bacterium | reverse complement strand
TGGTAATCCATGAAATTGCCCATAAGCTGGATATGCTGAATGGACCCGCCGACGGTTTCCCACCGTTGCATCAGAGCATGGCTGTAACCGAGTGGTCAATTTCGCTCGGTGCCGCTTATGAAAGCCTGGTACAACGCATTGAACATCGCCATCGCGTCTGTATAAATCCTTATGCTGCAACCAGCCCTGCTGAATTTTTTGCGGTAATCAGCGAATACTTTTTCAGTGAACCAGAAATTCTGCATACTCACTTTGCTGACGTTTATCAGCAACTGCAACTTTATTACCGTCAAAATCCGTTACGGCGTGCGCAGTCATCCTATTTGGACTAGCGGGAACATAGGGGGCGTTAGTTGACGTTCACTACTTCGAAATTGACTCAATGGTTTAGCTTTCCTGTGTTACTGCAATATCTGTAGCGGCCCGATAACATAAATCACAGGAACCGATTACCTCCATTTTTCGGGATCACATTAACTGAGAATAGCGCCGTGGGTTGGCAAGGCAAAGCGGCCTCGTGGAATAGCTTAGGCTCAGAAATGGGCACTATTGGCGATTATGACTCCACCATCTTTGCAATCGCTTGCATTGGCAATATCAGTCGAAGAGAGTCTGCTAAGCGAACGAAACCGTTAGCCTCGTAGAAGCTAGCAGCCTGCTCGCTGATGGCATCTACGATGAGCATGGAAGATCCAACAGAACTTGCACTCGCGTAAGCTCGCTTCACCGCATCTGCGAGCAATAATGCGCCCAACCCCTGTCTTTGTTGATAGCCTACGACGGCCAGACGGCCTAGAAGGGTTGCACTGACCAAAGGATAGCGTGTGATGTGCTTGCGGGCACCCGCCGGTACGTCTCCTTGCGCGAGCGCGGTTGCACACAAGGTGTAGTAACCGAGTACTTCAGCCGGCTCTCTCGGATCAAAGAGAACAAATACGACATTGATTTTGCGCTTGACATCCTGACTGGCTTGAGTTTTGAAATAACGATCCAGGCTTTCGACGCCGCAGGTAAAACCGGCACGATTGTGGAGAGGGCCGAATGGTTCGATTTTTAAGTCTGGCGATAGTGTCTCAGGCATTTATGAAATGATCCGCCGTTTGTGCTCGGCCAGTGCGCGAACAAGTCGTTCACTTGCTTGCGGCGGGCTCATGAGCGTATCGAAAAATACCTTTCGGTCAAGATCGGAAAGTATAAGTGCTTCATGTTCGGCAATAGTTCGTCGTGCAGCATCGGTAAGTGCCGCTATACAAAAGTCAGTCAGTTTTCGTGATTCCAGGAGAGCGGCGCGTTCGATCAAGTCCTTCGTCTGTTCATCCAAACGAAAACCGAGTCTTTCTTTGTGTACTGTTTTTTGTGCTAACTGCACTTTATTGCTGGGCATGGCGGAACCTCATGGGTCATGTTTATCATATTGGTTAATATTGTACGTCAATTTGACGACTTTTAATAACCACTGCCACGTTATTTCAATAAATTTATTGGTTCGACAAGACGATAGATTTGTCGAACACCGGAAGCAAAGTTATTTTTCGTAGAAATAAGCCTATTTTTCAGTGCAGAATACTGGCTCTTAAAACAGCGTTCGATTTACCAATTAAGAAATGAGTATGTCGAACCGTGCTATCAGTCAATCAGATGTGTTCTAACCATTCTCGGCTAATGTGGTCCCGAAAAACGGATGTAATCGGTTCGTGTGATTTATGTTATCGGTTCGTTACAGTTACTGTACTTTTATAGATATGATTGCATAACGTACACAGAGCCAAAAAAATAAACTGTTACTACATCTTCTGCGATTATTTGAGCACGGGCATCTTTTATTTTACAATTATAAGTGGATATTTTTACTCATAAAACCCTTTAAAATCATATCAAATCAGACAATCGCAACGAACAAATTTTTGTTTTCTGGTCGTCGGCAGTCGGCCATTATGACCAGTGTCTTTTAATGCACAGTGCTTTGTCGCGAGCGAGATGTATCTTGGGTTAGAAGCATCAATCACGCTCGCGAGCTTTGCATAATTACAGCGTTTTCAAAAACTGAAGCATGATATCGGAATGCCTTGTACCGACTTCTTGAAGCCTGACCAGAGCCTGTTCTTTTATCGCCAATTCGACTTCGACGAGCATATACGTGGCTTTCAGAATATCGGCGCTGGATCAGATGGTCGAAATAGACCATGACGTAAAGCATGGACTGTCGCGTAGCCAATCCTGAGGGTTATGGCAAGGTGAATTTTTGAGATTATGACTGTTTCCAGAAATGGATCAAGGAATGTCCACTTCAGGCGACTATAAAAATTATGTCCAGCTTTTCAATCGAGGTGCCATGCTCATGCCCCACAGCTAAAGACTAACAGTCATTTACCACCAAGCCACTGTGCATAAAAAGACACTGGTCATAAGGGTCGTTGAACTAAACCGCTAACGCGGTGGCAGCCCACCTCAGCGTTGCGGTTAATGACGCTGTTGGTCTAACTCAAAA
>JBAXXH010000373.1:0-2510 GCA_037127995.1 Methylococcaceae bacterium | reverse complement strand
ACAACTCATTGTTTTATATTAATTAATTTAATTCCGTTCAAGCACTAAGTAGTAGAGGTTTATATGCGTTATATGGTTGTTATTGAGGAAGGCCCAACAAGCTTTGGTGCCTATGTCCCTGACCTCCCCGGTTGCATAGCTGTAGGCGAATCATCGCAAGAGGTTCTGCAACTTATTCAAGAGGCTATCGAGTTCCACATTGAAGGGCTTAAAGAAGAAGGCCAATATATTCCGCTACCACATTCTGCAAGTTCCTTCGTTGAAGTTCAAGCCTAACATGGCGCTAAACCAGAGCGCAGTTAAATAACTGCGGAACAACTGGGGTCAGTGCGGCCAGGCAAGCCAGGTACTGCTTTTCGTGCCCGACATTTTCGCGTTAAAACGCACGAATGGCATTGAAGAAATCTCTCGATATTCTGATTTTGACCGTTGAATGTTGGGCAACGAAAAGCTGTTGCCCAACATGACTATCAATCCATAGGTTATTGGCAATCCAATGGTAAGTTGCTGTCAAAAAATCAATGGGGTCAAAATCAATGGGGTCAGACTCGATTGATTTTGATAACAAACTGTTTTTAAATGAAAAAATGCATGAAATTAGCGTGCAGGGTGTATAAGCGAAGCGTCATACACCAAATGTTTACTTAACATCCAAGCCAGGTAGTGTGGGCAGTGCTTTTCTGCCCGCCGTCTTTGTCGGCATATACGCACATCCTGCCTAACAGTGCTGTCAAAATTCGATAAGGCGTAAAGCAATAAGCTGAAATTAATTTTATAAAACGGGGTGATGGTAGTTATGCCAAGTATCAAAAATATTCCTGGAACTTACCGATTATTTTTTTACAGTTTCGATTGCGGAGAGCCGAAACATATTCACGTACAACGCGATAAAATAACCTGTAAGTTTTGGCTTGAACCCCTTTGTCTTGCAAAGAACTGTGGCTTTTCACCAAAAGAACTAAGCGACATCCAGAAACTTATTAAAAATAATTTACCAAAAATTGTGGAGGCTTGGCATGAGCACTGTGGTTAATAGCATAGAACCTCGATTACTGACCATTAAAGTTACTGAGGACGAAATTATTGCCTACCTGGTGGATGGACGCACAATAAGCGTTCCCTTAATCTGGTCATGGCGTTTATCGGAAGCCACCGAAAAACAGCGGCAAAATTTTGAAATTATCGGTGATGGTCAAGGTGTCCATTGGCCTGATATAGATGAAGACATAAGCATTGAGGGGATGTTGTATGGATCACCTGCCCACCGCTCACATAACCCTACGAAACAGGTGGCCTAAAAGCCAGGTCGGGCACATACTTTTCGTGCCCGACATTTTCGCGTTAAAACGCACGAATGGCATTGAATAAATCTCTCGATATTCTGATTTTGACCGTTGAATGTTGGGCAACGAAAAGAGGTTGCCCAACATGACTATGAAACCTTAGCCAGGTCGGGCACATGCTTTTCGTGCCCGACATTTTCGCGTTAAAATAATAACTGAATCAATGGGGTCGACTCCAATGTCATTAAGTTAAGCGCAAGTTGTTTAAAAAACTGGAGTGCAATAGCTTCAGCTATTGCCTGTAAAAACAGCTAAAGCGGTTTTACTCCAGTTGTATGCTTAACTTAATGACATTGGGTCAGACTCGATTGATTTTTATAAGCGACTGTTTTTGAATGAAAAAACACCTGAAATTAGTCGCTTTCTTGGAATAATCATACGTATGTATCTTCGTGAACACGCTCCACTGCATTTTCACACAGAATATGGCGAATACGAAATTACTGTAGATATTAGAACGGGAGTTGTTACTGGCAGGTTTCCAAGAAGAGCATTAAACGCTGTTCTTGATTGGTATGTGCTTCACCAAGAAGAATTAATGGCTAACTGGCAAGCCGCTATTGACAGAAAGCCGTTGTCTAAAATTGAACCTTTGGAATAGCGTTATGTTTATTCATGTTATAACTCAAGTTTCGGAGTTCAAATCCGTCTAAAAAACCGTCAATCACCCTCATCTACAGCCTCTAACCGCAAAGTAAAAGTATCTAACTGCAACGCTTGCATAAGGAAATTGTTTATGGTTTCTTCAATGGCCGACATCACAAAATCAACAGAACAGCCCAGTTGCGCCTGAATACCTGATAACCCATGATTGATCAGCTCTTTAAATAACGCCCATAGACGTTTTGCAAAGCTTAAATTGAGCAGCCCATCTACCATTTGGTTTCTCACCGCGCTGACTTGCAATCCAGGGGTTTCCAGTTTCGCGAAGACCAACATACAATAACGAATAGCCGTCAGGTGGATAGAAGCAATATGGGAAGCAAAATGAATGGTTTGTTCTTTCAGCAAACCAAGATGTTGTTTGCCTTCTTTAAAGTAAACTTCAATGCTCCAGCGCAACGCATAAATCTCCAGGATCCGAGCGGGGCTTAAGGCGGTGTCCGTGGTTAAAAATAATGCCCAATCATGTTTACCAGCTTGAACTTTTTCATCTCCTGTCGTTCC
>JBAXXH010000372.1:0-2522 GCA_037127995.1 Methylococcaceae bacterium | reverse complement strand
TTGCCTCCGGAATCGAGCGCATCTGGCCTAACGAAAGCAAGCATGGGGCGGATTTGGCGAAGATGGAAAGTGAAACCGAGATGGCTGATGTTTATGACAAGATTCGTGAACTCTCGCCAAAGAATGACTCCCAAAAATATCTTCAAACTCAGGCCTTGCAATTAATTGATGACATCATGCAATCACGATGGATGGTAATCGAACAGTCCCAGACTAACCTGCCGGGAGCATTTCTTGTGGTACTCACCTTCTGGCTCACCGTCCTGTTCGCCCAATTTGGCCTATTAGCTCCTCGAAACCGGACGGCAATGTCGGCATTATTAATCTGTGCGATATCGATGTCCGGCGCTATTTTCCTTATCCTGGAATTGAATCAACCCTTGGAGGGAACTATCAAAGTGTCAAGCGCCCCGCTTCATAAAGCGCTTTTATTAATCGGGAAATAGCGCCTTCAGTAAGTCAATAAAAGTAAGCAGTATGAACATTTGCAAGGATCAACAATATTCTTCTTTTTTGCGTGACAAGTTTTGATTTATGGTCCACCACGGACAGGTGCTGTTGCCAGGTAAATCTTACAAATGAAATTAAGCAGAGCCATAATCAAGAAAATCATGGCCACTATAAATAAGTAGGCTATTAACTCTGACAGGTTAAATTCCTTGAATGAACCTATACGACTGTTTTTTACGCGCATTGACATGTTACACTTTTTAGATTATTTACCGTTAAAAAGTGTTTTTATCAATCAAGGTTAAAATGATGTATGTTAACGAGACCCAGCTTATAACTTGTTAGTTAGCTGGGATATCACACTCAATTAAATTGCAAAAGAAAGGGGAAATAAATGAAAAGCGGCTTCACAAAATACCTTCTTACAGCGACTCTGCCTTGTTTGTTATGGGCAACCTCTATATACGCAAAAAACCCACAGCAGATGAAAATGACCACACTTATTGCGCCCGGTGTCGCAGTGCCGGACAAGGTCGAGACATCCATCGGCAACTTAAAGCTGAACTACGGCTACCCCGATGACGCGACTACGCAGAAAGTTTACGACAACCTGGATGCTTCACGGGCGTTGCAGGCCTATTTGCTGGCTATCCCGATAGTGAACCAGGTCGGTATGCGTGCCACACTCCGTGAGTTTGGACCGGTAAATCAGACAGATGTAATCTGGGAAGACCTCGTCGATTCGAAAACCGTAGAACTTACGGCGAATGACAACACCATCTATAGCTTCATTTGGCTTGATACGAAAAAGGGACCATTGGTTGTAGAGATTCCACCCATGGTGCTGGGTGGTATTGATGACTTCTGGTATAAATGGGTTGCCGACATCGGTATCACGGGTGCCGACAAAGGCAAAGGCGGCAAGTATCTGATTCTGCCTCCCGGTTATGCCGGTGAAGTGCCCGAGGGTTATTTCGTTGTACGGCCGAGTACCTACGGCAACTGGATGCCCTTTCGCTCCTTTCTCGTCGATGGCTCGACCAAACCCGGCGTTGCGGCAGTCAAGAAGTATCTGAAGATCTATCAGCTCTCCGATGCGGCTAATCCTCCCGAGATGAAGTTCGTTAATGCCTCAGGCATTCCTTCTAACTTTGTCCCGCCTGCCGACTACGCATTCTGGAGTCTGTTGAACGAAGCTATTCAGGAAGAGCCCAGCGAAGGAAGCGACTCCACTACACTCGGTTTGTTTGCCTCGATCGGCATTGAGAAAGGCAAGCCGTTCAATCCCGATGCGCGGATGAAAAAGATTCTGACCGACGCCGCGAACATTGGCAGCGTGACCGCGCGAGCAATCGCTTTTAGAATTCGCGATAAAGAGGCCTTCTTCTATCCAGATAGCCAGTGGCGTCTACCCTTCTTCGGTGGCTACAAGTTCGAAAAATCACCTGGCGTAGCGAATCTGGATGGGGCTGCCTTCTATTACTACTTTGCCACTGGAGTTACCCCAGCGATGGCGGAGAAAATGGTCGGCAAAGGTTCTCAATATCCTTGGAGCGCACAGGACGCGAATGGCAATCCCTTCGATGGCGGGAAGAACTACAAGCTGCACCTGCCTCCTAATGTTCCGGTGAAAGACTTCTGGTCAGTTATCGTCTATGACAATCAGACGCGCTCGATGATCCAGACCGACCAGCAATTCCCCAGCGTCAGCAGCCAGAACAAAGGTATTGTCGTCAACAAGGATGGCTCGGTTGATGTCTATTTTGGTCCAAAAGCTCCGGACGGGAAGGAAGGCAATTGGGTGCAGACTGCTCATGGCAAAGGCTGGTTTATGATTCTGCGGTTGTACGGACCAATTGAGCCATGGTTCGACAAGACGTGGAGGCCTGGTGAAATTGAACTGGTTAAGTAGGAATATCGATAACTAACAAGTCACTCAATCGGACAGTCCAAACCGGCGCTGCTTCTTCGGTGTTGTGCCGGTTTGTTACGTTGTGTGCTTTCCGCTCCACTCAGACGCTTAGGAACGAGCACGAAATAACTTGAGCAACTTATAAAATTGCCGCTTCAGG
>JBAXXH010000371.1:0-2528 GCA_037127995.1 Methylococcaceae bacterium | reverse complement strand
ACGCATGGTATTCAAAGTGGGGTCGACTTAAAATCCTAGAGATCTGGGTGTCTGACCCTTGATACCGTTGCGCAGGTAGTGGCTGACGCCATAATGAAAGGGCTGTTGGCGCAAAACAAACCGTTGCCTTTCCCCACGTATCAGTCCGTTTTCGACAGCAGCGAACCGTCTCCCAGTGCGCCCCCGCCTTTTACGATGGCCGAGGACTTTCAAGACTCACTCGCTTTATACCTGCAAGATAAATTCACTTTTCAAGATCTATATCCTTTACGATTTGCCTATATCAACAACTACGTAAAGACCCAAGGTTAAAGCAATGGCACACACCCAACCCAAAAGAAGACAACGGCGACCGGGTTCATGGGATACCTGCCATAGCGGCTTGAAGTTCTATTCAGATAATGCCTTGGGTATCCCAAACCTTGAACCCTTTAGCCATCCTTTGCCAAGGGACATCAATCTTGCTGCCTACAATGTAAGAGACAATTCCAGCGACAAAATCAGCAAAACCATTGCCCATTTTTTTCTGGACGATTTCCGTTTTGAATCGGTGTGGCTACGCCCCCAAACAGGACTTACCCGAGTCGGCCGCTTTTGGGGTGCCTTAACACCCGACTTTTCGCTGTACACCGATTGGCCCCTTGCGGCACAAACCTACAACACCTACCGCTCACGCTGGATAGGTTGCTATTGGCAACGCCACGGCATCGCCGTCATCCCCCCGTCAGCTGGTCAACCGCAGCGTCTTTCGAGTTCTGCTTTTTAGGCATAGAACCCAATAGCCCCGTGGCTATCAGCGTTCCAGACCTCCGCGATCAGCGCACCAAACAGCTGTTTATCCAGGGCTTCGCCAAACTGCAACAAACCCTGGAGCCCAGTCTGATCCTGAGTTACGGCCGCTTGCCCTTTAACTGCAAAGATGTCCTCGACTTCCCGCCTGATTGGCTAAAACTCAGACACCTCACACCCCGAGATTAAAAGCCCAATCTAAGTCAGCATAAAACCAACCAGCACAAAAAAGCGTGCTGCCTGGTTTTACACTTCCAGGGTGGCTACGCACTGAGTTGATGTGACGGGCAAAACAGCGGCAGAAAAGCACTGCCCCTGTTTTTAGTCGCTGCCTGGCTTGTCGCCACCGCGACTGTCTCAGTGGCCTTGCTCTCGCCGGCCACGGCCCTGCTTCGCGGCGGGCCTGGTGGCACTGCGTGCAACCCGCCTCCTCCCCCACCCGCCAAAAAAGCCCCCCTTGGCCGTCCGGTAACTGGCAGTGTCGGCTTAACGTTAGTGGCGCTTGGCGTGCATAAAGCAGGGGGCTTTTTGGTGTCGGCAAGGGGCGGCGGTATGGCGCTTACGCGCTGGTTAAATTAGGCTGGACTCAACTTAAAGTTATCCACTTTAGTTGTGGATAACACTGTATTTTAAAACCGTTTTACAGTCTGTAGCCCAGAAGCTACGTGGCTTCGTTTCAAATTGTCCAAAAATTAATCAATCCCTTAAATCCAAACAACAGCCTGGCTTTCCCCCGGCCGCGCAAAAAGCAGCGCCGCCGGGGAAAAACCCACCACCCGGACAAACACCCAAGAGCACTGGAATTATCGACGCGAGGCGCAAAAGAACGCGCCCCGCCTCAATAATTCCAGCTTTAAAAACCATGGCTTCGCCGTTTCGGACAATGAAAAACGGGACGCTACGCCAACCCGTTTTTCATTAGGTTTTAAGTTTTTAAAAGCCGGATCTTAACCAAATTAAACCCGGACAGCCCCAACAGCGCGATCACCTGGATTCAATCCTAAAAGCAATAACAGCCTTATCTATGTCGGCATAAAACCAGCAAGCACAAACAGCCGTGCTGCATGGTTTTACACCTTTAACGAGGCGTTACGGTTAATAAAGCAAAGCAGGAAAACAAGCGCAGAAAAACACTGCCCTTGTTTTCCGTCTTCACCTCGCTGCTCCTAATCCATGAGCAACAATAAAATAACCATACTTCTAAATTGACCGGACGTTAAATAAATCATTTGTAAAGTGTAAAGCATAGAGATACACTTAGGCATGATTAAAAGCTTTCGCCATAAAGGCCTTCAACAATTCTTTGAAACCGGTTCCAAAGCCGGCATAGCAGCCGAGCATGAGGCGAAACTGGGCCGGCAATTGCAATTACTGAATGCCGCCAAAGCCCCACAAGAAATGAATATTACCGGCTGGAAACTGCACCCGTTAAAAGGTGAACTAACCAACCATTGGGCAGTAAAAGTAAACGGCAACTGGCGCCTTACCTTCACCTTTGAAGGCGAAGATGCCATCTTGGTTGATTATCAAGACTATCACTAACAGGTGCGTAAAATGACAATGTTTAACCCGCCCCATCCGGGCAGTATTTTAAAAGAAGATGTATTGCCGGAACTGGGTATCAGTATAACCGAAGCCGCTATTCAACTGGGTGTGTCGCGTATTACCTTGTCCCGTGTTGTCAACGGTCGGGCAGCGATCAGCGCAGACATGGCTATTCGACTTGAAGCCTGGATGAA
>JBAXXH010000370.1:0-2555 GCA_037127995.1 Methylococcaceae bacterium | reverse complement strand
CGGCTTGAGCGTTTTCAGCTACTTATAAGATTTGTGTTTATCAGTATTTTTTATTATTTATCCACCCACTATGATCGACATAAAGAAGAATGATTATTTATATCAGTGTATTCTCTGTGCTTGCCGTGATAAGGCGATTTCCTGCGAAGAATATACCCAATTCACTGGTCTTTTTATTTATTTTCTGCGTTGTCAAAATAGTTACGTAGCCAGCTACGCGCCTATTTTTCCGCCTTGAAAATAAATAAAAATCCTGCGCCACTTGGGTATATTCATTCTTGGATATCGCCTAAAACAAAATATGAGTAAACTTTTCACTTACATAATTTATAGCGAGGTAAACCATGCAAGCAATAGAATTTGAGTCAATACTACATAATGGACATCTTGAAATCCCTAAAAACTATCACAACCGGGAAGGCAGACATGCCAAAGTTATTTTATTATCTGATGAGCAACCAGCCGAACAAAAAGCCGATGCAGTTTTTAGATTTCTATCGGAACTATCTGATGACTTTATGGAGCAAGGCAGACAACACAAACCTGCGCAAATAAGTAAGCCGTATAATGGTTAGTTATTTAGACGTTCACTTTTTATAAAATTGGCTTAAGCTCCTTACCCACATCCATGATTATAACCCCAGATATTACCATTATTGGCGGCGGCGTTATCGGCCTGCTGACTGCCAGAGAATTTATTAATGCCGGCGCTACGGTGACAGTTATCGAAAAAAATCGCTTGGGACAGGAATCGTCCTGGGCCGGTGGCGGTATTTTGCTGCCGCTTTATCCCTGGCGACAAGCGGACGCAATTACGCGCCTGACCGTACAAAGTTTGTCTTTGTATCCCGCTTTAGCCGCGCAACTGATTAGCGACACCCAAAAAGACCCGGAATGGACACCCTGCGGCTTATTAATCACTAAAAACCCTGATATTACTGCGGCACTTAACTGGTGTAATGCCAACCACATCGCCTTTCAAACTCCGGGTGCGGACTTTTTTAACGATCTTGTGACCAAGCCGGATAATCCGCTTTGGTTATCCGGGATTGCCCAAGCCCGTAATCCCCGACTGGTTAAATCATTAATACAAGACCTGGTTAACAAGGGCGTAACCTTAACAGAGCATTGCGAGTTAACCGGCATTACGTTGACGCAAAACCGGATTATCGGCATCAATACCACAACGGGCTCGCTGCCGGTTAACCAGTTAATTATTTCTGCCGGTGCCTGGACGGGCCAATTATTTCAAACGCTTTTTCCTGAAATGCTGGATAATGCCCCGAAAATTGCCCCCGTTAAAGGCCAAATGTTGTTATTTGATGGCACGCCGAACCTGTTGCGCACGATGGTGCTGGACGAAGATCAATATCTGATTCCTCGCCGTGACGGAAAAATACTTGCAGGCAGTACGGTAGAGCAGGATAATTTTAATAAAAATACCACAACAGCCGCCAAAGACAGGCTGACGGAGTTTGCTTTAACATTACTGCCGGCACTTAAAAAGGCCCCGCTTATTCATCATTGGGCAGGCTTAAGACCCGGCACTGAACATGGCATACCGTATATCGACAAACATGCTGAAATCAGCAACTTAAGTATTAATGCCGGCCACTTTAGAAATGGCCTGGTCATGGGTCCCGCCTCTGCGCAACTCATGGTCGACCTGATTTTAAATCGCCCCACAGCCGTAGCCCCTGAGCCTTATAAATTAAGTAGATTGATTGATTGATTCACCAAGAAGACACGAAGAACACGAAGTTTTTACTTTGGTTTTTCTTCGTGTCTTCGTGGCGAAATACTTCCGAAGCGTGACGGGGTTTGCAACCCCGTCACTCACGTTTGAAATCTATTAAAGGCTTCAAACGTTTCGAGCGGGATTGCAAACCCCGACCGGCCTCGGATTGTAAGATGATAAGTTAATATTAACACCAGTCCTAGAGCTGTCATTCCGGCAGGGACTGCAGGAATCCAGAGTACAAGGATGTACTCATCGATATGACATAGAACCCAATAAAATCGAGTATAAATATCAGTCAATTGATGCTTTACGAATGCCATCCATGGCCACTGGATTCCGGCATAAATCTGTCTGTAACAGATTTGCATTTACCCGTAGGGCGACAGGCAGGATAACCTGGCGTGAATCCCTGCCGGGATGACGGCTTGAACGTTTTAAGCTATTTATAAGATTTGTGTTTATCGGTACTGAAGCGTGACGTGGGTTGCAGCCCTGTCACTTGCGTTTGAAATCTATTAAAATCTTCAAGCGTTTCGATCGGGGTTGCAAACCCCGACCGGCCTCGGATTGATTAATTAATTAACCGCGAAGACACGAAGAACACAAAGTTTTTACTTGGTTTTTCTTCGTGCCCTTTATGCCTTCATGGTGAAATGCTTTAACTTGAGGCATGTAAAATCACGCCACGCCAACTATAACTACCTAACGGCAAACTTATGAACCTTTATCCTTTATTACGCCCGCTATTATTTTCACTTGACCCTGAAACAGCCCATGAGGTTACGCTTAAGCTGTTAAATGTTGCGCATGTTTC
>JBAXXH010000369.1:0-2560 GCA_037127995.1 Methylococcaceae bacterium | reverse complement strand
TCTGCCGCTAATTCTTGGGAGCCGTAAGAACCGCTAACTTGGTAATGCCTGATCTTTCTATTGAAGCCATCACTTTGGCAACGGTGCCGTATTGAACGGCATCATCGGCGTTAAGATTGAGAGCAATTTCAGGATCGGCGGCTTTACGGGTGATTAGCTCATTTTCAAAGGCTTCGATAGCAATCTCGATTTTGTCCAAGAAAACTTTACCTTTTGCATCGACGCTGATATAAACCGCATCTTTTTCTTCGGGCGGCGCAGTCTCGGCGGTCTTTGGCAAATTAACGTGTACCGCTTGGGTCAATAAAGGGGCTGTTACGATAAAAACCACCAACAGTACCAGCATCACATCAACCAGCGGTGTGACGTTGATTTCACTCATCACATCATCGCCGCCATCATCTTTTGTATTAAAAGCCATTAGATTTGTGCCCCTTCCGCTTGTAATTCATCATGATTCGTTTTAAGAACCGGTTTTCTTGTTACTTGTTCGTTAGAACGTGACGAGGCAGCCTTGCTGAAATCTTGGCGTTTGATTAAGAACGCGGTTTTTAAGGCAAGATGGACAAAATCGATAGAAAAGTCATCAAGAAATGCCCAAATTACCTTGTTTCTGCGAATAAAAAAGTTGTATCCGATAACCGCCGGTACCGCGACGGCAATACCCACGGCTGTTGCAACAAGCGCTTCACCGATGGGGCCGGCAACCACTTCCAGACTGGCTGAGCCACTTTTACTGATGCTGGTTAGTGCGCCCATAATTCCCCAGACCGTGCCGAACAGACCCACAAATGGCGAGATACTACCGACAGTTGCCAATATGGCCAGACCGCTTTCCAGTGCACTGCGTTCTTTTTGCATTTGTTGGCGCAGGCGTCGATCCAGCAGTTCCTGACGATCACCGGTATGTTCAAGATCGTGAGTGGTGGTGCCGCCGTCAGCTTCCAGCAAAGTAGCAAAGCCGGCTTCAGCGACTCTGGCGGCAGGGCCGTCATTACCTTGTAATGCTGATGCCGCCTGAAAATCCGAAGCCCCCCAGAATTTTTTTCCATAAATCCGGTTGTGATGCGAAATCCGCAGATGCTGTATGCCTTTAATTAGTATCAAAGCCCAAGTCACGGCAGAAAACCCAATTAAAATCCATAAAGTGGCATCCACAATAAGAGCCGAGGTAATTTCTGGAGCCGCCGGTGCTATATCGGTTGCCGCTGAAGCCAGTTTTGTAGCAGCGGGAGCAATATCTGAAACGGGCACGCCTGTCAGGGGTGTTTGGGTCGCTGCCTGGGAAATTCCCGTTGCAGTAGATGTTGTTTCTGTCATAAATAAAACCTCAACTTTGTAAATTAAAAGAAATAGGAACGGTTACCGAACCATCAATTGGGGTTGTTCCGCGCATCGCCGGAACAAATGTCCATTTTTTAACGGTTCTAACCGCTTCATCGTCCAATACAGCTTGTCCGCTTGATTTAAGTACGGCAACAGTATCAGGCTTGCCATTGGCAAGCACATGAACTTTCATCAGTACTTTGCCTTCCCAGCCACGATCCATGGCTATTTCAGGATAAACCGGCGGTGGATTATTCAAATAACCGGCACCCGCTCGCGGCTGTGTTACTTTTTCAACGGGTGGTGCTGGTGGCACCGGAATCACGGGGGCCGCAGCATCAACTACTGTACTGGTTGATGGTGCAGGTGGCGGCTGGATAACCGGAGGCGCAGGCTTGGGTAGTATCTTGGGCTTAGGCGGCTTTTTAAGCGCAACCACTTTGGGTGGAGGCGGTGGCGGCGGCTGAATAACCGGCTTGGGCGGTTGCGGCCGAACAAACGAAATCTGCACCTTGGAGGGCGGCTTAACCGGCTCCACCAATGCTTGTTCATCGGGCAACTGCTTAAAGTGATCGACCACCACGCTATGTACCAGTATCGACAAGATGCCGATAAGCAGATAGTCCATGGCTTTGGTATCGCGATACTCAGTGCCGTGTCTAAAATCCCCCAATGCCACGGCAACCGATGAGCCGGAAAAGCCTTTTATCAGGCGATGGGTACCTGACTTAATGGAAATGACATTAGCCTTTTTCCTGTCCGGCGCGTGCGTTGGCGGTTCACTGTTTTTAAAAGCTTTTAAAGGACTATTCATGAGAGATCTCCCGTTTCTTAAAAAGTAACCGAACCCTGTCGAATCAAGTATGAATCGATGGGGATAACCCCGAAGCGGTCGGCTTTAGTGGGTACTGATTATAGAGTAAGCAGCTACCATGCCATATTTGTAGAGATTTATTAAGAACGAGAAAAATAGTTTTTAAGTGCCGATAACCTGTTGTAATTAAATTAAATTTATTATCGGTATGATATTCTTTGGATGGCTTGCAACTTAAAAGTCAGGTTATTTTCAACGAACGTCCATTGGTCGGCTGCTTGTTAAGCATCAGTTTGAATAACCTTTTGTTACTTGTGTGTTTGCTGAGCAACACCTTGATGAAGTCAAAGTGAATTTTTGCGAGTATAGAGACCTTCGTTGATTAAGCGATATTATTTTCTGTAGGGCGTGCCGTGCGCG
>JBAXXH010000368.1:0-2566 GCA_037127995.1 Methylococcaceae bacterium | reverse complement strand
ATTAAATGGGTAATCCTGCGTTGAGAGCGCTGATTTTTAACCGCCATTGCCAAGGGGAATAACAACGACAGGATATTCAGACCCTTGAGCTTTGTTATTGCTGGTGGCATAGGCCAGAGCGATTTCATCCAGTTCGTTAAAATCATAGTCCACGGTGCGTTCATCAAAAATAATCTGAAGCAGGCTTTCATTAAGATCTATGTTGAGAATAACACCAATATCCCCATTAAAGACTTCCTTGTAATAATTGTTGACTTCCCGTAATGCCCTGTTTGCTGCAAGGCATAAGGCGTAAGGCGTAAGGAATGGGTGAACAAACCACCAATCTTTCTGTTTTTTGGCGAGAAATGCCGGGCGTCAACTATTCTGACCAGTATTTTGCCGTTGCCTACCGATTCGTAACTTTATGTCGTCTATATATAAAAAGAGCCTATCCTTCCAGATTTTCATTGCTGAGCGCGAACTGATTGTAGGGGTGGCCCCGTCAAGCTTTTTTATCATAAATGCTAGCGACTTCTTGAACTGATCTTGGGTTGTGGTTTGGGTGTCGAAGTAGCTGAAATGATCACAGCTCAACGCTTCTGACGGGCCGTCGAAACTAGACGGATGAGAAGAGGCTGTCTCGACGACCCAATCATGGTCTACTTCTTTTAGCGAATGTTCCATCTTGCCCAGGAATCTACCGAATCCGGATTGATCGAGCGGCTTATGCTTTCCGGCTACCGCCCAGATGACAAGAGGATGATCCGCCCGGATCTCGTCGCCCTGCAGCCGATCCAGGAAGTTCTGTTTACGCAATCCGAAAAAACCACGCTTGCAGGCCAGTCTCAAATCCTCGACACCTTGGAAATCACCGCTGCCCCATCGGTATCGAAGTACTTGGCTCAGGGCACTAAGGCTTTTCTGGCTGGTTCCCGCCACACATGCCAGCGCTGCAAGCGTATAAAGCTGCCCCGCCCATTCGTCAGGGACGACGTTCAGTATGCCGGCACCAAAATGCGGCGTACCGAAGGTTATGCAAGCACTAATTTTGTCCTTATAGCGACTATCGGTCTGACACAGGTTCAAGGCGGTACGCCGTGCCAACAGTCCGCTGCGGGAATGACACACAAAGACAATGCATGGCCCATCAGTGCCAATCTTTTCTTTGATTAGCTTGCAAAGCTCGTCAGCATTCTCGTCGATGCTCGCGAGGGTGTTGTGCGGCCAACCCAGGATATCAATAGCGGACATTTCAGGAGCGGACATGCCCTCAGCTTTCGCCATTTCCGCAAGTTCTATAGCACTCTTTTCATAGCTTTTCCAGGCACTGATGAAATTGTAGAAGGCACCCTTGTCCGTTGAAAAAAGACCGTGCAGGACGGGAATCAGATGTTTTCCTTGTAGTTCATTTTTGTTAATGTCATCCAATCGTATCAATTGAATTTCATCTTCGCGAACGTCTCGCAATAAGTCAGCTAACACCTTGTCCGGCTTCTGATTTGGAGCCAAAAGAAAGGCAATTGTCCAGGTAGCGGCCTTTAAGCCATACCCTATTTGCAGGGCAGGGTATGCAGCACGAAAAAGCTTGCTGAGTGTGAGCAAAAACCTAACCCAAGGGCCAACAACGCGTGGCGTAAAGCTGACGGCGAGTGATCCCAGGTAGAAAACAAGAGCAGGGCGGTTTCCCAGAATTTCGATCATTGAGCCAAGAGATGCTTGTGGCTCGATGGTGATGGCCAGGTGTAGGGCTGTCTTGGTGGCATCGAGCTGTGCTTCCCATATTTTGCTCGCAACCCCAGAGAGCCAGTCGAAAATCATCCGCCTCCGGCGGTTTTTGGAGGAAATTCTCAGCCTTTTTATCGTCGATTTTCAGTTGATCGAGAATAGCGCTTTCTGGATTGTTAACGAGCTCAGCGATTTCATCAAGCGCGAGGCCGTTAAAAACCGCCAGGGCTTGCCAAGCCTCGGCACTCTCTGTGAGAACAAGCGTAGCCCCCCCGGTAATTGTGCCGCTGACCTGCGCAATGTCGGCTCCAGATGCAAATCTCTCAGCCATGTCTGTTTCCTCATCAAAAAATAGAAGCCTCAGCGCTTAAATAAGCATCGGGAACAATTCCCCTTTCATTTCGTATGCCCAGAGGATGAAGCATTCTATCGGGGGGAGGGTAGTTGACGACCTGACAAGATAATTGTCGCCGAACACGCGACGAATGTGGGAGTGTTCGTTCCAGCGAACGGGGCACTGTAGGTTTTGATGTCCCAATTTATTTCACTGCCTCACCTACCCATAGTCAAATCCTCTCTTTTTAACAGGACTTCTTGTTTTTTAGCTAACCAAGAAGTGTACTGGCAGGTTGAGTCGAAAATTTTGGTTTCGGGGGGGATAGAAAAGATGAACGCGATAAATTCAATGGCTTACATGGCTAAACGTTCACCCAAAAAATTGGTGACAAAACCCTATAAAAAAAGAATAACACTTCAAACTAAATAAACAATTCGTATAACCGACATTCCGCACCCCCGCTATCTGGAACCAGCATATAAGTGAACATACCGCTCACCCAGTAGGTTAAGCAGATGGCGG
>JBAXXH010000367.1:0-2572 GCA_037127995.1 Methylococcaceae bacterium | reverse complement strand
GAACAATATGTAACCAAACTGGCAAAAATGGGCGTAACCATTACCAACAAACAAATTCTTACCTCAGGCACTGCGACAGCGCTCTATCTAAGCAAGCAGGTTAATCCAACTGAAACACGGGTTTTTGTTGTCGGCGAAGATGGCGCAACTCAACCACTTATTGATCACGGCTTTACGCTGACCGGTCTCTATGAAGTGAATAATGACAGTGACGCCAGCAAAAAAGGTGCTGACATTGTCGTCTGTGGTAAAGATGAAACCCTGACCTGGGCCAAACTGGCAACGGCCACGCTAAATATTCGCGCGGGTGCAAAATTCATTGGCACCAATGCCGACAACACACTTCCCACAGAACACGGCATCACGCATGGCAATGGCGCAATTCTGGCGGCTCTTGAGGTTGCCACTGGCGTATCGCCGACCATTATCGGTAAACCGGAACCCATTATTTATCAACAGGCTTTGACTTTACTGGGCGTCGATGCTGATAAAACGGTCGCCATTGGTGATCGTCTGGAAACCGATATTTTGGGTGCAGTTCGTACCGGTATTCGGAGTATTATGGTATTAACGGGGATATCTACCGAAGCAGATTTAAAAGAATCCAATTATCAACCAACTTGGGTTATGCCCGATATTCGCGCCATAACGAAAGCCTTGCGCGGTTGATTTAACGTAACTACTTAGCCGTTAAAAAACAGTGGGTGCGCATCGCGCACCAAAATTAAAATAGCCCAAAAACATTCACCACGAAGACACGAAGAAACAAAATAAATTCTTGCTTTGATAATTACTTAGAAAATGCGGCTACCCACTTTAGTCAGGACAAAAATACCGTCGTTAGACCTGACAGGTTTATAAAACCTGTCAGGTCTGTCCCGTGTTAAATTGATAGCCTAAAATCCGTTGAAATCCGTATAATCAGTGTCATCCGTGTTCTATGATTAAAGGCAACATCTACAAAACAGTTACACCAAAACCTCCACGTTTTATGTTTTTCTTCGTGATCTTCGTGCCTTCGTGGTGAAGCATTTATCAGCAATGACAACATGCAAAATAACCCGTCAATAATCAGGAGTCGCCGCCATGAAAAAATTTATCAACGCCATCGATACTTTGCTTGATGAAAGCCTGCCGGGCTTCTCCAAAGCGCATGGAGACATTATCCAACTCAACACCCAACCGCACTTTGTCAGACGTATTAACCCGACCAAACCCGGCAAGGTTGCTTTAATTTCCGGCGGCGGTTCCGGACATGAACCCCTGCACATAGGCTTTGTCGGTCACGGTATGTTGGATGCCGCCTGTCCCGGCCAGATTTTTACCTCGCCAACGCCTGATCAAATGTTGGCCGCCGCGCAAGCCGTCGAAAAGGGCGGTGGCGTCTTATTTATCGTCAAAAATTATGCCGGCGATGTCATGAATTTTGAAATCGCCGGCGAAATACTGGATTGTCAAAACGCGACCGTTTTGGTAAGCGACGACGTTGCTTTGCCAAAAGCACACAGCACCGGACGACGTGGGGTAGCAGGCACCTTGATAGTTGAAAAAATAGTCGGTGCGGCGGCAGAAAAGGGTGCTGACTTGGCAACCTGCAAAGCCTTGGGTGATAAAGTCAACAATACCACAGCCTCAATGGGCGTCGCACTGAGCAGTTGTACCGTACCCGCTTTGGGCAGACCCACTTTTGACATTAGCGACACCGAGATGGAAATGGGGGTAGGTATTCATGGTGAACGAGGACGTGAAACGCTTAAATTAAGCAGTGCCACAGAAATTGTCGAGCACTTGGCCAGCCTTATTGATGAGGAATTAAAACCGAAAAAAGACCAACCGGTGTTACTGCATGTGAACGGATTTGGGGCAACGCCATTAATGGAACTGTATCTGATTTATGATCTGGCAGCCCAATTCTGGGAAAAACGCGGCATCACCATAGCCCGTTCATTAGTTGGCAACTACACCACGTCCATTGATATGGCCGGTTGTTCAATAACCCTCAGCGTGCTTGACGAAGAATTACTGAAACTGTGGAATGCTCCCGTTCATACCGCTGCTTTACGCTGGGGATGTTAAGAAAAACCGAGCCTGTGTAGAGGTGAAAGTTTTCTACCCCTACCAATTTTTAGCAAGTAGCTTTGATTAATAATCATAGCGGCATTGGAAAATAATAATAGTATCCTCATTGACCTAGTAAACCAGACGATGTTCGTGGTCTATACGTCGCGACCAAAATCCTGACCAAATTATGCTTTAACGGCTCTGGATTACCTATCCCTTCAAACGGTTTTCGTTTAATATCTTTGATTAAGCTATTAATGCGTTTGAGCATTTTCTTGTCATTATCCCGCCAATATAAATACTGCTCCCAAGCTGAATCATCAAAAGACAGCATATAAATCTTCAATTAAATCATGCGCCTCAAACTTGCCAGCCTTGACACGGGCAATGGCCTCATCCAGTGCTTTTTTATTGGCCGGACTGGCCATTAAGTACGCTGTTTCATCATAGGCGTGAAAATCCTCCAGACTCATTAATACGGCAGGCTTGCCATTTTGACGGGTTATTAAAA
>JBAXXH010000366.1:0-2582 GCA_037127995.1 Methylococcaceae bacterium | reverse complement strand
AGCGCTTTTTTAACCAACTTTTTAGGTTTTTGACGTGAGGGGACTGAATAATTACTTCGTTTACAGTCATCTAATAAACTGCTTGTATGTATTAACGTAACTCGTTATTATATTGCATATGATAAAGACCTTTGCTAATAAAGAGACGGCTGCTGTATTTGCAGGTGAGCGTCCTCGCCGGTTGCCTCTTAATGTGTTGTCAGTAGCCATTCGAAAAATTGCTCAACTTGATGCCGTTCAAAGTGTTAATGAATTGTCGGTTCCTCTTGGCAATCGATTGGAAAAACTCAGCGGTACTCGGCAAGGACAATATAGCATCCGTATTAACGATCAATGGAGGCTATGTTTCCGGTTTCTTGAAGGTAATGTTTATGATGTTGAAATGGTTGATTACCATTAAGGGGGCAGTAATGACTATAGCAGTGCAAGATTTGGCTAATATAGATTTTTCAGATATTACCACGGGTGAAAAAATACCTTTTCCTTTTCCTGGTGAAATTCTCTTGGAAGATTTTTTAAAACCTATGGGTATTTCACAATATCGATTAGCTAAAGAAATTGGCGTTTCTCCACGCCGTATTGGTGAAATTATTGCTGGCAAGCGGTCGATTACCGTTGATACTGGTTTAAGGCTGTCCCGTTATTTTGGTATGGGTGATGGGTTTTGGACAGGGTTACAGCTTAGCTACGACACACGGCAAGCAAAGCAAGCCTTAAGGGATATTCTTTTAAGCATACATCAATATAGTTCGGAAGCGGCTTAGTCAATTATTTTTCATAAATAGTATTTTTGCATTTTGGATCACCATATATCCGATGTCTGAAAAAAATACACTTAACG
The DNA here is from genome assembly GCA_037127995.1 of Methylococcaceae bacterium. Classification (GTDB taxonomy): domain Bacteria; phylum Pseudomonadota; class Gammaproteobacteria; order Methylococcales; family Methylomonadaceae; genus Methylobacter_C. The sequence goes on along the minus strand of JBAXXH010000366.1, from coordinate 1,741 downwards.
GATGTTGAAGGACAAGGGGTCAGTTCTAACATTCCAACATTATTTATTTCATATAATGGTTTTTACATATCTGCGGATTAGTGCCTGAATGTTGGAATGTTAGAACTGACCCCGTCTTTTTCACAGTATTCAAGGAGAATGCAACGGTAGATCAAATTACAATTGCCATACAACAGCAACAGTGTGGTTTTGATTTGTGATATAGGAAGTCTGGGGGGCAGTGGAATGGTTATGTTGAGCTTCGCATAATTGTTCCACTGCTCCCCAAACTCGATGTTCAAAAACCCAAATTAAACCACCAGAAAGGGTGGTTTAATTTGTCTCATGGATGATGCCAGACATTAGACAGTCCGTATCGTTTTTCTAATGTTTCCGGAGTACAACCCCTAAATTGAGAGATGATCGTGTACATTTATAAAATCGATATTCCAGCAACAGGACAGTGCTACATAGGACAAACCACTAAATCTTACGAGTTTAGATTCAGCCAGCATAAAAATCCCAAAGCAATATCACTGATCGGGAGAGCGATTCAACACTGGAGAGACCCAAAAATCATTGTTCTTCATAAGGTCAATTCAAAAGATGAACTCAATCGTCTTGAGACAGAAGAAATTAGAGCAAGGAACACTATCTTCCCATTTGGCTATAACCTTTCCGCAGGAGGTGCTGAGGAGTGTGCTAAGCATAAAGACGATCCAGAAGACTATGAATACACGCCCGATGACAGTGACATAAATTTGCTTGCAACCATTAAGGAGTCTAAGAGAGGATTTACTACTCTGATTAAACATCTTATGCCAGAACGTTATATCGATGACGAGGAGTACAACGAGATCGCCGATGATTTCGGAGTAAAACCTGAAACTAGAAGAAGTTTGCATGGAGAAGTTCGGATAGCTAATAATATATGGACAGGTAAAGTAGAAAAAATTGGTAACTCAGGAACCTGGTGGGCTAACTGGAACACAAAACTGCAACAAGGACATGTATCCCATGAAGAAATGGTAGAAATGTTGGAAAACCCTGGCGATAGCAAAAAGAACATTAATAAAAATGAATCTTATATTAAACAGATGAGGAAAATATGTAACAGCATCCATGCCCGAATAGCAGAGACAACATCACTAAGGCTGCCACAGTAGTAAGATTCGTCGATGGGGTCAGACTCGATTGATTACTGACTTCATCTTTTTGATTAGAGAGGACAAGGGGTCAGTTCTAACATTCCAACATTATTTATTTCATATAATGGTTTTTACATATCTGTGGATTAGTGCCTGAATGTTGGAATGTTAGAACTGACCCCGTCTTTGCCTCATTCATACCCCACAATGTTTCAATAGCTTGGGTTTATCCCGTTAACGCTTCCTTAAAGCCTTGTTTAAAACTGTCTTCAGCCGTATTTAAGCAAATACTTGCTCTAAAAGGAATGAATAATAGTAAAAAAAGCCGGTAAATATTCAGATGGCATTTGTTTAATTTCTTGGTTTATTTGTTCAACATAAGACGTATTCATTATTTTCATCCTGTGTAATGATCATTATTTTTTAGCTGTACTTAAAGCACTTTAATTTCAGTGGTGGGCGAAATAAGATTAAAGATTAGTTCAATATTTATCTTGACGCTATCACTGGTGTCACGTCCTCCCCTATTTAATCCTCAACGCCACTTTTAATTCCGATGTAATTTAGGGATTTTGGCTGTAGATTCCCTTCCTAAATGCGAGACAAATTTGGTA
>JBAXXH010000365.1:0-2586 GCA_037127995.1 Methylococcaceae bacterium | reverse complement strand
TGCGCCTTATAATTGTGGAAATCTGGTTTTGCTGAAGTATCTTTCTAATCAGGTGCATTCTTGTAAAACACCGTGGCTTTACCTACTGTCACTCCAGAAAGCCCTTGTAAATACTAACTCCCAAGCAATTGAAACTTATCCCCCTGATTCCGTTTGGAAAATGCTCCTAACCCAATTAAAGTTGTACCAAACAGTCAAATAGCTGCTGGTAAGGGAATCGCCTGCACTGTAATCAAACCATTCGAGATATTGACGGCAATAATATCACCTCCCGTGGCAAAGGGACTATTATCATTTACTTTAAGCGTCAGTTGACTACTGCCTATGCCAGTGGCATTAAAAGTGAAGGTTGCAATATCGAATAGAGTATTCGTCGTGTTACTACCGAATTGTGCTACGTCAGTGAAGTCGATTACCGGCATCGTTGTCGATGCTACCCTTGCTAGCATCGAAGTTCCAAAAGCCAGAATTGATGCTGACCGAATCGGCTTTCAGGATCATTGGATCAAACGCCATATCGATCGAACCGCCATCCATACCCAAGTTGAAATTCTCACCCTTTAGGATGATCGAAAAGGTGTCCCCCAAGTTGACTGTTTTACCGGCCGGTTCAATAAAGACGTGATTGGCAATGGATGCCTGAGCATCAGCGTTCATTACTAAAATGCTTAGGATCAATATAAATGATATTGACTTGATATTCATGAGTAGTACTCCAGTGTTGATAACAAAATTATTTCACTAAAAATAACAAACTAATTTCATGTTTTCAATGCCCTGCTACCCACCTCATCTTTTCTTAAAGGAATAGTCACCAAGCCAGAAGAGCCGGGCGCTTTGCCATAGAGTTTCTTGAACAATACCAGATCCAGGGAATTGACTTTGCCGTCGCCGTTGAAATCGGACGCTACAACCCCAGAATTGGGACCGTAGGTAGGCCTTCTTGAACAGACCCAGATCTAGGGAATCATGGCTTCGCGCCAAATTCAATGGGAAAAATTAATCATGAAATTTTAGTTTATTTGTGGCCGAAGGTGAAGTTATCTTTCATTCTCCACGCCTGGCGATTGCTGGAATGTCCCATCCGGTGTGGTGAAAAAAGACGATTCATTCGGAATGCCTCCCGACCAGCAGTGCGTTTTTATTCGACCGGTTGCCGACTGATTCGCGTTTCCCCGTCGATCGTTCCGATGGCTGTAGCGCCGGCGTTGAAAACCGAGTGAACTTTCAGCACAGCACCATCCTCAATAACGGCGTTGTCGAACAGAAGCATGTTGTGATAGAACGGAATAGTAAAATCCTCGGAATAAGTCTCACCATCGGGTAAATAGTAGACGCAATGTATTTGCTTAGAAAGGTTAGGGATGGGAGTCGCCAAAGCCGACCAACCAAGTTCGGCGTGGCGATTGCCTACAACATTGAGCGCCACAGATTCTCCGCCCCCGGTCACCGTACACGTTCCATCCGAATCATTTTCTGTGTATCCGCTGTAGGTTATGTCAGCATTTCCTTCGCCGCCCAATTTCATGCCCTCCTCCTCATTGAATCCGAAAGACACCAGGAACGTCCAGTTAATTTCATAATCTCCCCCGACTCCTGGAGTCTGAACGCGCTGTTCAATAGTCCCCCCGCCGGAAAACACGTTCGACTCCCAGTCCTTGACCTTAAATGGGTAACTAGCGACAAACAATTTTGTCCTTTGGAGTATTTCCTTGGGAATCGTCAGGGGCACAACGGCTCCGCCAACAACATCGGGTAGGTCCTTGAACAGTTCCGTCGGCTTCATTGTTGCATTAACTGTTACCGCCGCCTCATTTTCCACCGGTCTGACGTAGTCTTTTTGCAACCAATTTGGCAATGGCGTCTTCTGCGCCACTCCTTCGATCCCGATGGTGCCGATCCCTTGGTCGTTAGTAGTGGTATGAACTGGATCGCCTTTAAATTCTACGAAGCCGCCTATTCCGAAACCGTCTAAACCTATCCATTCAACGCTAGTGTCGGGAACGGGGCCGTTTGCGGGTAGTTTGAAGTCCAGCCCGATGCTGTTCAGCGCTGGACGCAGACAAGTGGCCCAGCCACCATTGGGCAGGTCGAAATACACCTTGGCCTGGAGGGTTTTCAATTCGCCGGGATTAACTGTCTTGGTTCTTACCAGTGGCTCGCCCTCCACCAGGGTAACGTCCGCCTTGATCGCGTCAAGGCTAATGACGAGTTCGGCATAGGCCAGGAAGATGTTGGCTGGATCCAGTTTGCCCTCAAGATTCCAGTTAAGGGGCGTACCATGGAGGGTCGCCTCCTCCTCGGCGTATCCAAGCAGACGCTTGAAGCCTTCGCTCATTCCCACGGCGGTCCAACTTAAGATGATGTCCTGTGTTCGGGTCAATTCGGCACAGGGGGTATCCGCCGCATTAATCGATAGGGTAGAAGGCTCGAAACTCTGACTCACCGGAGATGTAAGACTCAACATTTTGTTCTGAGTACCGCGCCGGGCGTAAAAATAAAAATCCCCGCTCAGCCGCCGAAGAATAAACTGTGCCTGGATGGTGTTGAACTGAACCTGGCTCAAGTTGATGGTCCCCATCAGAT
>JBAXXH010000364.1:0-2595 GCA_037127995.1 Methylococcaceae bacterium | reverse complement strand
CCCTGTTACGCAAAACCGCCACCAAGAATACCGCAGTCTCTTGTCATTGGCTGCGCTCCAGAAGCCGGAGTGAATTGGTTTGGTTAGTGGGGAATCGTAAACGATTTAATGCAGAAGGGATTGTGCCGGTAAATAGCACTCGAATTGATTTTAGTCATCGCGAATGGGAAAAAGGTTGGCACACAACCGAAATTATCGCCATTGCTTCTGCAATTGCAGGGTTATTCCATGACTTGGGCAAAGCGAATGATTTATTTCAAGATAAACTGAATCCAGAAATTAAAGGAAAAAGATTTGAGCCTTATCGGCATGAGTGGGTGTCATTGCGTTTGTTTCAAGCTTTTGCTGATAAAAGCAGTGACCAAGAATGGCTTAAGCAATTAGCAAATGTTGATGAAGCATTAGAAAAAAAAATTCTGCAAAAAATAAAGGTCGATAACCCCAGACAGAAAGATTTCAATAACCCTTTCGATACGCTGTCAACGTTCGCAAAATTAGTGGCTTGGCTTGTGGTTTCACATCATCGTTTGCCGGTTTATCCCAAACAAGGCCAAACAGAACCAGATATTGACCATCCGGAAAGATGGTTAAATGGTGATTTTTCGGCTTTTGATGATTCTTGGAATTCGGTTAACAGCCTAAATAAAGAATGGAAAGAAGAAACTTTAAAAGCTAATTGGACATTTACAAATCGTACCCCGTTGGTTAGCAAAACGTGGCAAAAAAAAGCCAGCGAACTATCAAAACGGGCTTTGAGTTGTCAGGATTTAATTAATGTTGATTGGTTTAGCCAGCCATTTGTGATGCACTTGTCCCGTCTGGCCTTGATGCTTGCCGACCATCATTATTCTGCCCAGGACGCGCAAGCTCGCTGGCAAGATGCTAATTATCAGGCTTACGCCAATACCGACAAACAACATCAGCTAAAGCAAAAACTGGATGAGCATAATGTCGGCGTAAGCCAGCACGCTTTTGATTTCATTTTAAGGTTTAAACGCTTACGCGAAGAATTGCCCACGCTTCCCCCCAATAAAACCTTAGCCAAAGGCCCAAAAGAAGATAAAGAGCCTTGGCAAACCAAAGCGTATCAAGCGGCACAACAGATCCAAAGTCAAGTCAAAGAGCAAGGTTTTTTCGGTATCAATATGGCCTCGACCGGAAAGGGAAAAACCTTGGCGAATGCCAGAATCATGTATGGTTTAGCCGATGAGTTGGAAGGTTGTCGCTTTAGTGTTGCCTTGGGTTTACGGACATTAACTTTGCAAACAGGCGAAGCATTACAAGAACGCTTGGCACTCGATAAAACGGAAATTGCCACGCTCATTGGTTCTCAGGCCATTTTGCGACTTAACCAAATCAACCAAGGTAAACAAATCGATGAAAATCCATTCGCCGCAAGAGGCAGTGAAAGTTTGGATATGGGCTTGGATGACGACGGTTTTGATGTGTTTTATGACACCGAACTCTACGAAGGCCAATTAGAAAAGTGGTTTCAAAACAATCAAAAAGCGAAAAAACTATTACATGCCCCCATACTGGTTAGCACTATCGATCACTTAATGCCAGCAACCGAAGGTGTGCGTGGCGGCAAGCAAATTGTGCCGATGTTGCGCCTGCTTACATCAGATCTGGTTTTAGATGAACCGGACGAATTTGACTTGAACGACTTGCCTGCACTTGCACGCTTGGTCAATTGGGCGGGTATGTTGGGTGCAAAAGTGCTACTTTCCACGGCAACTATGCCACCCGCATTAGCTTATGCCTTGTTTGAAGCCTATCAAGAAGGGCGAAAAGCATTCAATGCGGCCACTATTCAATCAAATGTACAAAAACCGGTTGTTTGCGCTTGGTTTGATGAGTTCAGTGTACAAACATCTGAGCAGCAAAACCTACAAAGCTTTATCAAAGCACATGATGAATTCATTCAAAAACGCATTGCTAAGCTCAGTCAAGATAATATGATTTTTCGTAAAGCGAAATTATTGGAAATTGTTACGACAATATCTCCACTCAATACTATGAGTGAAGCAATCCGGCATGGCATGATGGCCTTGCACAAAACTCATCACCAACAACACACATCCGGTAAAAAAATCTCTATCGGCTTGGTACGTATAGCCAATATCAACCCATTAGTGGCAATTTCCAGACTGCTATATGCCAATCCTGCACCGGAAAATTTCCGAATCCATTACTGCGTTTATCACAGCCAATATCCATTGGCGCAACGGGCATTCATCGAAAGCAAATTAGACCAAGCCCTCAACCGCAAAGACCCGGAAGCCATTTGGCGTTTTCCCGAAGTCCAACACGCCTTAAGCCATTATCCAGAACAAAATCAGCTTTTTGTGGTGTTGGCTACCTCGGTGGCAGAAGTTGGGCGTGATCATGATTATGACTGGGCCATTGCCGAACCCAGTTCCATGCGTTCAATTATTCAAATAGCCGGACGTATACAGCGTCATCGCAAGCAAATACCCGAAACAGAGAATTTTTATATTCTGGCTAAAAACCATAAGGCTCTTAAAAATAATGATGACAATAAAATTGCGTTTACATGTCCAGGATTTGAAGCAGAAAATCGGAAGCTAATTA
>JBAXXH010000363.1:0-2598 GCA_037127995.1 Methylococcaceae bacterium | reverse complement strand
GGGGGACTTTCACCCCCCAAGATTCGCAGCCTTGCCGGCTGCTCCCAAGACCTGTCCCGTAATGTAAGCAATTGGCCACTGGTTCGGGCGTCATAAAACCTGAGGAACGGGGTTGCAAACCCCGTCCCGCTAAGGTTCACGGTTGCTACAGTCGTAACCATTGACAACGTTCCGCCGGAGACGCAACACTCGATACTGTTGGCTGGTTAGGCCTTATGAATTCACTCCTTTAAATTCCAGACAAGGACTTTCACCTTGCAAGATATGACAAGCTTTGCTTGTCGCACGGGGTGCAAACCCCGCACTGCTTCGCATAAATCAATCAAGTCTGACCATTGACCCTTGATTCAATTATGATTTACACGGATTACAGAGTTTTTAAATGACTAAAAAAAGAAAACTGATCACCTTTGACTGGGCCATAAAACGCCTGCTGCGCAGCAAAGCCAACTTTGGCATCCTGGAAGGGTTTTTGAGCGAACTGCTTAAGGAAGATATTACCATCCTGGACGTGCTGGACAGTGAGACTAATAAAGACTACAAACTTGACAAATTTAACCGGGTTAATCTAAAGGTACGCAACCACAAACAAGAAATAATTATCATAGAAATACAATATGACCGGGAATATGACTACTTGCAGCGCATATTTTATGGCGTTTCAAAAACAGCCATAGAACATCTGGAAGAAAGCCAATCTTACGCAGGTATCACCAAAGTCATCTCAATAAACATTCTTTATTTTGATTTGGGCAGTGGCACCGACTACATTTACAAAGGCACCGCCCGCTTCATAGGCTTACATAACCATGACCTTTTGGAACTTAACGAAAAACAAAAACAACTCTTTAAAAAAAACAGCGTGGAATCACTTTACCCTGAATATTACCTGATCAAAATAAACCGCTTTAACGACATCGCCAAAGACACGCTGGATGAATGGATTTACTTCTTAAAAAATGAAGAAATCAAAGAAAACTTCACCGCAAAAGGCTTAAAAGAAGCAGAAGAAAAACTAAGCATCATGAAACTGCCCGAAGATGAACAAAAAGCCTACGAACATTATAAAGACGAGTTGCATCACCAAGCCAGCATGTTTGAGTCCTCGTTTGGTGATGGCTTTTATGAAGGAAAAGCTGAAAGGAAAGCAGAAGGAAAAGCAGAAGGCATAAATGAGGCAAAAAATATAGCTCTCAACCTGGCAAAAGAAGGTACATCAATTGAGATAATCGCTAAGGTGACAGGCTTATCAGAATCAGACATTAAACAAATTTTACAAAAAGCGGGTAATGAATGATTTTACTAGACGATATTTACCCACCTTTTTTCAGTGTTAAAACACCTTCATCAATATGTCATTAAATAAATGGGTCCGACCCCTTTTTTTCCTTTGTTTTACCTTTGTTTTAAAAACAACATGACCTTTCGAATGTCCAAAGATACAATACTCAAGGCACTGCCAAGTAGCAAGGAAGGCCATAACATCCATCGGCAGGCTAATGGGTGACCCAATTGATCGCTTGAACTTGTGAGGTATTCATGAAAACCAGTTACGATAGTGATGTTATTGCTTGGGCGCAGGAACAAGTAAACTTGTTGCGTTCAGGACAATTTTCCCATTTGGACATTGAGCATATTGCCGAGGAGATTGAAGACGTGGGTAAAAGCGAACAACGCGAACTCGCTAGCCGAATGGCGGTACTTTTGTGCCATCTTCTAAAATGGGAGTATCAACCGGAAAGGCGAGGGAGCAGTTGGGAAGACACCATCCGCACTCAGCGGGAAAGAATCGAGAGGCGAATCTGTAAAACGCCAAGCTTAAAGGCATCGCTTGCTGATGCTGATTGGCAAATCGACGTCTGGGATGATGCTGTTGACGATGTAGTAAAAGAAACAGGCATTGCACGCAAGGTATTTCCCAAATCTTGTCCTTGGTCAAAAGAACAGATTATGTCCAAAGATTTTTACCCTGATTAAAAGAAAAGCAAAAAACAATGGTCTGTCCCCTATTACTTTGCGGGATTATCCAATGCCGGAGCACGCAACCAGGCAATAACAAATCAAACACAGGAGAGCAAATTGAACCCAAAACCAATGCTTCCAACCCATCAACATCTAAGGTTGATAACCGCCTTCATTGCCAAACCATTAATCTCAATAAGTTTACTGATTTTACTATTCGGCATAACCGCCAATGCCCGCGCCATTGAAAATTGTGCAACCGCGCCAACCTCCTCACTGGTCGTTTATGTAAAAGACAAAGGCGCAAAGGGTAATGGCAGCGCCGATGATACGGCGGCGATTCAAGCCGCTGTCGACCAGGTAGCCGGGACAGGCGGGACGGTTCTGGTGCCCGAAGGCACATACCTGATAGACGCCATCGCCAGCATTAAACTTAAAAGCGCTATGACCTTGCGCATGTCCAAAGGTACACTGCTCAAGGCACTACCGAACGGGAAGACGCATTATGGCATCATCAACATTACCGGCGCTGCCAACGTTAATGTGATCGACGGAACCCTGCTATAACGCTTGGAACACGATTGGTCGAGATAGAAATGTGGCGCACGCCTGTTTTAGGCCGATTAACTTCCTCAG
>JBAXXH010000362.1:0-2602 GCA_037127995.1 Methylococcaceae bacterium | reverse complement strand
CTTGCATACTCAAAACCCTGATAGTTAGGATTAATGGCTTTAAAATAATCGCCCCGAAAAGCATCGTCATCAAAAACGCCATGGATATGCGTGCCCATAAAACGTCCGCCTTGATAAAACAAGGGATACTTGTTCATGCGTCCACTATGGATTTCATAACCGTTTATGGCCGTGTATGAAAACAGTTGATAATTGCCGTGCTGAAGTATTTTAGGGCTTTGATAGATGACAATATCATCAATAAAACTTAAACCCGTTTCAATAATGGGCTCATCATGCTCCAACGCATCCAGATCGTGCAGGCTTTCGCAGAGCATTTGATAGCCGCCACAAATTCCAAAAACAGGCTTGTTATATTGCTGAAGCTCATTAAACAAACCCTGCTGTTTTAGCCACTGCAAATCACGGATTACGGTTTTGCTGCCGGGTAGCAAAACCATATCAAAGTTATTCAGCGAACGATTGGCATGAATCAATTCCACATAAATATCGGGGTCTGCCATTAAAACATCAAGATCGTTATAATTACTTAAGCCTGGATAGACGATAACCCCAACACGAATTTTTACATCGTCCAGACGCTGTTGATAATTGCTTAGGGATTGGGAATCTTCCATATCAATATTTAAAGCCTGAAAAGGCAAAACGCCCAGAACAGGTATACCAAATCGATCCCTGATAATTTTTTCGCCCTCATCAAAAAAACGCCGATCTCCCCGAAACTTATTAATAACAACGCCAACCAGATTACTTCGCATCACCGGATCCATCAATGCCATGGTGCCGTAAATTGAGGCAAACACTCCGCCCCTTTCTATGTCGGCAACCAATATGTTTTTGGTGTTAAAGGTGTTGGCGATAAACGTATTCGACAGGTCTTTTTCTAGCAGATTTAATTCAACCGGCGATCCCGCGCCTTCAGCAATAACCAAATCGTAATCTTGCTGCAAGCGCGAAAATGACTGTTGTACCTGTAGTTTCAACCCATCAATTTCATCATAATAATGGGTGACGCTTTGGTTTTTATGAATCAGTCCGTTCACTATGACTTGCACCGAACTGCTACCCTGCGATTTAAGCAAGACCGGATTAAATAAATAACTGGGTTCTACGCGTGCCGCTTCAGCCTGTAAACATTGCGCCCTGGAAATCTCTCGACCTTCCTTGGTGACAGCAGAATTATTGGATACATTTTGCGCCTTAAAGGGCGTGACTTTTATGCCTTGGTCGGCAAAAATTCGGCACAACGCCATGACCAGACTCGTTTTACCCGCATCTGAACCGGTTCCAAAAACTGCTAATGGTTTCATATATCCCTTTTAATCCATAAATAAAGTGGTGCAATGTCGATTGAAAGCTGGCTTATTTATTACGCTCAAATCGACTATCAAAATGGGATGACAGCCAATGTCATTAAGTTAAGCCGTTCGCTGAACGGAGTCGAAGCGATTTTGCCGGCTTCGGCTCCGCTCAGCCAACGGTTTATCTTCCCAAGAGGCGCGTAACTTAACGACATTGGGGTGATATTGCCTTTAAGCTATCGGCCAGTACATTAATGGCTGGTGCATTTTTTACAGCAAAACGTACATAACGCTTATCCAAGCCCTCAAAATTATCACAAACCCGAATTAAAATACGTGACGGTTCCAATAATGTCTGCAAATGATAGCCATCACCCTGATTCGCTAGTTTTGCCAACAGAAAATTGGCCTGTCCTGAATAAATCCGTTCAAACAACCCCGAAGATTGCAAAGCGAGTTGCAGCAAGTTTCGTAGTGATGCTGTCTGCTCTCGGGTTTTTTCAACAAAATCGTCATTTGCCAACGCCTGTAGCATATATATATCATATCAAAACTGGATAATTTCCACGCGGGTTCGTAACGTTTTAGCGATTTTATTACTGGTGCAGCCGCAATAATAAAGCCGACACGAATACCGGCGCACCCATAAAACTTGCTTAAGGATTTGATAATATGTAGTTTATCGTAACCGACTATGCACTCTGCCACCGAATCAGCCACGCAAAAATCCAAAAAGGATTCATCAACAATGATATGACACTCTGCCGCTTGCCACGCCGCCAGTCGTTCTTGCATGTCATAAAGCTGCCCATCCGGCGTGGATGGATTTACAAAAATCACGGTACTGGATTTAGGGATATCCGTTATTAACGGATTAAACCGATCAATATTATGCACTTGACAACCCAGCTCTCCGGCAATATGCGCATACTCGCCATATAAAGGTGTATATAAAACCAGATCTTGCGGCAGTATCCAGCGTAATAAAGCAAATATTGCCGCACTGGCACCATTAAATAATTCAATATCCGCATTGGCAGGCATCTTATAACGATGACTAATCGCCTGTTTTAATAAACTGTAATCAGGGTCAGCATAAGGATCCAGTGATACCGGTTGCAAACTATGCCAATCAACTGCTTGCTCCGGATTAATGTTGGATGAAAAATCCAGCACTTGTTCAGGCAAGCAACCCAGATGCCTTGCGAACTGATAAATATTACCGCCGTGTTTCATTTATACCGAAATTCCGCACCCCCGCTATCCGGAACCAGCATATAAGTGAACATACCGCTCACCCA
>JBAXXH010000361.1:0-2644 GCA_037127995.1 Methylococcaceae bacterium | reverse complement strand
TCACAACACTTAAGAGGCTTTTTTTAAACTGTAAACTGGAAAATGAAGGGTGCCTCTCTTTGTTACGGGGCTTTACCGCAGTCCATTTGCTTAACAATAACTTTTCCGGATTTATTTGATGGCTGGCCTGTTTATTCATAGATGACCCAGCACCTCGGTTAATGCACTGGAAAGATCGGTGTATCGAAAGGTAAACCCCTCAGCCAGCAAGCGTTCCGGCACTACACGCTGACTGCCTAAAACCAGCCCTGACATTTCACCCAGCAACATTTTTAATAAACAGGCCGGAACCGGAAGTAATGCCGGACGCTTTAAAGCGTGCGCCAGTGCGCTAGTAAATTCGTTATTGGTGACGGGATTTGGCGCGGTTGCGTTATACGCACCTTGCATGGATAAATCGGTTATCATCCTCAGGGCAATGGCAATCCAATCCTGCCGGTGAATCCATGACATCCATTGCTGACCGTTGCCCAAGCGTCCACCCAAGCCCAATTTAAAAGGCAGCAACATACGTTGCAGCAGGCCACCGCCATCGCCCAGCACCAAGCCGGTTCTGATCAAGCACACTCTGACCCCGAATTGTTCGGCTTTTTTTGCCTCATTTTCCCAATCAACACAAAGTTGTTGCGAAAAATCGGTGCGAGTTGTTGATAGCTCGGTTAACACGGTATCACCTTGATCGCCATAATAACCGATAGCAGAGCCACTGATTAAAAGCTCGGGTTTAACCTTCATCGCAGCCATACAGTTAACCAATTGCCTGGTCAGATTAATTCGACTATCGCGGATAATCTGTTTGCGGGCATCGCTCCAACGGGCATCAAAAATAGGCGCTCCGGCAAGATTGATAATAACCTGATAACTATCTTCCGGTTTAAGCTGATCGAGGTTATTGAGTGCTTTAACGCCTGGCACAGCCATTTTTTCTACCTCATCAGGATTACGGCTTAACACGGTAACGTCATGGCCCTGTCCGGTTAAACGTTGAGTTAATGCACGTCCAATAAAGCCCGTACCGCCGGTAATCAATATTTTCATCTCACTCTCCTCATCGACATTAAACACATTACAACACTTCAATTATTTCTGAAGCGGTCTTTTTTCAATACTGACATTAAAGCCGCCATTAAACCAGTGAATATTTTATCCAGGTTAGCAACGTGTCAATAGAGTAGCCCTGTAGTTTGCATGAAAACTTGGCAATCTTAATTCATAAAATAAATGCTGTACATGTTTTGTACAACTACAGTTTGACAAAACGACTTTTGGCGAGTAAGTTAGACAACAAGGTTTTTGCTCTTTTAACGGCTTAAAAAGTTTAGCGATGTACCTAAAATTTGTATAACGTCTTAAATCCGGATAATTTATTTAAGATCATACTCAACGTCCTCCTCTATAAACCCTCCCATGCTATCTAAGGGAGGGTCTTTTTTTGAGTTAAATCATTGGCAAAGCAGATAATGGTCTATCGTATGGCAACTAACAGCATAAAAAGCATCAAATTTCTCCTTGAAATTAACTTCTATATTTCAGCAATCGTGTTGATAGCACCCGGTCTGTTGTCGTTACAGGGAAGTGAATCCATGTTTGAATTTAACGAAGATCTTTATGGCGCACTGGACAATAATTTGCGTATGATAATGGTCTATCTGGCCATGACGGAAATTGTCATTTTAGTGTATTGTTTTTTTAGAAAAAATTTTCAGGTAATGATTCTTGTGGGGTTTTTCCTGATTTTAATGATTGGGTCCATGGAATTTTACGGTGAAATTAATACGATAGAAATTGATGAAAATTTTCCCCTGTTTTTTCTTTATACCGGACTATCGCATATTTTGTTTGGCATCATGGTTAATATAGAAAAAAACAAAGCCCATGAAGAAACCAATAAATTTTTATGATATTTTGGCATCCTTCATAGAAGCCCAAAAGCAGTTGACACTTTTTTATCACAAAAAGTGTTAATAATCTTTGTCGGGTTAGGCGCTAGCCGTAACCCGACACATATACGTTGATTTGTCGGGTTACGCTTTCGCTAACCCGACCTACACGATGGTTATTGCAAAAAAGTGTAAACCCAGGAATAAAGGATGCCGATATTTTAAAATCGTTTTCTTTAGAGTCAGTCTTTAAACGTTTCGGCCTGAGCTCCACATTTAATAAGCACCGCTTGCAGCTTCAGATACGGCAATTTTTTTACGATCAACCATCCTTGGCGTTATAATTTTTAATTTAGGTAACCTACAATAAATAATCCATGAATCTGTGCCACTTTTGCAAAGACTATTTTTGTCGGGTTACCTTAATTATTACCTTTCAATTGCTTTGAAATTATGAAAAGACTACATATTTTTATTTTCGCCTTATTATCAGCTTGTACCGGAACTCCAGATGGCTTGACCGTGATTGATGGCTTTGAGGTTAACCGTTATACGGGCACCTGGTACGAGATAGCCCGACTGGATCATCGTTTTGAAAGGGGCCTGAATAACATCTCGGCCACTTACTCATTAACAGAGGACGGCGGCGTTAAAGTGCTTAACAAAGGCTGGAACCAAGCGGATGGACAATGGAAACAGGCTGAAGGCAAGGCCTATTTTGTCGAACAACCCGACAAAGGCCATTTAAAAGTCTCTTTCTTCGG
>JBAXXH010000360.1:0-2646 GCA_037127995.1 Methylococcaceae bacterium | reverse complement strand
GGATAAGGCGACAGGTAATAAGATTCTTCTATATAAGGATCGGGGGATTTACGGAAATGATGCTTAAGCAGGGTCAACGGTACAATCAGTGGTATTTCACCACTCCGATAGCGTTCTATCACTTCACAAAGCTCCGCTTTATCATCGGTGCTTAATTCTTTTTTTAAGTAGCCTTGAATATGTTGCAACACATTAACGTGGTTGCTGCGATTAACAACTATTTTAAGGGTATTCATTAGTTGTAAAATATACTGATCGGCAATCTCCAAGAGATTATCTTTGCTTAAACGGGCTAACAATTGCCCCAGTTCACGATAATCGGCATGACTCATAATGATCAGTTTATGGCGGGCATGAAAATGAGTCAGTTTTTGAGCAGAAAGACCTTCTGCCAATAGCTGTTGCCAGCGATAGAGTACATAAACACGCTGGATAAAATTCTCACGCAAGCCGGGATCGCCAAGACGTCCTTCTTCTTCTACCGGCAACAACGGATTATTACGCATCATTTCCTGTGCGAAAATGCCAAAACCTTCCCGGTGTGGCTGATTGCCTGCGTAAACCTTAACACGCTCCATACCACAACTGGGCGAATCCTTTTTTAAAATATAACCGCATAACCCGGAATGACACTCTTTTTGTTGTGCAGCAACGTCAAGTAAACGGTTCGTTAAATCCAGTTCCGGATCTTTAACCCCCACGCAACGTATGACATCATCAGTTTTTACCAGATGAATGGCAGGCCGGGGTATACCTAAACCAATCGCTACTTCCGGGCAGAAGGGGTAAAAGTCAAAATATTGGCTGAGCGTACCGACAATGTAGGCATCACGTTTGTGACTGCCATCAAAACGGACTTGTTCACCCAGTAAACAACTGCTAATGCCGATAGGAATTTTTTTTATCATGTTTGTTGTTGGGGGATTCAAATTTTTTCAGTCGATGCGGTAAATGTGTGCCGACTAAGGTGCTCGATTCCTCAAGCCCTTAAGGGTTGTTTCTTGCGGCTCTGCGATTGTTTCAGGTATTGCAACGGGATTTATCGGCACGACCACAAGCCTTTTATTGGTTGGGATCATCATTTTATTAAATTTACGATTTTTAAACCAGACGGCGACACGAAAACCCAGTAATAAAACAATCAGGATTAAATAAAACAAAGGTTCAGCCAGATTACCTTTAAGTTGCCAGTAGTAATGAAGAATACCGGCAACTGCTGCAACATAAATATACCGATGAAGTTTTTTCCAGGTTTTACCCATGCGCTTTTTAGCCCATTTGGGTGATGTCAGCGCTAATAAAAAAACAATGCTATAGGCCAGTATTCCAAACCAAATATAAGAACTTTCAATAATATCAGTGCCAATAATGCGCCACTTCAGACCATGATCCAACAGTAAATAGGCCAGTAAATGCAAGGTCGCATAAAAGAAAGCGTACAACCCCAACAATTGCCGATAATCGGTCATGCCACGCCATTTTGTAATCGTTTGAACAGGCGTAATAGCCAGTGTCAGCCATAAAAAACGTAATGACCAATCGCCCAAGCGAATATGTAGCGCTTGAATGGCATTTGAACCTAAATTGTCGAAAGCAATATCAATAAACAACCATACCAAGGGTAATAAACCGGCGACTATCGTTAAAGACCACAAATTGTTGAATCGTAAAACCATCAGAAAAAATGCCGTAAATCCATATCGTTGTACATTGAAGCTACTTGTTCACCATAGCCGTTAAATAATTCAGTTTGCCGACGTGGCGTAAAAAAACTGCCGCCTAATTGGCGCTCGGTGTTTTGGCTCCAACGCGGGTGGGCAACCGTCGGATTTACATTGCCGTAAAAACCATAGTCATTAGGTGCAAATTTATTCCATGTTGTAACGGGCGGTCTTTTTAATAACTCAATTTTTACAATCGCTTTAATACTTTTAAAACCGTATTTCCAAGGCACAACCAGTCGCAAGGGCGCACCATTTTGTTTTGGCAGCGTATCGCCATACATGCCAACCGCCAATATTGTCAACGGATGCATGGCTTCGTCAATGCGTAAACCTTCGATATAGGGCCATTCCAGCATGGTGTTGCTAAGTTGATTGGGCATTGTCTTGGGCTGATAAACGGCGGTAAATTTTACAAAATTGGCCGTTGACAACGGTTTAACCATTTTTAATAAACTACCCAGTGAAAAACCAACCCAAGGTACAACCATTGACCACGCTTCGACACAGCGAAGACGATAGATATATTCTTGAAGCGACTGCTGACGCAAAATATCTTCCAAATAATAATTACCCGGCTTTTCCACTTCGCCGCTGATCTCTACAGACCAAGGGTCAGTAATCAAATTTTGAGCCAGGCTTGTCGAATTTTCTTTATTAAACGAGAACTCATAATAGTTCGTGTAATTTTTAATCAGTTCAGCAGGCGTAAGGGTTAAAGAATCAGTTGGAAAATTGGCTTTGGGCAAATCGCGCCACACCGATTTGTTGTTGGCTAATGTCGGAGAAATACCGGCACCGGCAATTAGGGTCGCTAACATCCCTTTAATTATCTGACGCCGTTTCTTAAAAATCGAAGGATCAGTAATTTCACTGGATGGAATGTCTTTTTTTGTTTTTATTATCATCGCTGAAGTTATTTAAC
>JBAXXH010000359.1:0-2652 GCA_037127995.1 Methylococcaceae bacterium | reverse complement strand
GATAGGTATAAGGTGATTTCTGCGAAAGAACTTACCCATTAGACGAATCCAATCGTTTGCTTGATTGGGAAAATCCTGCTTTTAATGGGTAAAATATTCTCCGGAAATCACCTAAGGGCGTGAACATAATCTTGTGAGACACCATGGCCAGATCCATACGCAACTCCGAGGTTAGCTTGCGCCACGTCAGCCTATTGAGTATCTTTCTCTGGCATGGAAAATGGTGCGATGCCAGATTTTTGATGCCTTGTTAGACGTTAATGACGAAATTGTTTACGCCATGAAAAAGCGCCTTGGGCTATATTAAAGACTGAGACTTTCTACTCTACTGCCCTCAAATATCAACACCGCTTCAGAGAGGTTTGCTCATAACTGCCGGTTTTTATTTAATGCCCCCCTAAATAATATCGTCTTGCATCACACGCCAAGCCAAAGCCAACACTTGATAAGCGATTGCCGTCAGAAATGTCGGCGTGTGGAAAAATACGCCGCGTTATATTTTGCAGCATCGGCATGGCAGTGCCGCCGCCCGTCAAGATAACCAGAGCCACATCGGCTGTTTTTACGCCAGCCATCACCACGCAGTGATTAATCGTGTCCTGAATGTTCTCAATACTTCCAGCGATACACGCTTCAAATTGTGACCGCTCTACCTGCGAGTGCAAACCGGCTTCAATAAAAGCAAGATCCGCTGTTGTTTGGTCGCATGCGCTCAGTTTAATTTTGGTATCCTCAACAATAGACATCAAGGTGTGTCCCAGCTCTTCCTCGACAATGGACAGCAGCCTATGGGTAAGGACTTTATCATTTGATTGACTAATTAACGTCCTTAAATCCCGTTTATATTTGCGCGTGTACATACACTGAATTTTGCTCAATTCGGCAAGATCAAAAAACGGCGTTATGGGGAAACCCAGTCCTTTGGAACCCCAAAAAGAACCCAGCCCCAATAAAGGCATAAAACAGGTCAGGCTTAAAGCCCGGTCAAAATCATTACCACCCATTCTAATCCCGGCATTAGCAAGAATATCCTCCTGGCGATCCGGTTTTTTGATATAACGCTCCGACAAACGCATTATCGTAAAATCGGATGTACCACCCCCAATATCCATAACGACGGCTAAACGTTCGGCATTGCCCATTGTTAATTCATGCGCAAATGCGGCAGCAATGGGCTCATATTGAAAGCGGATATCTTTAAACCCGGCAGCGGTAAATATGGCTTGGAGCTGGCCTTCCGCTTCCTTGTCGGCCTGGTCATTGCCATCGACAAAATGTACCGGCCTGCCTGCGACAACTGTGTTGATTTCTTGGTCGGCCACTACTTCGGCTTTATTTTTTATACTCTCAACAAAGGGGCCAATAATGTGCTCAAATCGTGTTTTTCTACCGCCGATAATGGTGCCTTCTTTCATCAGAGACGTTCCAAGCACACGCTTAAAACTTCTCATAAACCGGCCTTCTTCTCTGGCGACATAACCATTAATGGCTTTACGGCCAAATAAAACCGGTTGATTTTCTTGCGGAAAAAAAATGGTCGAAGGGATGGTTAAATGCCGGTCTTCTACCGGAACCAGGATTATCGGATCATTATTACCCTTGGCAATAGCGACCGTCGTGTTGGACGTTCCAAAATCAATTCCACATGTAATTTCCATCGTTCCCTGTTTTTTGAGTGTCTTCATTCTAAATTTTATTGACTCATTTATTTCTTGTTTTTCGTGGCTCAATCTCCGTTTTTAAGATCATGACTAACTATTTAGGCGCGTGTAAAAAAACAACTTGAACATTAAATATCCCCTCACCTTCTTCTAAAGGAAGAGGGCAAATATGGTTATACCTCATCAGCTTTGGGAGATGGCCCGTATTCGTTTGTTTCCGAATCACCGTCAATCACCATAAAATACAGAAATATGATAGCGCCAATCACCGGCACCAAATTAACCAGCAACCACCAGCCATTTCGACCTGTGTCGTGTAATCGTCTAACTGATACCGCGAATCCGGGAATCAAAACGGCCAAGGGATAAAGGCTGCTTAAAATACCCAAGCCTGTTTCGGGATCAACATTACCCGTAAATCGGTCAATGATTGCCAGTGCCATGCTGATAAGTACATTAAATACAATAAAAAACCAATACTCTTTTCGCCTTGCCCGACCTTCAAAGACCGTATATTTTTTTAATACTTCAAGATACCAGTTCATAAAACGATAACTCCTGCCAACCCTGACGGGTTTAGCGATGCTTAAAAGTAAAGAAAAAGGCACAACCAATCAACTCAGTCATGCGCACAGTGATTGCTAAAAACAGAAAATTTTAACGTGCTGCCTAATACTACAGAGAAATAACCAAAATTCCAATAGTGGTAACGGATACTCGCTTTTAACGCCTTTGTATTAAATCATGGCTACACGTTTTAACTCAGTCAGCGGGTTTGATCATAATAGAAAGGATTGTAACGACAGAAGTTGAAGCCATAAAAGAAAATAACTGGGTATAATAGCCTAATTTTTAAACACAAAGGTGTTATGAGTCAACAAAGAAAAGCAGTGGCTTTGATTTCCGGTGGTCTGGATTCAATGCTGGCGGCAAAAATAGTCATGGAACAGGGCGTTCATGTTGAAGGCATTAATTTTTTTACGGGTTTTTG
>JBAXXH010000358.1:0-2654 GCA_037127995.1 Methylococcaceae bacterium | reverse complement strand
ATCGAAGTTTCGATGTAAATTTTTTCCATAAGCCATTTAGTCGTCTGTGGCGGAAGGCAGCGAAGCCTCGCTGGAGCGTTGAATTAGACATTTTCTAGTTTTTTGATTATAGATTTTGCTAAATTTTCGTTTATTTCGGTATGTCGCGGCACAGGTTGCGATTACTTGGTTTGCGGATTGGTGTACCAGTCGTGTCGCCCACCATTACGAGCAAGAATACAGCCCATTTTTTCAAGGGCTTTAATCAAATCGTGTCTTTTTATTCACGCAACCAATAATTCTTCAACTTTCCGAATATACGGAACTTGTACAGACTCAATGTCATTAAGCAAATCTTTCAAGTTTTCGATGAGTTCTTCTTTTGTCATACCTTGAGTTTGATAATCAGGATACTCATTTATGAAGCGTATAAACTCACGGTTCGCCCATTTTAGCGCTCACTTCCCCAGATTGCTGCCCCAGAACGTGGTAAATTCTGGCTGGGAAACCAAGTAGAGCCAAAATCCGTGACTGCACGGCGTTCAGAGCAGGCATGTAGTGCGTGTCTGTCCCACCGAAATTGACAGTGACCCGGGAGATACCGACAAATGCACGGAGCATCATCTCAGTGGTTGGCCTTACGGTCGCCCGTTTGGGGTTCCCCGCGTAAATGCCATCGAGTTTTTCGCCCTGTTCCTGCAAGGCCTTACGTACCGTGAATTCTACCAGGCACAACACCCGCAGGCCGATACTAAGCAAGCGGATTAAACCTTTGATGCGGGTGGTTGACGTGAGATACAACGGCGTCAAACCTAATAGCTTGCCACGGAGGCGGTTGAAGCCGTGCTCTATAATATATTCTTCGCGATAAGCGAGCACCGCCTCGCTTAAACCCAGTTCGGCGTCATTGCTGACGAACACCCGCCAACCCAAGCATTGCACGGTGTTATTGTAGGCGGCAGCACGGGAGGTGCTGACGGTCGCTGTTACCACCGTCACCTTTTGGGCCGGCCGCCCAAGGTAAGCACGCTTGCAGATAGTTTGGGTTGCCACACAGTAGTCGGCCGCCAGCAGGCCAACCACGTCATAACGGGTCAGAATAAACGCCACAGCCGCCCGCAACCCCTCTTCATCAAAGCGTTTCCTGCCCCGCCCCTGAAGGTTGAGTACAGCTATCGCCTGTTCCGCTTTGTCCAGGCGTGCGTCCAGTGCTTTTTTTTGCGTGATGGCGTGTTTCAAAGATTGCACGACCAGGCGCTGTTCTTGCCATTCGATGCCCTCACCGTCATGCGCGGCTTTGAGTGTGACACTATAGGAGAAGCCGTTGGCGATGTGTTGCAACTTGTCGAGTGCCGTTTCGGGCGCACGATGGACAGGCTCCAATCGCTGCGCACCGGCCCACACCGGCTCCAGTAATGCTTTTAATTCTGCTGCCGGCATTGGTACCGCCGGTAGCGGGCACAAATAATAATCATCGTGTGCCGCAAGGCAGGCACGGGTACCGAGTGCCGCCATCTTGCAGTCGCCCACATAGAGCACTCCATGTTGCCCGAGGCTGGCCTGCACTTTGCGTATATCCGGCACGTACAGCGGGTCTAACACAGACATGTTGATCTTCAGTTGCGGCAGGTCGGGACGGTGTTCCTTACTGTGACCAAATTGGAACAGACCGCCTTCGGTGACAGCGACATAGCTTTTTGCCGTTGTGCTGTCGATGCGCACCCGGCGTGCCTGTAAGTCATACACCCGGAGCAAGGTAGCGATCTGTTTGGCTTCGTAGGATGCCCACGCAGCATCGTCCCTGCCAAGATAATCCAGCAGAAGGCACAGGCGGTCGTCGCTAAAATCCAAATCACGCAGACCAACCGTTTTCAAACAGACCTCCAGGGTCATCAGCAGCCCAACTGCCCGGCCCCGCACGGAATTTAGCCGATGATCACCTTCGCTCAAGATATGGGCCAACCATCCGACCGCAACATTCCCAAGACTCAGCCCTTGCCAGTTCCCATGGGTCGGAAAATGCTCGTCCAGCAATGCCGCCACATCCATTTTCTGCATTTGAGCCAATAGCAGCGGTATGTCGTCCGGGCGTTCGATTCTCGTTATGTTCAGTGATGTTTCCATAGCAAATGGTAATAGTCTGCCATAATTTCATGAATCGGCGGCAAAATTGAACGAACGGTGAGAATTAACTGAAAATTATCACCATGACAATAACACCTGGATTGGCAAGAAGTATTGTTGAAAATATCCTTGCCGTTACTCACGTTTTGAAAGCTATTGAAGCCTTCAAACGTTTCGGTCGGGGTTGCAAACCCCGACCGGCATCGTAGGTGGGGATTTTTACTTTTGCCGCAGTATTATATTGTTACGAGACTTAACGCTGGGCAGTGACGCCGGAGCGTGGGAACGATAGGGTACGAGGTATTTGATGACGGTTTCTGATGAAATAGACGATAATTAGATAGCACACAAAAAATGCTTCTCCCCAAGCACTGCCTGGTTCCCACGTACCAGAGTTGCGTGACGCTGGTGCGTCACTGGCAGCACTCCTGCACTGAAGTGTGGGAACGATAGGGCAAGGGGTGTTTTTTGCGAGTTGTCTTAGATTAAACTACCTCTTAACGGCGTTAATTTATTTTTAATCATTCCTAAATCGACTATTAAAAGGAGAC
>JBAXXH010000357.1:0-2666 GCA_037127995.1 Methylococcaceae bacterium | reverse complement strand
GATATACGCGGCACTTCCAGGTGCATGTCTATCCTGTCCAACAAAGGCCCGGATACTCTGGCCCGATAGCGCATGACTTGTTCTGAGGTGCAATGGCAGCGGCCAGAAGCATCACTTAAATAGCCGCAGGGACAGGGATTCATGGCGGCGATTAACTGAAATCTGGCGGGAAAATCAACTTGCCGGGCGGCGCGTGAAATAGTGATGTGCCCTGTCTCCAGCGGCTCGCGCAAGACTTCCAATACTTTACGATCAAATTCAGGTAGCTCATCGAGAAATAAAGTCCCGTTATGGGCTAGTGATATTTCGCCCGGCCGGGGATTACTGCCGCCACCGACCAGAGCCGCTGCCGAGGCGGTATGATGCGGTGCGCGATAAGGCGGTTTTAGCCAGTTGGCGACATCCAGACCTTGATCGCTAATCGATGCGATGGCGGCAGTTTCTTGAGCCTGTTGCTCGGTTAACAGCGGTAAAATAGTGGGCAGCCGTGCGGCAATCATCGATTTTCCTGTGCCTGGAGGCCCGAGCATAATTAAATTATGTGCACCGGCGGCGGCAATTTCAAACGCTCTTTTAACATGAAATTGGCCATGGACATCAGCAAAATCCAGCTCATTGGTTGGTGGAGGTGGTTCGGTTTGTTGAAATTCGGCTTGTATTTGCGTCTGTCCACTGAGATGGGCACAGACTTCCAACAGATGTAAGGCCGGGATAATCTCAATCCCTTTAACCAGCGCGGCTTCGGCGGTATTTTCTTTGGGCAGGATTAATTTTCTTTTGTGGTTTCTGGCCTTTATGGCGATAGGAAGAACGCCTTTGATAGGGCGCAATTCGCCACCCAACGACAGCTCGCCGATACATTCGTATTGTTTAAGATCAGCCATGGGGATTTGGCCGGATGCCGCTAAAATGCCTAAAGCAATGGCTAAATCAAAACGGCCACCTTCTTTGGGTAAATCGGCGGGTGCCAAATTGACGGTAATCCGTTGGGCGGGAAATTCAAATCGGGAATTTAATATCGCACCCCGAACACGGTCTTTGCTTTCTTTGACAGCTGTTTCCGGCAAGCCGACAATATTTAAGGAAGGCAAGCCGTTAGAAATATGAACTTCAACCATTACCAGAGGCGCGTCAATTCCTGAGCGACCTCGGCTAAAGATAACCGCTAAGCCCATGGCGCTTCTGAATACTTATTATATTTTTGTAGCGCCATTATAAAATCCCCGGCATTCCAATTATGAATAGTGCGTTGTAGAAGAGAACCGTTCCCGCGATGTTGCTGTGTTGATTTTTATTTTTCGTGGGGATGACCCGCTCCTATAGATTTTCAGATAAATAACTTCGATGCTAACAGATACCATCCCTTCAAGGGATGTTATCTGTATGAGTTTACAACAACGTGAATGGAAATTTAATTTCTGAAAGACTATACAAGCCTTAACTGTGGTTAGTTAAACCAAAGATAGGTTTAACCTTACAATTCTTCTTTGTTAAGAACAGTGCCTTCCATTGCAGACACGCGTTTTTCCAGGTCTTCCAGTTTTGAGCGGGTTTTTGCCAAGACCATTTTTTGTACTTCAAATTCTTCACGGGTAACCAAATCCAGCTTGCCTAATGCGCCTTGTAAAATGGCCTGGAACGTTTTTTCCAGATCTTCTTTCAGGTTACTCAGGCCGGGCGGAATGGCGCTAGCCAAACGATTGGCAATATCATCAATAGCTTTAGGATCAAACATTAGGGTAATCTCATATTAGTAAAGAGTTATAGATTGGATTATCTCTTTCTACGCCAAACACGCGTTTAAGGCAACCCAATCTACAGTGTTATTTATAACGCAAATGCTTTTTTAAAAAATTCAGGTTGCGCTAAAGAGGCTTTGTGAATATCAACATTATAATAAACGGTTTCAAAAGGCTTGTTTGTTGAATCCTGTTCCCTGAATGTTGTTAATGGCGTTTTACTGGCAATCGTAGCACTCCACCAACCGGAAGGATACAGGCATTGCGGAAAAAACAAGGTCTGTAAGTGTCTAAAACCGGCACTACTCATTGAGATACGCATTTCACCCATTAGCTTTAAATGATATAACGCGGACTCACTTTGTTGCACGACCATGCCGTTGTCCGAGAGACAGTTAAAACAATCACGATAAAATTCATCACTGAATAAACCTAAAGCCGGGCCAACCGGGTCAGTGCTGTCCACGATGATAATATCGACCGAATTAGGTGCTGCATCTTTTACCCATTTAATGCCGTCGATAAATTTTAACTCGGCTCTTGAATCATTGTTGGATTCGCATAGCTCAGGGAAATAAATTTCCGCCAGGCGGGTAACGCGTTCATCAATATCAATTTGCACGGCATGTTCTACAGAGGGGTGTTTTAACACTTCTCTTAACGTACCGCAGTCACCGCCACCAATAATCCAGACTCTTTTTGGATTGGGATGCGTGAACAAAGCCGGATGGCTCATCATTTCGTGATAAAAAAAGTTATCGCGGGTTGATACCATGGTGCAGCCATCGATGACCATCAAGTTACCGAAGGTTTCGGTTTCATAAATTTCAAGATGTTGAAATTCAGATTGTTCTTCGTGTAATTTTTGTTTAATTTTTAATGAAAAGGCCGATTCAGCCCCTGGGACTTGCTCGGTAAACCATTCAG
>JBAXXH010000356.1:0-2672 GCA_037127995.1 Methylococcaceae bacterium | reverse complement strand
TGGCTTAACATTGCCACTGTTTGATCGTGCCCTAGCGGAGTAATCTGTACTGAACCGGTTCCTTTAATGCCGAGTTCTTTTGCGGCAGCATAAGATAAATCCAATGCTCTTTTGCCATGAAAAGGCCCTCTATCATTGATGCGTACGATAACGCTGCGATGATTTTTTAGGTTGGTAACTTCAGCGTAAGATGAAAGAGGCAGTGTTTTGTGTGCCGCAGTCATTGCATACATGTTGAATCTTTCGCCGTTAGCGGTTTTTTTACCATGAAAATCAGCGCCATACCAGGACGCAGTGCTTTGATGATGGGTTTTTGAATGGTGCTTGGTGGTATGAGCTTTTGACATGCGAGTCGTGTGACGACCTGATGCCTCTGCTGATTGTATTGGATTAGAAAAATAACTGTAGGTAACAACAAAAAAAACTGCCAGTATCAGTTTATTCATAAATAAAAAGCCTTTTTTAATTAAAATCTATGGCCTGTTCAGTAGTTGGCCATATATAAAGAATCAGGGGTGTCGGATTATGTCCAGGCCGCTTGATTCTTTGCCTTGCTGCCTTAAAGCAATTGTTTTGCTCCAAGTTTTGAACGTTAATGTTTTAACGTTGGGGTAATTTTAACTTGGCAAGTCTTAAGAGCACCTTAATTGTGACACGGAGATGAAAAAGTCGGATCAATAACTATCAATGGGTTACGCAGAGGAAGGGCGCTGATTTCTCATTAATAACAGATAAATATTTAATAGATTATCGCCCTGAAGGTATTAAGAAAGAAAGCTTCTTGTCCCTTCGGCACTGCTCAAGAATGGCTTTGTGATGAAAAAAACTATTAATGGCCTGTTTTTAAATGCCTTGGTGATTAAAGCTATTCGTCAAAGCCAGTTCAAACTTTCTGATGTTGTTCCAACCGGTTTATATTCAGCGCCAACCCAGCCTGAATAACCTGACTTTTCAATAACCCGGAAAATCCTTTCAAAATTAATATGTCCAGTACCCGGTTGGCCGCGACCAGGGCAATCTGCAAATTGAATATGGCCGATTTTATTGGCGTGTCGGGCAATAAATTCATCTGGCTGGTCGCCCGTCATCTGCGCATGATAAATATCATATTGCATAAACAGTTTGGGGTGGTTGAGCTGCTCCAGTATATTAAGCATTTGTTGCCCGTTATGGATGATAAATCCAGGCATGTCGTGGCTATTGATGGCTTCAAAAACTGTTTTAATACCCAAGAGCGCAAAGGCCTCAACAGCAAAACCCAGATTTTCTTTGAAGGTTTTCAGGTAGTCCTGTATTCGTTTTTCATTAAAACATCGTCCAGGCAGCACGTTGATGGCTTCCGGTTTTAACAGCTTTGCGTAGTCAAGTGTTTCAGCGATTGCCTGGCGGAATTGAGCCTGTTTTTCAGGCACGCAGGCAAGTCCTTCGCCTCCCTGCAATAGATCGTCGGCATCCACATTAAACAACACCAGTTTTAAGTGTTGCTCTTTCAGTGTGTTTTTTATGGTTTCTGCGTTTAGGCTGTAGGGGAATTGTATTTCAACAGCTTCAAAGCCTGCATTTTTAGCCGCTTTGAAGCGATCGATAAGTTCTTCTTCAGTAAACAACAAACTTAAATTAGCGCTGAAGTTAAGCATTGTTTTTAGTAAATAATTTAATTAAGGTTGAAGGGTCTTGTTCCAAATAACCATGACTGCCGTGCAATTGCATAAGTTGAGCTGCCAAGGCCGATATGGGGATGGCTTGGTCTAGTGTAATAGCTAAATCGACGGCCATATTCAAATCTTTCAATAAGGTTTTAAGGTGCCATTTTATCGGCTCAAAGGTGCCTGCTGCCATTTCCGGGCCGACGATTTGCAAGGGTTTTGAGTCAGCAAAGCCGCCGGACAGGGCTTCCGGTATTTTTTCAGCAGCGACACCGGCTTGCCGGGCCAGTGCGATCATTTCGGCGATAACCAGCACATTGCAGCTGACAATCATTTGGTTGCAAATCTTGGTGATCTGGCCGCTGCCCAAGTCACCCATGTGAGTCAGTTGCTTATAAAGCGGAGCCAGGACTACACGCGCAATGTTTATGTTTTCCAGGCTGCCGCCTGCCATAATCGCCAGGTTGCCTTGTTCGGCTCCCGTAACACCGCCTGAAACGGGCGCATCTATCCAGCCCATGCCGCATTTTTTATGTAGCATGGCTGCTAATTGTCGAGTGTTCTCGGGGTGGATGCTGGATAAATCAATCAGCAACTGGTTTGCTGAACCATTGTCCATAATGTCATTGCGTATAACCGTTTCAACAGCCAGGGTATCTGCCAAACATAATAAAATAATGTCGGACGCTTTGACTAGTTCGGCAATGGACAAACACGCATTAGCGCCCGCATCAGTCACGGGTGAAAGTTTTTCAGGGCTGCGATTCCATACGTTGACACTAAAGCCCGCCTTCAATAAACGTAAGGTCATGGGTTTGCCCATTAAACCGATACCTATGAAGCCAAGCGTGGGTTTTTTATCTGTCATAATCATTTTGTATTAAACAATGCTGAATTTAAAAACTTTGGTAATGCTATCGCTATAGGGTGTGCGAACATTTCATTTGCCGTAGCAGTAATTAGTCCAAGTATAACCTAAATCCTGCAAGCCCTAAAAAACAGGCAGCAGTCCCAGCTTTTTTTATA
>JBAXXH010000355.1:0-2682 GCA_037127995.1 Methylococcaceae bacterium | reverse complement strand
AGCGAATGTACGGCGCCGTTGCAGTTCTGAATGTGTTTCTGACATGCTTTACTAGGATTACCAAAAACTTTTGATTATACCTTATTATTCAGGGTGATGTGTTTTCTATATTATGAAAGTTCAAACGCCTCAAAATTTTTGTTTACAAAATAACTACTCGGTAGACTCCGGTTTTGATCATAGAACACGGGTGTCGCTTCTCTTATCCGTCCTTATCAGTTAAATCCTTGTCATCGGTGTTCTATTTTTTTAAAGTAAAAAATTTGGACTGAACCAACAAAAAATAAAAAACAAAAATTTAGCAAGTAAGTATACCTATTAGAAAATAAAGGTGATACTATAGCGAATCACTACTATAGTGAATCGCTATCATGGCGAGTCAAGTTAATTATTAGCCGGGATCAGTATCATGAAAAAAATAAAAAAATGGTTAGTCTTTTTACTTTTAACGCTTGGGTGTCCGGTATCTTATGCTCAAGATTTGATTCAAGAAAGCGCTCATCATTACATCAGAAGTACAGCTATCGTTAGTTCATCTGTACCCAACCAATACGATGACTTTGGCGTGGTCATTACAGTTTGTTCGTTAATAATTGGCCTTTATGTATTTTTTTGGTTTAGACAGAAAACCTGATTTATTTGAATAAAATACAATTTGGGCTATCGCATAGGTTATATCCAATGACGATTCGTTGTATTGAGCGTAACGCTATAGAGTGGCTGCTGAATTGATGGTTACAAGGTGTTGGAGATTATTTGGAAAATGGAGCGTATGGTAAGGGAAGTTAAATGGCGGGCGCTCAATTGATAGGAAATTGGTTGCGCGTTTATTTTTACGCTTTGTATCGGAAAAATCTTTCGTCACTAAAGATGTTATCACTTTAACATTATTTTGAAGCCAGGCTGAAGCCTACTGTTCCGTAAAATTCATTGCCGGAGTTTGTTTCCGGTACACCAACGCCAACATAGACTTGGATTTTAGGGATAAAATGGTAAAACACGTTAACGATAGCGCCAGAGACATTATTGCTGCCACTGAAATAATCTCCCTGGACTGAGAGCGTGTTTTTTATAGGTTCAAAAACAAAGCCGGCGGTGTAACCCAGATAATCAGTGGTTACGGTCAAGGCCTTATTGGCCCAATACGGCCCGGCATGAAGGTTTACAGTCGGCAGCGGCTGATAAATCATTAATCCGTAATCGACATTATGGAGTTGATGTGACGTTGTTAGTGCCGTTGTTCCATTCTGTGTGCCTACAATCGCTTTAAATCGGGTGCTGATGTCAAAGGTCTTGGACATGTTGATATAGCTGTCCCATTCATAGTTCTGGGCACCACCGCCATAAACAGGGATATTGTAGGATGCAATCTCTATGTCCCAGCCATTCCGCGATGAAAAATCCAAAACCGGATTGAGGTACACGGTTTCCTGATAGGTGTTTGACTCCAGTGTAACAGTCCAAACATCCTCGTTCCGGGTATTCGGCGTCACATTTACTTTTTTTATGGGGTGTGCTTTGGAGCCACGTTTAGCCTCTACCGTGGTCGTCGTAAAAATAAAAGCGCTTAAACACAACGCAAGCCAGTATCTACCGTAAAAATTCACAACGGTTTTGTCCGCGTAATTACGCAGGAAATGGTATGAACAATGGTCAGCTTCACTGGCAATGAGGCTTATTAAAATTGTTGCCATGTATCATTAAATTCATGTTTTATCAGTCTACTTGTCGCTAAGAAATTTAAGAGTGTTTAGGGTTAAACGTTAGATTTTTAGAACTGTGTGTAAAACAGCGGCAAAAAATTTCCAAAAACCGGGTTGCATTGAAACGTTTAGGGGGGGTATTACGAAATACTTGGGTAAGCTGGCATGTTTGAAATTAAACGCCGCTAAATACTTTGAAGAACAGGGAAGAGGCTAATTATGAGATGTTGCAACGATACGCCTAGTTAGCGTGATTGCTTGGATGATTTTGCAGATAAAAAATTTGCAATATCAGACAACCAGATGTCTTGTATATAAATCATAGTGTTAAACTTAATCGCTGGATTTTAAAATGACCCCAATTACGGTATGTTAATTTATTAACTATTTGTTTTCATTAATTATTAAACTTATAAAAATGGTATCAATGAAAAATCTTGGACTTCCGGTTATCTGAATATCGGTTGCACGTAAAATCGTTTTTTTATTCAAACTATCGATTAACTGCTGGAATTATTTGTGGTGAACAACGGGACTCGAACCCGCGACAACCGGAATCACAATTCTGACTATAACAAACAACATAATATTAATCAATTAGTTATTCTTTTGCAAAAATTAATAACCAATGTAAATAAGCCTAATAAAGCCATGATGATATTACAAACAGTTGCAAAATCGTTGCACTATTTAAAAACTAATCTCAATTGTTACGATAATTGTTCGGCGACAATTATCCTGTCCGGTCGGACAAGATAGAGTAACTTAGTATACTCCAATAGATAAATGAGTCTGAAAAAGGCTACGTATTTATTGGGTTTATGTTTTTGGTAGGTAGTCCAAGTACGATTGACTAAGAAGCTGTTTATAAAAAACGTGACATACCCGCTTTTTTTGCGGATAACATCTAAAACTCAAAGTGTGCCCTGGCTCCGTAAATATCCAACGGGCCACGATCGGCGTTAAAGGCGGGATTAAC
>JBAXXH010000354.1:0-2724 GCA_037127995.1 Methylococcaceae bacterium | reverse complement strand
CACGGTCAATCTCATCGCAAAGTGCGTTTATATCAATTTTTGTATCAACCTTGGGTAGATTGGAGCGCTGATTAATAATTTCACTGAACTGTTGCAATTGCTTTATGGTTTGCGTGACGGGTTCTTCTGATTGCTTATTCATTTCATTAACCAGAACGATTACTTTGGCATGTTTATTTAGCAGCCGTTCATAATTTTGTAGCTCTATGTATTTACCGGTAATATCAGTTTCAAATTCTATCGCATACATGGCATTTCCTTTAAACCCTTTATAATCCAATTCTGTATCAATGGAGCCAGCCCCAATGCGGTTAAGTTAAGCGCCTCATGATAAGATAAACCGCTGGCTGAGCGGAGCCGAAGCCGGCAAAATCGCTTCGAATCCGCTCAGCGAACGGCTTAGCTGACCTGTTTCTTTCCACAAAGTTTTCTTTAATGACATTGGGGACAGACCCATTTGTTTAAAAACATATTGATGCGACTGTTTTAATTCTGCAAGAAACCGCATAAATACTCTCTTGAAGAATCATTGTTCACTCGTTTTTTGTAAGCTGTCTACTGTCTGGTTTTGACCGGAAAATAAACACTCAATTGATTGGGCGGGTAAAATGCCTTCCACCCACACATCCAGCTGTACTTTGTCAGCCGAGTTAACCTTTTGTTCTACCCATTCAGGTATTG
Organism: Methylococcaceae bacterium; assembly: GCA_037127995.1. Classification (GTDB taxonomy): domain Bacteria; phylum Pseudomonadota; class Gammaproteobacteria; order Methylococcales; family Methylomonadaceae; genus Methylobacter_C. Next base: position 2,043 of record JBAXXH010000354.1, on the reverse strand, counting down.
AGCCAAACTTTAGTTTGAAAAGTTTTAACAAGGTTTGGGCTTCACCACGGGTTTCACCACGGGCTTCGCCACGGGCTTCGCCACGGGCTTCGCCAATTTGGATGCCTTTTTCTGTCGCATATCGTTCAATAGACGTTATATAGGGCATGGTTTGTTCCTCCAGTTGTTCTATTTCGTAGACTAATTGTAACTCAAGTTCTTTCGGTAGCTGTAACATCCAGTCGATAAATCTGAATAACTCCAGGACTTCCTGTTTTTCATAACCGCGCAAATAAAGTAAACGGATCAACTGGAATTTACTGGCTTTGCGTGCCAGATTATCATGAATAGTGCGATGCGCTATAAGCTGCGCAAGAACAACGAGCGCAAAAGGATTGGCATGCTTTTCCAATTGCTCAAGATTGTCGTTCCAGTCCTGCAGTTTGACGACCGGAAATTTAAAGTCACATGTAGTATGCCAAAGCGATTGCTGATAGTGGCCTATCGTTTTACCGCCCCGTTGATTGGTGAGCACCGCAAAGCTGGCAATCTGCCTATCAGGGTGGCGGTCTTGCAGGCGGTAATAGTAGCGATACATACGGGCATTAAAATTTCTGTCTGCGCGGCCTTGGATTTCAATATGGATTAATACCCAAATTTCTGCACCATCACGAGTAAAGACTTTGATCAGTTTGTCGGTATGCTTGCGACCCGATTCAGCATCACGGACGATTTGTTGTAGTTCCGTGTCAAGAAACTCATGAGGCAATGTCCAGTTAATCTCGGCATGGGCTTGTGGAAATAACAGCGCCATAAATTGCGAAAAGTAACGTTCGAGTGCTTCTTTCCATGGCGAATCGTAGTCATTACCCGGTTGCGTTTCTACAGTGTCAGTAGTGTCAGAGCACATGTTTTTATTTGGATGAAATGGTCAATAAAAAGGGTGGCCGCTCTAAGCGCACAACGCCGCAATGATTCTGTGCGTCACGCGGACAAGCTAATGATACCATTGGCGTATAGCTTGAGTTTTCTTTACTCTATGAGCCTCTACGTCGGTCTATATTTAACGCAAATTCTTTAATCTTGGTACGAAAAAGTCTGCCAATTTAAACCTCCTAAAAATTACACCGTCAAAACGGGCTATTTTTGAGAAGTTGAAAACAAGCTGAAAGTCTTCTTGAATAAGGTGTTCAGCAAATTTCTATGAAACTTTAGTGCCTTTTGTTTATTAGCACCCATTGGTATCGCAGAGTAGCATCAGCGATGATCCGGCCATGCCTTAGCGCGTATGGATTCTTGATTGACAGCCCGGCTTCCCCAAATCCCCGCATAGCTAAAAAATCAGCTTCAGACGTTGATGCATTGGCCGATAGTTCCGCTGCATCGGCACCCGCTTCATCCAGCAAAATAACTTTAATTTTTTTACCGTTCCAGAATTGTTGATTGTCAGGTAAAGTAATCACACCGTTATGGACGGTCGCTTGAAATTCAACTGCGTTCATTTTTTTACACCCCATTAATTCTTCCATTCCACGCATCAAATCACCCTGTGCAACCCATTCGCCAAAGTCTGCTGCGGTTTTGCCTTGGGTGATTTTTTCAACTTGCCCGGCCTGGGTTTCCGGATATTCAAGATTCCACGAGCTATCCGGCGACCTGATAGGCCGTCTGGTTTGTGTACGATGTCTGCGGGCCATTATTGCCACTCCGGTTTATAACGGTTCACTTACTTATATAACAAAAAGGGTCAACAAAAAGGGTCAGACCCATTTATTTAATGACATATTGATGCAGATGTTTTAACTCTGCAAAAAGCTGGGTAAATATCATCTAGTAAAATCATTCATCCTCAAGTTTTATGACGCCCGAACCAGTGGCCAATTGTGAACATTACGGGACAGGTCTTACAAAATTACATTATCCTTAAACAAGTTAGTCATGAAGTAATAAAGTTGCCTATCTTGGCTATTGTTTATCATTCCTACTGGAAGCGGGACGGGGTTTGCAATCCCGTTCCTCAAGTTTTATGACGCCCGAACCAGTGGCCAATTGCATACATAACGG
>JBAXXH010000353.1:0-2726 GCA_037127995.1 Methylococcaceae bacterium | reverse complement strand
GGAATTTGCGTGGTTTTTTTTCAAAATCGGCTTTTTCGTTCAGACACTATTTAAACAAGAGCCCTATTTCCCAGGAAATAAAATACGAATCGCCCTACCGTCTGCCTCGAGGCATTATGCCTTTAATATTAGTTTTTGTATGGGTTTCAGTGACCGTAATAACGTTTTTTGTGCCACTTTAGCGCATATGTAGAGGTGAGCTTGTGAATCTCAACAAAACAACAAGTTATTTAACAACCAAGCCTAACTCAACACTCCAGCGGACTCCGCTAACGCTCCGCCGCTGAGTTTTGCGTTATGCAAGAGAAATCGAACATAGAATGAAGTGAAATGAAATGAAGGAACTTGATTACTACTTTTCAGCACTATTCAAGCAGACAAACCGCATTGATTACATACGGTACGCCCTGCTAGTTGCAACGATTTCTTGTCTTTCATACTCTATTTACGCTCACGGCTACCGCTTGTATGTCGCAGCTATTGCTGCTCCATCATTTCAAATTGTATCTTGGTATTTGAAGACAAAAGTAGAAAGCATTCGATATCTTGCGAACGAATTTCAGAAAATCAGTATGCTATACCGTGCTTACGGTAGAATTCCGAGTGAATTTCAGCTTTCACATTTAAAAGCACTGGTAAGCGAAAAAATATCATCTGAAGTAGAAAAGAAAAAAGAAAATGATGATATGGGGGCTGAATACAACCTAGAGAGTACTGAGAACCCCAGAGAGATTCTAATGTCGATGATTCATGAAAATAGTTATTGGAATCACCATCTATATAAATCAGTTTTTATAATGCTAATCGGTGGAATATCTGCAATCATATTTGTACTGATATTCACGTCATTGTTTGCCCTTCCTTTTATAAAAATTGATCCAGAATACACGATACCAAGATTGGCATTTACATTCCTATCGTTTTCTCTGATTTACGAGGTTCTTGAGAAGGCGGCAAAGAGCTATAGTTCATCCAAAATAATGCTTGAAATTGACAATGAGCTTACAAGATCAAGGCAAGATATTACAGAGGAGAATTTAATAAAAGTGTTCAACCAATATTGCGATATTAAAGAATCAGCGCCAGATGTTCCATATTTCGTTTATATCTCAAACAGAAGCAGGTTAAATAGTGGCTGGAATAGCCGAATTCAGATGAACAATAGGTCAAATGCATAACATAGCGCTCAACCGTAGGGCGTATAAGCGAAGCGCCATACACCGAATTGGAATTGTTATTACCTACATATAGCCGGGTCGGGCAACCGCTTTTTGTTGTCCGACATTTCAGTCTAAACCCGCAATAACTGGGGTCAGAGTAAAATTAAATGCTTAACTATTGTGTTCAGAATAGCCGATGGGAACTCTTCAAAAAATCCAACAACGAATAATTGATCGTGATTACCTTATGTCGTCTCACGCAGAAGAAGAAATGGTGGATGATAGTCTTGAGAGAAAGGATATAGAAAATGCAATTTTCAAAGGTCGCATCGAAAAGAAACTAACACAAGACTCGCGTGGTACAAGATACCGAATAGAAGGGTTAGCGTTAGATGGGCGGTCGATTCATGTTGTATGCAGATTTAGAGAAGGCCAAAGCCTTGTTATAATTACAGTTTATGCGCTATAGGGGGAGCTATGAAATGTGAGTTTTGTGGAGGGGATACAAGACTAAAGAAAGTAAAACGCCAGCACTGGCTGAATGGAAAGCTATACATTGTAGAAAATATGGAGGCGGAAGTGTGTGCTGAGTGCGGAGAAAGATATTACCATGCCAAAACATTGGATGCTGTTGATGCGTTTCTTTCAAAACAACACACGGTTGAAGACAGACTCAGTGTAGAAGTAGTTAGTTTTAACCAAGTTGCAGTGTAACTCAACGCTTAAGCGGAGCTGCGCAAAAAGCCGAGCCGGATAGGGCACGCTTTTTGTGCCCGACACATTGTGGCGTAATCATTCAGTCCCCTCTTAGAAAAAGAGGGGTTAGGGGAGATTTTATTAGATAAATCCCCCTCAATCCCCCTTTTTCAAAGGGGGAAGTGAATAACTACATTGTGGCACTGAATTGTAGGGCAACAAAAAGCGGTTGCCCGTTTTGTTGCAATTCCAAACGTGATAAGGAGCGCTAATCATATGATGTGCTGAGGTACACAAAGCTGTAGGTCGGATTCGCGGCAATCCGCCATAATCGAAGCCTTGATCCTGATACCATCGATTAACCCAAAATATACCATTTATGTTGATTTACAAGCTATGCCAACTATTTTGAGAATCGCAAACTTTCGTTTTCACTTCTATTCAAACGAAGGTAATGAACTGCCTCATATCCATGTACGCTGTTCCGATGGGGAATGTAAGTTTTGGCTTGAACCGGTTGTTTTAGCGGGCAATCGCGGTATAGCGCCTCACGATTTACGCGAAATCGAACGACTTGTATTTGAAAATAAACAAATCCTACTGGATAGCCATCATGAATACCACCGTCTTTAAAACAGAACCCGCTGCCCTTAAAGTCTGGGTCGAAAAACGCATGATTTATCTTGAACTGACAGATGGACGGATACTGGGTTTTCCTGCTGATCGTTTTCGGATTCTCAGCCAAGCATCTGAAAATCAACTTAAAGCCGTTCAAATTGAAGTGGGGGGCTACGCATTAAGATGGGAAGAATTAGATGAGGATTTAACCGTGAGTGGCATAGTTAACGGGCAATTTCAGCTTCCTTTGCC
>JBAXXH010000352.1:0-2733 GCA_037127995.1 Methylococcaceae bacterium | reverse complement strand
AACAAAAAGAAAATCTTGAAGATATTGTCGCTGAAAGCAAAGAATAGCCAATAGATTTTTTATTAAAGTTGGCTTGTTCTGTATAGAATAAGTGGCTTAATTAACGGGTGCTTTTCCTGACTGCATAGAGTCAGGGCACCCGTTTTTTTTTCAGGGACTTGTTTAGTGATGTCTATCCAAAAAGAATTTGTGCTGCGTTATAACGTGAGCGGGCATGTCCGGTTTGAAATACCCGCCCGGATTTGTAATGTTGATGTCGCCAAAGTGGTAACGGATGGTATTTCTGGAATAGACGGCGTATATCGCGTTAATCTTTATCGCAATCAGCAGAAATTATCTATCCGTTTTAATGAAGCGGTTTGTGATTTCAAATCACTGGCTAGGCAATTGTTTGATTTACTGGCTGATCTGGACACAAAAGGTGCCTTAAAGCCAACGCCGGTTTCAACATCAACCCGTTGGAAAGAAAAGGCTAAAGTCAGATTGGATGATTTTAGAGTAACCCGGTGGGCCAAGGAAAAATTTGGCGCAGCAAAAGAGACTGTTCAGGCTGCCAAAGTGATAACCCGACTGGGTATGAAAAAGCCGAGCGCTTTTATGGACGATCCGGAAAAAGCCGTCATTTCTTTTTTGAATGATATTCTGGTGCTTTTTCTTATAAAACTGCACTGGAACGATATTACCCAAAAGTGGCTGTTCAAACCACTCAAGTATCGTTATGAATGGATGGCCCTGTTTTATCTGTTCTTTTTGCTGGTTCGGTCACGTAAAAAAAAATAGTTACTACGCATCTACACCCATAAAACGCTACAGATTCACTGCACAACTTATGAAATAAAATAATCATTTTATAATCCGGGAATCTGTGGCAATTCAATTCAATTCAAACTGGACTGCTGCCAAAAATAACAACTTTCCTGATTCGATTTAAAACCGGCAGTCAAATTACCCCTGCATATTTCCTAAAATTTTCGTTATGGATACACAAGCTGTTACACCGAAAAATTTCCAACTGGTTCATCAATTAAAAAGGCGTATCAGAATACTGTCGCCAGTCTTAAAAAATGACCAAGAGCGCGGCTATATTTTTGAAATCCTGTTAAAAAAACGGCCCGAAATAAAAAATATTCGCTCGGTTTATGCGTTAGGTTCTGTTGTTATTGAGTTTGATTCGACCCGCTTACCCAAAAAGAATTTACTGATTTTGCTGGATGCAGTGCTGGGTAATATTGCCCGGAAAAAGTCTAATCAGGACAAACAACAAAAGAAAGTCTTTGAGGGGATAGTACACGAAGTTGATCTTGCCGTTGAGGGCATGACTTGTGCGTCCTGTGCCTTATTAATCGAAATGGTGTTAAAGCGCGATCCCCGAATCAAGCAGGCCAGTGTCAATTTTGGCACCTCAACCCTGACGGTTCACGGCCAGTTGGCTAGAGATGATGTGAGCGCCAAGGTTGCAACCTTGGGGTATAAAACCTATGCGATGGATACCTTATCGCAACGCAAGAACCTGATTGAAAAGGAACAGCAGCGGATTGTCATGGCTAAACGCCGTTTTATCTGGTCAGGATTGTTAAGCTTGCCTGTTGTCATCGTTGGGATGACTATGCCGACCACGCGCTGGTTACACTGGTTGCAGTTTGCACTCACCACGCCCGTGGTGTTTTGGTCGGGCGGAACATTTTTTGCAAAAGCGTGGCGGTTGGCAAAACAGCGCACTGCCAATATGGACACCTTAATTGCTTTAGGGGTCGGCTCTGCTTATGGTTACAGCCTGCCGGCCTTATTCCGACGTAGCGGGCATATCTACTTTGAGGCCGGTGCGGCCATTATCACCTTTGTATTGCTGGGGCGCTTTTTGGAAGAGCGGGCTAAAGGCAAGGCCGGTGTAGCGATACGCAAGCTGGTTGATTTGCAACCGCAAACTGCGACCGTTATTCGTGACGGGCAAGAAAGTGTTATTGCCGCTGAAGATTGTGTGATTGACGATGTCTTGCTGGTTCGTCCCGGCGAGAAAATTCCGACTGACGGCATTGTTATTCACGGTGTATCCACCGTTGATGAAGCCATGGTGACGGGAGAAAGTTTGCCGGTCATAAAAGACGTAGGCCATAAAGTGATTGGCGGTTGTGTTAACGGTAGCGGTGCGTTGCGTGTTCGCGTTACCGCAGTCGGCATGGATACCGTACTGGCCGGCATAGTACACATGGTCGATCAGGCGCAGGCAACCAAATTACCGATTCAAAAACAGGTGGATAAAATTTCCGCCGTGTTTGTACCCTCCGTGATGATACTGTCAGGCTTAACCCTGGGCGGCTGGTTGCTGGTGGGCGCACCCTTCGGTTTTGCTTTTGGCAATGCCATCACCGTATTATTGATTGCTTGCCCTTGTGCGTTGGGCTTGGCAACCCCGGCGGCGATTATGGTGGGAGCGGGGCAGGCCGCTCGTGAAGGTATTTATATCCGTAATGGCGAAAGTCTGGAAACAGCAGCCAAGCTTAATGTCGTGGTTTTTGATAAAACCGGTACGATTACGGAAGGCAAACCTAAAGTGACGGATTTACTTAAATTATCCCGAATGAGCGATGAAAAACTCATCCGCTTGGCCGCTTCCGCAGAAAATAATTCAGAACATTTTTTGGGTAAGGCGATAGTGGCTTATGCTAAAGAACAAGCGATAGCGTTACAGGAATGCACGCATTTTTACAGTGAAACCGGACGGGGCATTGAAGC
>JBAXXH010000351.1:0-2739 GCA_037127995.1 Methylococcaceae bacterium | reverse complement strand
GCAAACAGGAGAATATTCTCATCATGATAATCGATGATTTTTTGTATTTTGGAGGCGTGTTTTTCATCAATAACTTGCAGCAACTCGTCAGTTTTGGCTGCCGGCAGCACCGACAAAACGTCAGCTGCCTGCGCCGGACTCATTTCGTCGATCAACTCTGCCGCATGTTTTTTGTCTATTGCCCTAATCAGTTCACGCTGGACGCGCGGTTCGACTTCTTGCAGGGTATCGGAGGCATGTTCACGATCAAGTTCTTTAAATAACGCCAGGCGTTGGTGGCTCTCCAATTCTTCCAGGATGTCTGCCAAATCCACAGGATGAATGTCGCGGATTTTTTCCTTTAAAACATTCAGTTTAATGTGCCCGGAAAACGAGCCAATATGTTCCGGTAGCTGTTGCACATAAATCCAGGATAGGGTGTTATCGTGGCTATGATCCGCAACCCAATTGGCGATTTTCTTTAAGCCCATTCTGCGCAGCAGGTGTTGTATGCTGAAATCCACCTCGCTGACATATAATTTGTCGTGCTGAAATTCAAGTTTAATGTCGTAGACGACTTCGACTTCGTGATCGTTCATATCGAGAATTTTTTTATCGAGAACATGGTCACGGAGCAGGATTGATCCCTCCGGGGGAACTCGCTCATAGTCTTCAGGGCTATTGATGTCGAAAACGATTTCGGTATTGGAAATCAAGGACAGTTTGTCCCACGGCAACAAAAGCGGGGGATAACCAAAAGAGCGGCTGACGACGAAATGGCTGACGTCGGGAAGTTTCCCTGTTTCAACGATAATCATGTCACTCAAACGGCCGACCCGCTCGGTTTTAAGATAGACACTGCGGCCGATAATTTCACTGAGAAAGAATTTGTGTTCCAGTACAGCAACCATCGTCTAGTACCTTACTTCAGTAACAGAATAAATTTGTAAGCAATCACGCTTACCAACAGCAAAAGGTAAATCCGCAGAGCCATCAACGATATCTTTACACCGAGCGACATCTCAATATGCGGCTCACTGTAGCGGTGGTTGATTTCCCGAATTTTTCTGACGAACCTGTGAATGCTTTTTGCCATTTCTACGTCCTCAAATTACTGAAATAGCGTGGGAAACATAACGCTGATCCCATACAGTGTGGATAAAATCACAATTGCAACGACGATTAATCCGCCGATCAAATTTTGGCTCAGGGTATTGCAGTACTCACCCGTGTGTTTTTTGTCATTCAGCAGCAATATCAGAAACACCAAGGCGGCAGGCAGCAAGGTAACGGCAACGACCTGAACGAACAAGGTAATCAGCACCAGCGGTGCGTTCGGAATAAGCACTACCAGGCCGGAAGTGATCAGCGCAAAGAAGTAGCTGGCATAGAACCAGGGCGCTTCCCTGATTTTATTGTTCAAGGAATGCGCCCAGCCAAAGATTTCGCCAAAGGCCCAGGAACTGGCTAGCGAAATGCAGATGGCACCCAGCAGACCGGCATCAAAAAGTCCAATAGCCATGAATGTGCCGACATAGTGGTTGCTCTTCATCATCTGTTCGGCAGCCTGGGAGGCGCTGTCGATTTCCACGCCTTCCAGGACAGTGCCGGTAACGATGATAATGAAAATGGCCACTACGACCGTCGATATCGAGCCCAATAGCGTGTCAAACCTCCCCCACGGTATGTCTTTCTCCTGCATTCCTTTATCGACCACGGCGCTTTGCTGGAAGAACAACATCCATGGCGCGATAGTGGTGCCGATATTGGCCATCAGGAAGAAAAACAACTGGCCGTTAAAGCCGCCGGCAAAATTCGGTATCAGGCCGTTATTGATTATGTTTGAGACCGACGGGTTGACCATGAATGCGCCAGGGATATAGATAAGATTCAAGGCACAGAACAACATGGCGATTTTTTCCCAGGTCCAGTAGCGGCCGTTTATCACGATTATCCCCATCAAAGTTACTACGCCAGCAACCGTGACCCAAGGAGGCACGCCGAAGATACGCAGGGCTGAGGTCATGCCAATGAATTCGGTGACCAGCGTCAGCCAGTCCAAAATCATCAGGTCAATCAGGGAAAACCAACCCCAGAATGCGCCAAAGCCATCAAAAATTGCCTCGGCATGGCCGCGTTTGGTGATTACCCCCAGGCGCACAGTCATTTCCTGCACATAGTAGGCGACCGGAATCAGAATCAAGAGGAACCAGATAAGGTGGTAGCCATATTTTGCGCCAGTAGCGGCGTAGGTGGTTATGCCCCCGGCATCATTGTCAGCGACCATGACCACAAGGCCTGGGCCGGCAACGATTAAATAGATCTTAAATGCCTTCCAATATTTTTGAATGTTGTAATAGATTTTAGCAAATAAATTCATTTGGAAGCCATTCAGAAGCCCTTAAGTTGAAGTTGCTATAACTTGATCTTCAAGTTTTCTTGCCTTGATTTTACAGGTCGTTGATAACCCTGTGTATTACTGCCAATGGATGTCGGTGGTAAATGATGAGTGCAGAACAGCCTTTTTTCTTATAGCTGAGCTCCTTTAAATCCAATGTGAAGATTGAATATCAGAAACGGCGTAGGCCGGAATAAGACTTTTCGAGCGCAAGCGAGAATAAGCGTTTCCGGCATCCGGTACGAGGAGTGTGCCGGAAACGTCACCACGCGCTACGCTTGGCTGGTCTTATTCCTGCCTACGCCTAATTGTTTGTTATCGCTGAAATTCCCGAAATCAACCATTAAAAACTTGAAGATTGA
>JBAXXH010000350.1:0-2739 GCA_037127995.1 Methylococcaceae bacterium | reverse complement strand
CCTTTAAATTTAATGATGAAAACTATGCCTAACGTTAAGCTAACCGGGTACCACACGGAAAGCTGAAAAAAAAGCCGGATTATAACTGCGCTCCGGTTGAGCATAATGTTAGACATTTTCTAGTTTTTTGATTATAGATTTTGCTAAATTTTCGTTTATTTCGGTATGTCGCGGCACAGGTTGCGATTACTTGGTTTGCGGATTGGTGTACCAGTCGTGTCGCCCACCATTACGAGCAAGAATACAGCCCATTTTTTCAAGGGCTTTAATCAAATCGTGTCTTTTTATTCACGCAACCAATAATTCTTCAACTTTCCGAATATACGGAACTTGTACAGACTCAATGTCATTAAGCAAATCTTTCAAGTTTTCGATGAGTTCTTCTTTTGTCATACCTTGAGTTTGATAATCAGGATACTCATTTATGAAGCCTATAAAAAAATCATCGTCTTGCCATGAGGTAAATTTAATTGTTCTCATAAAATGCACCATAATTCCAATTCAGTATTATTTGTTTAAACCGTTTCGTACATCAATCTTGCGCTGAGGTACGAAGCGCATCAATTGCCCTGTGGCTTCCTTACGTCAGCCTATCCTACGGGCTAAAAGGAACTTGTAACACATTAAAGTCGTGTTGGGCAACCTCTTTTCGTTACCCAACATTCAGCGGTAAATGTAGCAACCTGCAATCGAAAACCCGCAAACCAGCAATCAGCGCATTTTTCGACCGGAATTAAATGCAACTGACGGAGGCTAAAACCGACATTATTTGCAACTGAACCTGCAATCAATCGCCTCAACCTGCAATCATCCGTCGCAAACCAGGATTATTTGCAACTGAAACGTCAGTCTCCGACCAGTACGTTATAGATCACCCGCTTAGGCCTGTTAAGCATGGTCAGGCATCAACCAAGGCGTCCAGAAAACCTCCGTTTTCTGGACTATATTAGCTATCCACTTCCTGGTGCCATTCAATAAGGCTTCCAACGTCCATAAAACTATTCCATATAACAAATTCCAGTTATACTTCAGTTTTAAGACTTATTGGACAAGATAATGGAAAAAGCATGTTGATCGGTTATGCCAAGGTATCCACTGACGATCAAAATCTGGACCTACAACAGGATGCGCTCGAACAGGCCGGTTGCGAAAAAATCTACACTGATCAGCAAAGTGGGACGAGTACTGACCGTTTCGGTCTGTCCAGTGTCATGGAAGTGGTTCGCTCAGGCGATATACTGGTGGTTTGGCACCTGGATCGACTGGGTCGTTCCTTGAAGCACCTGATTCAATTAGCGGAGAAACTCGACCACCAAGGAATTGGACTCAAAAGCCTGCAAGAGAATATCGATACCACCACCAGTGGTGGCCGTTTAGTATTTCATCTGTTCGGTGCCTTGGCTGAGTTCGAGCGTAACCTCATTCGCGAGCGCACCCAGGCTGGTTTGTCGGCAGCCAGAGCGCGAGGTCGGCAAGGTGGACGGCCAAAGTTACTGGATCCCAAAAAACGCGAACTGGCATTACGCCTTTATCAGGAACGCCAGCACAGCATCGTGGAAATCTGTCAGCTCATGGGTATTTCCAAGAGCACCCTCTATAACTATCTCGCGGAGTTGGGTGTCAATGCCCGCAGCGCGGCATAGCCAGATTCCAATCGACTCGCTGTTGGCCTTGCGCCAACGGTTGGATCGGCTTCCCCCAAAAAGTCCAGAACGAGTCGCTCAGGTCAAAGCCGTCGCTGAACTCTACGATGTTTCCACCGATACGGTTTACCGCTTACTCCGAGATTTTCACAAACCCAAGGCCGCGCAGAGGGCTGACCGAGGTCGGCCGCGAGTCTTACCAAAAGCAGAACTGGAACGCTACTGCGAACTGATCGCGGCGCTGAAGCTGCGCACGACTAACAAGAAAGGTCGTCATCTTTCCACTTGCCGAGCCATCGAACTGATCGAGGATTATGGCGTCGAAACTCCGCAAGGACTGATCCGGGCTCCCAAGGGATTGCTGAGCCGAAGCACAGTGAATGATTACCTGAACCGCTGGAAACTCGATCAGCCACGGTTGACCCGACAGCCTCCGACAGTTCGATTCCAGGCCGAATTCAGCAACGCCTGTTGGCAATTCGACATGTCACCTTCCGACCTTAAACAGGTGGAAGCACCGTTGTGGATCGAGCCAGGACGAGGTGCGCCGACCCTAATGCTATACAGTGTGGTCGATGACCGCAGCGGTGTGGATTATCAGGAATATCGCTGCGTCTACGGCGAAGATTGTGATCTTCAGCGGTAATTGGCACCAAATTTTCAACGCTATGTGACACCAATAACAAGAGTACTGCGAGCGGCTTCGACAACATCATCACTAATTACGCTCAGATCATTGATGCGAAGGATTCGTTCGATTTGCACAAACAACCGATGTAACAATCTGAAATTTCCGCCAGTAATGCGTGCAATTGCGGCGATCGCTTGAGAGTCAGTGAAGTCGGCGTTATCCAAAGTAAGTCCGAGCTGTCGCCAGTGGTTGGTCAAGACAAAAGACAATTCGTCGCCATGCAGTGGACGGTAATGATGGGCAAACCCAACCCGACTGTAGAGTTGGGGATACCTGGCCATACGCTTTTCTATGCCAGGCATGCCGATGAGCATCAGACCGATATTCGTCCGATCAAACAGATCCCTAATGTCAGACACCCTGATCTCTACTCAAAGCGTCCATTCAGTAGTATTAATAAAATAT
>JBAXXH010000349.1:0-2747 GCA_037127995.1 Methylococcaceae bacterium | reverse complement strand
AGCTGTCATTTTGTCCTTTTTCCTGTCTGTCCAAAGCAATTAAAACACCGGCGGGGATTGCTCCGGCATTTGTTATTATATCCACCGACTCTCTGACGGATGGGAAAATAAGAGGTCAGATCTTGTAAAGTTATATTAAAGGCTGGGTCGAATGTAAGGAAACCCAGCGTTAATCAACGTCAATACTGGGTTATACTTTGATCTACCCAGTATGGCTCTGGTCTTGATCTGCGTGAACCAGCTTCAAGAGATTGATCTTAGTTTTACATAAGCATATACTAAGATCATTATTCTAATCTTATATGTGATATTTATGCTTGAGATAGCAAAAAAAGACATCATTGCACGACTCAAATTTGACAACCCTTGGTGGGAAACTGGCACAAATAGCAAGATAGCGTTTGAAGATACACCTCGCCGTAAGTACTTTGATGAGTTCCATCGCACCATTACTGATATGACTGTGCGTAGAGCGATAGTTCTGATGGGGCCTCGCCGGATTGGCAAGACTGTGATGGTTTATCATTCTATACGCACGCTGCTTAACGCCAGAGTCGATGCCAACAAAATTCTTTATATTTCACTCGAAACACCCATTTATACAGGTCTGACACTTGAGAGTATTCTCGGGTACTTTCAAGAGTTGTTTACGCATAAACGCGATGCCAAACTGTATGTGTTTTTTGATGAAATACAATATCTAAAAAATTGGGAAATTCACTTAAAATCATTAGTAGACTCCTATCCGGATTACAGATTTGTTGCTACCGGATCAGCTGCGGCGGCATTGCGGCTAAAGAGCAATGAATCTGGGGCTGGTCGGTTTAGCGACTATATATTACCGCCACTTACCTTTGCTGAATTTTTGATGTTCATAGGTCGAGAAGATGAGCTTATTGAAAAGCAGTACCTAGTCGATGGATTTACCTACTTTACTAAAGATATTAATGCACTTAACGCAGAGTTCGTCAATTACTTGAATTTTGGTGGTTACCCAGAGGCTGTTTTCTCGCCAACCATACGCGCAAATCCGGGTCAGTACATCAAAAGCGATATTATAGATAAGGTTTTGTTACGAGATTTACCTAGTCTTTATGGGATTAATGATATTCAGGAACTAAATCGTCTTTTCACTACCCTTGCTTACAATACCGGTAATGAAGTGAGTTTAGAGGGATTATCGAAATCATCAGGTGTCGCCAAAAATACCATCAAACGATATCTTGAATATCTTGAGGCCGCATTCTTAATCAAGCGCGTCGAGAGGATAGATCAGAATGCCAAACGCTTTAAGCGGGCAATGTGCTTCAAAGTATATTTGACTAATCCTTCAATGCGAGCCGCTCTGTTCGGGCAACTGGACATTGAGGCCGAAGCGATGGGAGCGCTTACCGAAACTGCAATATTTAGCCAATGGCAGCATAATAAACAAATCGAACTCTATTATGCTCGCTGGAATACCGGTGAAATAGATATCGTACATTTGCACGATGCTAATCAGAAGCCGATATTGGCTGTTGAGATTAAATGGAGTGATCGCCCTTATAAGTCACGTGGGGAATTGGATAATTGCGTCGATTTCGTTGAGCGCAATCCACAAGTAAACCAACCATTCTTAGTGACTAGCCGAACCATATCGGATAACAAAGTATTTTACAAAGGCGTGCAGTTTGAATTTTCGCCAGCTAGTTTGTATGCTTATGTCCTGGGAGCAAACATTTTAGATAGTGTGAAACCCTTTAGAAGTCATGCTTCAAGTCAAATAATACAGTAAGGTAATCACTGTTTTTTAATGCGATCAGGAAAGATTATGTAGAGAGTAGAGCAGTAATTGGCGTAAATAATACGCGACTCTGAAGTTGGCAGCATTTCATGTACGCCAATCACCGAAAAGGAGCCAAATAGGTCGGGCACATGCTTTTCGTGCCCGACATTTTCGCGTTAAAACGCACAAATGGCATTGAAGAAACCTCTCGATATTCTGATTTTGATCGTTGAATATTGGGCAACGAAAAGATGTTACCCAACCTACATGACTAAAATGACAAGCCGTCTAAATGCCGTAAAGACGCTGATAGTCTTTGATGGCATTAAGCTGATCGCTGGACTCCGCTGTTAAATAATCAATAATATTTGCCAGCGTAATGATGGCAACAACCGGCATGTTAAAACGCTCTTGGACTTCTTGAATAGCGGAGCTGTCATTTTGTCCTTTTTCCTGTCTGTCCAAAGCAATTAAAACACCGGCGGGTATTGCTCCGGCATTTGTTATTATTTCCACGGATTCTCTGACCGATGTACCCGCCGTAATCACGTCATCCAGAATAATAACCTTGCCTTGTAGTGGTGCTCCCACCAGACTGCCGCCTTCGCCATGATCTTTTGCTTCTTTACGGTTAAAAGCAAAGGGAATATCTTGATTCGTTATTTGGGCGTAAGCGATAGACGTCGCACTGACCAGCGGGATGCCTTTGTAGGCCGGGCCGTAAAGAATATCCGGTTTAATGTCGGATTGAATTAATGCCTGCGCATAAAAATGCCCCAACTTTCCCAGTTGAGCGCCGGTATTAAACAGGCCGGTATTGAAAAAATAAGGACTGGTGCGTCCTGACTTTAACTGAAACTCACCGAATTTTAATACACCACAATCCAGTGCGCAGGCAATAAAGTTTTTTTGATAATCGAGCATAATTAAAGGGTAAAGGGTAAAGGGTAAAGGGTAAAGGGTAAAGGGTAAAGGGTAAAGG
>JBAXXH010000348.1:0-2760 GCA_037127995.1 Methylococcaceae bacterium | reverse complement strand
AGAATCAGGTAAAGCAATATCTCACGCGTACCGCCTTCCCGTAGGGGTAACGGTCGAAGCATCCCGCTATGCAGCTCCTCGCGGATATGTTCCTCCGGCAACCAGGCAAAGCCATAGCCCATACAAACGGCCTGGATTGATGTGGCGACTTGACTCACCGTCCAACGCTGATCCACCTCTACCGTTGCCGTGCGTGGGTCGCGTTTGGTACCGGAATCGCGCACCACCACATGGCGATAGGCACGCAAATCACGATAAGTCAGCTCTCGACCATACTGGTGTAACGGGTGATCGGTATGAGCGACTGCAATCACTTTTATCCGCATTAACAGATCACCCAAAAAACCGGGTGGTAACTGCGGCGAAATGACCAAATCGACTTCTTCTTTTAGCAGTGCATCAGATGTTCCGCCCAGTACCGATTCGATTAATTGAAGCCGCGTACCCGGACTTTCCTGACCAAATCGCTCCAGGCAGGTTAATAACAGTCGAGAGGGAAAGAGAATTTCAGCGGCGATATGTATTTCTGCCTCCCAGCCAGCCGATAGTGCGTGAGCCGCTTGCTCCAGATCATTGGCTTCGGCTACTAACGCCAGCGCACGTCGATAAAGCATCTGCCCGGTCGGCGTAAGCATCGCTTTACGTCCTTGAATCTCAAACGCTTTAACACCGAGTAAAGATTCTATTTTTTGTACGGCGTAAGTAACGGCTGATTGGCTTTTGTGCAATGATTCTGATGCTTGAGCGTAACTGCCGGCATCCACGACTGCGATTAATGAACGCCATTGCTCAAGAGTTATATGAATTGCCACCGAAACCCATCTATTTTTTAGATTATTAACAGCGAATTATTATACTTTTTTGATCTTATCAATAAGAAGTCTAATAGCGTCACTTTAAATGATATGAGAGACCGCCTAAGAAGCGGCACTTGATTACGCCAGGCTGAGAATCACCGAATTGACGGCTTGAGTGCCGGACAAATTTTACTTTTTATTCCATTTTTAACACCGTTATAAGGAACCTCACCATGAAACGCATTGCCCTTTTAATCTTTACCTCTGTTGTTGCTACTTCCGCCCTTGCTGCACAGGAAACTTACGTCATCGACGGTACTCATACCTATCCGCGTTTTTCTTACAGCCACTTTGGTTTTTCGACGCAAATAAGCCGCTTCGACAAAACGTCCGGTCATATAGTTATTGATCGCGAAGCGAAAAACGGTTCAGTCAATGTCATCATTACCACCACGTCAGTTGATACCGGCTATCCCTTGTTCAATGAACATATTCAAGGTGTAGACTTTCTCGATACGGCCAAGTATCCCACGGCTACTTTTACGTCCGGTAAAGTCAATTTTGATGGCGAAAAAATCGTTTCAGTGGATGGTACGCTGACCCTTAAAGGCATCAGTAAACCGGTTACACTGGAAGTAACCTCCTTTCAGTGCATGCTGCACCCCATGCTAAATAAAGACGCTTGCGGGGCGAACGCGACCGCAGTCGTTAAGCGTACTGATTTTAATATGGGTAAATACGCCCCTAATGTTGGGGACGAAGTTACTCTTAACATTGCTGTTGAAGCCGTTAAGGAATAAGCTTTAAGGCTATCCAAGCAAACACGCGCTGTCTATATAACTATTGTGACAGCGCAGGAAACGGAGTGGTAAAACGTCACATAACCCAAAGCATACCGGTATTTAGTCCACCATGAACAGCGCATCAAATAGTCTACAAAGTTCTGTCATTTACCTTTCTCATGGCGGCGGGCCTTTACCTTTGCTGGGCGATAAAGGCCATCAGGACATGATGGCTTTTATTGAAAAAGTGACGCCCATGCTGATAAAACCTTCCGCTATTTTAGTGATTAGTGCGCATTGGGAAGCGCGTAAACCCAGCATTACCAGTGGTGCATCGCCTTCATTACTGTATGATTATTATGGCTTTCCTAAAGAGGCTTATAAAATCAAGTATCCTGCACCAGGCTCACCGGAACTGGCGAACAAGATTTTTAATTTAGTAGAAAATGCGGGTATTGAAGCCAACCTTGATGACCGGCGCGGTTTTGATCACGGGTTATTTGTGCCCTTAAAGATGATGTATCCGGACGCCGATATTCCCTGCGTTCAATTATCGTTGGTCAACAGCTTGCAGCCCGAAGCGCATATCCAGATTGGTAAGGCCTTGGCCGGTTTGAGAAAAGATAACGTGCTTATTATCGGCTCCGGCTTATCCTTCCATAATCTTAAAGAATTTTTTGCGCCACCGACAAAAAAATCCCAAGCCTTAAATGAGTCTTTTGAGCAATGGCTGCTTGATACCTGTTCCAATAGCCGGTTTACTGAAGTGGAGCGTGAGCAAAAACTGATTAACTGGGATAGCGCCCCGGCGGCAAGATATTGTCATCCCAGAGAAGAGCACTTGTTACCGCTACATGTTTGCTATGGCGTTGCCGGTACGGTGTCAAAAAGAGCATTTGCATTTGAAATAATGGGAAAAATGACAAGTGCCTATATTTGGTAAATCAATTTTGTTTGTAACTGCGCATTCGTTAAAAAATAGAACACCTATGACACGGATAAGGGAATATTTTTTATACTCAAGCCTTTCACCCAGACTGCCAATCTGTTCCTGTACTTCGTGCTATACAGGTTCTAAAGTGAATATCGTTATGTACCTGTAAGCGCAACTATCACAACCTGCACAAATGGGGTCACCCATTAGCCTGCCCCTGTCAATAAGCCAAAAAAATCCCCCAAGC
>JBAXXH010000347.1:0-2768 GCA_037127995.1 Methylococcaceae bacterium | reverse complement strand
GAATCAACCCTATCAGGAAACCCAAAGGCATCCCGATAGGATTATATTGCTGTTAGATCAAGCTTTTTAGAGCTTCGAAATCTTTTTTGGCATCTCTTAATTCTTGCTCGGCTTCTTGTAGAGCAGATTCTTTAGCGTGTGACAGAGCTGATTTCAATTTTCTATTGGCTTTTGCGCGTGCATTATCTACTTTATCATTAGCATTGATTTCTTTACTTAAATCAATTGCCGGCTTGATAAGAGCAGCTGCCTCGTCGTTACTTGCACCTTTGCTAATGCCTTCAATGGCAACTTGTATTTTAGCGGTTACCATGTCAATTGCTTGAGCAGGTGGATAGGTAACTCTTCCTGCATCAGTTTCGGCTATAGCTGAAGTTGAAACAGCACCCATAGAAGCTGCAATAAATAAAGGTAGCAAGAATTTTTTCAATGTTTTCATATTTTACTAGTCCTCAAGTGGTTGTTATTTCTAGTTATATTGGCAAAATACAAATTGTAACGTTTGCCGGGGATAATTCTAACACATTTAGCAAGTAATTAACCTGTTAAGGTGGGTTAAATGCAGGTATTAAGAAATATTTTTAATGATTAAACCTTAATTAAGCAGATTCAATCACAGAATTGGCCGTAATTGAATCTGAATTTACAGTATATTATTAATGTGTTTCGTCGTATTTAGCTTTCATTTCTGAAAATGACTTTAAAGCTGACGCTAATCCGGCTTCTGCAGCAGCAGCATCGCCTGCATCAACCGATTTACGAGCCGCTTTTAATACATCAGTCGCTTTTTGACGTTGACGCTCGGTAAGTTCAAAACGAAATTCTTTTGAAGCTTGAGACGCTTCAAGAATAGTTTTTGAAGCAGCAGGCAAATCACCCGCTTTAATTTCAGCTTGTGCTGCAGTGATGCCTGAAAGCGTGCTTTCAATAGCGTCTTTAACTGCAACTTCACCTTTAGGTGCAGCAAAAGCTGATGAAACTACAGCCATAGATGCTGTCATAACAATAGAAATTAGGACTTTTTTTAGTGCTTGCATTACTTATAAAACCTCAAAATTGATGATTGGATTATTTTAGAAGCAGGTTAATTAAAATTAACTTTTTGCATTTACAATACGCTCAAATTAATAACCTGGCTACTGCGGGCGATTTTAGCACAGAAAATAAATTAAAGATGAATGATAATAATTAAATCAGGTGGCTTGCATTACCCATCCAAAGCAAACTAATACCTAAGAAACCTGCCGGTCTTATAGCTATATGAATAAAAACGATTTTATTTTAAATGATACTGCGTGCCTTGAAATTATCGACAAAGACGATCCCCGTGCGTAATTCATTTAACCTCAGTGCTATCGTTTTACGATCCCGACCTTTGGCCTGTTCAGCCAAATACGCCTTTGAATTACATCAAAGCATCACTAAAAAAGCGCCCATTACAAGGTGCGCGGCATCGATAACGAAGACCTTACGCTTGCTTTTTTTTCCAGCAAGGGTTCAAGCTGCCCGGTAAAAAACTCGGCTTGATTTTTCGGATCTGCTTTTGCCGGAATAACCGTTTAAGTAATCTTGGGCTATCAATAAGCTTGCCCTTATGGGTTTTGGCAATTTTCAGAGTTGTTTTACTCATTATTGGCAAATGGCTAACATCAGCCATCCACGGCCGCACTTATCCAGAGAAGTCGCGTTATAATTGCTGTTGGCTATTAAAAAAACACATCATGCGGTATTCAATGCGGCAAATTCCTAAATCAATGAAAGCCGTTTTTCTACTAACACTGTTAAGCTTGATTCCACCCGTTGTTTTTGCCGAGGTAGGTATTTCAGGGCTGGCGGGGAAATCCAAAGATAATGTGCGGCTTGTATTGTCTCTGGGAAAGGAGAAATGCGATGCACCGGAATGGAAAATACGCGGCTTGTATGCACAAACAGACCAGGAAATTGATCAGAGTTTGCGGGCATTAGGTTATTACCATGCGGTTATCGACAAATCACTGGCTTTTGGCAAGACCTGCTGGAAAGCAGATTTTGCTATTAATCCGGGGCCGCAGGTTTACGTCAAGGACATCAACATTACTTTTACCGGTGCCGCGCATGATGACGCTGAGTTTAAAAAACTCCACGATAAACTGCTTAAAACCACAGGTAATCCTCTTGACCATAGTCAATACGAAAAGATGAAACGCCGGATTGAGTCACTGGCGCTGGAAAGGGGTTATTTGAAAGGGACGTTTACAGAAAAAAAACTAATTATTGATAAACAGCTCAATCAAGCGCATATCCAGTTAGTATTTGATGCCGGAAAGCGCATGGTTTTTGGCAAGGTTGTCGTTGAACAGGACATTTTAAATCCGGAATTTGTAGCAAAATATATTTCGATAAAAAGCGGAGATTTTTATACCAGCGAACAACTGGCCAAAACCCATAACGATCTTTCAAAAACCGGCTATTTCGAGATGATAGACATTGATCCCGCTACTGAAAAGGCCGACCAAGAAGTACCGGTCACTCTTAAACTGCAACCCAAAAAGAAGCATCATTTTACCTTTGGCGCAGGTTTTGATACCGACATCGGCCCGCTGATAAGTGCAGCGTATGAAAACCGCCGCTTGAATCGCCTGGGACATTTTCTTACCTCAGAGCTTGATCTATCGCCGGTATTATCAACAGCCGCCGTAGAATACAACGTGCCTTTAAACAATCCGGTCAGCGATTTTTTTAGCTTCGGCGGCGGACTCAAACGCGAAGATACCAACAGTTTTAAAACC
>JBAXXH010000346.1:0-2785 GCA_037127995.1 Methylococcaceae bacterium | reverse complement strand
TCCAGTACATTTCTGTCCGTGACTATAATGACCGAATCAAAAACCGCTTTGCCTTCGTTGCTGCGCAAACAAATCAAATCGTGCGACACCCAGGCAATGGTGCTGGTTTTACCGGAACCGGCGCTGTGTTCGCATAAATATTGTTGGCCGGCACCGTTGGCTTTGGCATCGGCAATCATGCTGTTGACCGCCTGCAACTGATGAAAGCGGGGGAAGATCAGAGTTCTACTGGTATAAGCCTTGCCTTGGGCATTCACCTTGTCCTGTTTTTCTTCATAAACAAAACTATGAAAAACCCGCAGCCAGGTTTGCGGCCGTAATACTTCTTCCCAAAAATACGCCACCGGGTATTCGCCATCGTCTCTGGCAGGGTTTCCGGCATGACCGTTATTGCCCTGATTAAATGGCAGAAAATAAGTGTTATCACCGGCCAGTCGGGTGGTCATGCGAATATCGCTGTCCGATACCGCAAAATGCACCACCGCACCGCGTTTATAGGTTAACAGCGGTTCTTTACGTTGGGTGACGGGGTCAATCGGCAAGCGGTCTTGCCGGTATTGGCGCATGGCCGCTTCAACGTCTTGGGTAAAGTCGGTTTTTAATTCCACCGTGGCGACCGGAATGCCATTGATAAAAAACACCAGATCAATCGACCATTCACGGGTTGGGCAATATTTTAATTGGCGCACGACGCGCAAGCGGTTTTCCTGATAGTTCTGCACTAAGGTTGCGTTGCGCTGATCCTCCGGTTGTTTCTGGCTTAAATTAATTTGTCCGACACCGGCAATCTGAATACCATAACGCAACACATAGACAGTCCCGCCAGTATTGGCGGCCAGTGCTTTCGCCACGGCATTTAACAACACCGTTTGCGCATTATCGCCATTCAATTTAAGCAGTTTCGTCCAGACATCAGGTTGAGTCGCTTTAACCCAAGCGACAATATCTTCAGGATACAGGGCACGTTGCTGATCATAATAAACTGATTGACCTTCAACCCAGCCTTGAGCAACCAGCTTTTGGGTAATGTAGTTTTCCAGATGGATTTCGTGGTGATCTTGATTCATTTTATGCCGTTAGTCATAAGCCGTAGCCTCGATGCAGCATAGCGGAATCGAGGATAATTGTAGCATCATAAATCCTCGATTCCGCGTTGCTTCATCGAGGCTACTTGTTTTTAAAATCAGTTCGCCCAATGTCATACCGTCAACGTTTTCACCTGCCCAATCGGGTAGCAATAAACCTTGTCTGACATAGCGATGGAATGAAGAATAAGGCCAATCTACCACACGTGTCACCAAGCCATGTTTAACCGGATTAAAATGTATGTAATCGATATGCTGATTCAGATCGTTAGTGTCACGTATCGTATGTTCCCAATAACGGCGTTGCCAAATTAAGGAGCTACCATCTTTGCGTTTAATAACAGGTACACCGCTTTTTTCCAGCTCACGAGTAAAAATGGATTTAATGGCCTTCCACCTTCCCGGATAGTCGCTATCGTTTGGCGGTAAAGTCCAAATACTATGCAGATGTTCTGGTAAAACCACCATAGCGTCGATTTGAAAGGGTTTAGCCTCCCGTATTTTACGGAAAGCCAACCGCAACAAATCAATCGATTCGACCAGTCGTCTGGAATTTCGCATCCGCAAAGTGACCGTGAAAAAATACGTTCCGCCGGGAACAAAATTACGCCGATAATTAACCATTCCTCAAACCTATTGGGAGGTGTGTAGATCGTAAAACGTAGCCTCGATGCAGCGTAGCGGAATCGAGGATAATCGCAGCATCAAACATTATAAATCCTCGATTCCGCGTTGCTTCATCGAGGCTACTCACTGTTTCACTTTAAGGCGTCCCAATCATTTTCTTCAATGACCGGTGAGATAATATCGCCCAAAATCTTAATCTTACCCGCTAATTCAGCCGGCGGTTTTCTGTAAATCTGTTTAGCGACAGGCGTATTTTCTTCGTTGAACAATAAAATCAATTCAACCGTTTGATTGGGCATAAAGACAGGCAAGCCTTCAAGTTTGCCTTGCGAATTAGTTTTTAAAAGCAATTTTTGTGCTTGCATAAAAATTCTCCAGTTGGATTATGATGTTTAAGCCGATTCTTGATTGGATAAAGTAAAATCTTAATCCCAACTTGCGCGTTCTTCGGTGATAATGGCTTGTATTTGCTCAACGCTCAATCCTTGCGTTTTTGTCACGGGCAAACTATTTAAGAACTCCGTCATCAGACTGTGTTTTGTGGCTTTCGCATCGCCCAATTCATAAATAACGGCTATCTTAGCCCGACCTGCGGGGATAGTATCCGGCAATTGAATATGTAATTGATGATCTCTTGGAATATCGGTTTCTATTTCATAATAGGCTTGCATAAAGTTTTCTTTAAGAAAAAGGGAGGGTTTCCTCGTTCCCAAGTTTGAACATGGGAATCAGCAAAGAATGGGCGGTAGCAACACAACTCATGGCAACTTCTCTACATCGGCAAAAATTTGATCTATTTCGGTTTCATTAAAATCAAAAACAGCTTCCTTTTCCAATCTCAATTTATCGATAAAATCCAGTTTATTATAGCCCGCTAATTCTGCTATAGTGGACCCCAAAATCCGGACAGTAGTTTAAGATGGTGTCTTCCATAAAAAGGTAGACAGAAATGAGTGAAAAAAAGCGAAAAATTTTGACGGGTACACAAAAAGCTAAGATAGCCTTAGAGGCAGTGAAGGGTAAGCGCTTAACCCCACCATCTAAAAATTTCTCAGGCGCTCAGGTATCCTTAA
>JBAXXH010000345.1:0-2802 GCA_037127995.1 Methylococcaceae bacterium | reverse complement strand
AGAACAGCGTGCCCATCAGGCGGCTTATGCACAGGGGAGGGGGGAAGAAGTCCGGCTGGCCAGGGCAGAATCGGGGTTGATGGCAGAGCCCGAGGCTATGCTGGAAAATGACAATGAGGATAGTGGGTTTGAGGAAAAAGTTGATGATAATTGAGATGCAGAAGGTGACTGATACTTGTTCAATAAGAGTTCAAAAATTACCGTAACCATTCTGTTTTTTCATAAGTTAAGAAAATTTTCTGGTCGTGAATAAAAAATTGGTTCTAATTTCTAACTAAACACTGATTTCAGTTGAAACTGGACAGAAAATTAAATTACAAATAGTGACCTGTGATACTGAAGGTAAAACAAATGTTCATTGGCAATCCAGCGTAAACATAAATCAGGATTCAAACCAAGCGTATTACATTGATACTGGCTTAAGCGGGGTGAAATAACAATCTTTCCCTCATCATCAAAAGTAATCAGGCAGCGATCAAATAGCGCATCCATATTGGCGCTGAGTATAAAGCCATTAAACACATCCAGGCGTTCTGCATCGTTGATGCAGTCCGCCCAAGGTTTGGCATGGCTGGCTCGTAACACTTCGGGTACTGCAATGCCTGTTACAGCGCAGGCTCCGCCCCAATAATTGAGCATTGCATTGCGGAATGTTTTTTGGCCAATTCTTTGGCGCACCATGCGTTCAACTTCTGTACCTTTAATCGCATCATCAGGAAATTTTGCCAGCTCTTCCTGAACCTGATCTTCATAATCACTAGCGGCTTGATTCGGTAGTGCCTGAGCAAGTTTAGCCGCTCTCCGTAACAGCTTGGCCAATTCATCGGTGGTCGACACTACAAACTTGCCATTTTGCATTGGTATTGACATGAAACTCCGAACCAACTCAGATGATAATAATCTGGAAACAGTTGAAGTGACCTCAAGCAACCATTTGTCTCTTTCCAAAGAAATAGTAACCTGGGCGCGATGTTGAGCAGAACCAAGCAACACCTTATCGTCCAAGTTGGGGATAATATTCTCAAAACCATTCTCATGGCCGATTTTTTCCATTAAGGTGCGTTGTAATATATTCATCAAGCTATGCACTTCATACCATACAAGTTGTGGGATTACAAAAAATAGAGCATCAGTCCAATGCCTCGCGCAGGGCATCAACACCCAAATCTTCATCGCTAATATCGTCAGGAAAATCTTCGCTCAAACCACCTGTTATGGCAGCAAGAAAGGTTTCGGTATCGTTCTGCTGTTTTGTATTGGATGTTACCGGTGCGTAACGTTGCTCCAAAAATTCGATGAAATCCAGGACTTCACGGGCAGCGATTTCTGGGAGGTTAAGGCTGTGTTTATAAATTTTTTCGGCAAGGTTCATGGGGTATCCCTTTGCTAATCAGTACCGATTGCGATATTTTTATGCCGATTTTGCGCAAGCTGCATGGTTGGCAAAAGTAATTTAGGTAAAAGCATTCGGCCACACTGGCTCATCAGAAATTCCCGCCAATAAGGCCAAACGTGATAACTGGCGTTTTTTAGCGCGAATTCATCGATGCAGGCTTGTTGCAATTCTTCATCTACGGTGTATTCCGCTACATATTCAGCCTCAATAAATGCCCGAACCGATTCATCTTCATCAGGTATGCGAGGATCAACAAGACGAGCACCTAATTCAATATAAACCCTCACTAGCCACTGTGTTTCGTTAAGCTTAGCCAATTGGGTTTGTTCAACACTATGCTTGGTTTGTGTTACCAGATTATCAATCTCTTGGTCATATTTTGGATCAAAGCCATTAACACATTGGGCAACAGAATTTCTCAGATAAACATCATGGATACGCAATGTATCAATGGCTTTTTGCAGATTCGCGTTCATCATCCGTATCTCATTGTAGGTTCAAGCACTGTTCGTGATGAATAAACCAAGCGTAAATTCGGACGTATAATTTTATGTGCTTCTTTATCCGGCTGGAGAGATTCACTGACAGAAACATACTGCGCTGAAATAATTTTATTAATTGATGGCGATGGATCGTTAAGATAGACCCCTGCTTTTTGCGCGAGATGCTTAAAAGCGGCAGGAACATCATTAGCTACTCGGAGCAATTTATCCATTGCTTCCGATTGCATAACGTCATCATTCTCATATTTAGAAAATGCCACAGGGCCTCCACCAAAAATAACGGCGGCTTGCGCTTGGCTTATTCCTAGACGTGAGCGAAGCGCCTTGATTTCACATCCCATCAAAAGGCCGTCCACTTTTTTCTTAAAAGCCAACATTGCGCGTTTGTTGTTACGTGTTTGCGTAGCATCTGCCTGCTCCGAACCGCAAGCATCACATTCAGAATAATAAAGCGCTGTAATGCCCTTGCTACCTTTGTATTCAACCTCTTCTTGGTCTGTTCTAGGTTGAAGATGTCCCTCTCCACAGAGCGGACACATATTATTATTTGTATTGATCATATTCTTTAACCTATCCATCTGAAAGATGGCAAGAAACAGTCAGGATCAGATTGCCTGACTTGCCTATCGCAAATTTGACATAGTATTCAAACTGCATATTTTTGTGGGCATTCTCTACCCATTCACTGCGAATGACTTGGTAACTGTCACAAGCCGCCCATGCGCCACCCGGCTTTGCAATACACCATTCTGAGCCCTTAAAAATTCCGGTTGTAAGCGCACATTTCAGCAATTCCAATACATCAGCATGATCCATACTGTATTTTTTAAGATCGCTGATACACTTCCTGGTCCAGGGGGAGATCACCGATACGCCTTGACTTAATACAGAAAGAACTTGATT
>JBAXXH010000344.1:0-2803 GCA_037127995.1 Methylococcaceae bacterium | reverse complement strand
TGCCGATGAAATTCTCTGTCTTGGCGTAGCGTATATCCTGCACTATAGTCGGCACTGCATCGGTTAGATAAACAAAACCAGACGGCAAATCAGCGGCATTAAGGATGCCGGTATAAAGTGTATAAAGTAACATCAGGGTAGTTTTTAGGTAAGGCATATTTTAAACAATGGGTACGTTTAAACAAACTCCACAAAAATCCTGTTGCCCAAGGTATCGGTTTGCAGCAGCGCTCTGGTTACGTGAAGTAGAAGTATTCATTTTCTATAATCTGCATGACACTTAACCATATCTTAAACAGCAATTTTAATTGGCGAATACCACTTATAAATGCGACATCTAGCGGAAGATTTTTATCACCTATTTGTGCATGACAGTTTACGCTTTGCCAACTCAACTAAAATGCATCAATCTTACTGCCTTAGGTATTGGTCCTTATCGCGTTGAAATAAGTAACGTCTCATTCATTTACTTTGTATTCCAATCACATCCCTTCTCGGTAGATGCGTCTATGTCTTCTTCGAACTGAAATATCTTCCCGTCCTTTTTTCGGATGTACCGGAATTTGCTTATCAGCGCACCTTGGCTTACAACGACATACATACCCCCCGTTCCGTCGGCGGTGGTTTCTTGCCATTGGGATTCAAACTCCGATGATCCACCGGGCGCTCTCTTTAGTTCTTTCTCCTTTAGTCGTTTTACTGGAATAGCCCCGCTGCCATTTTGGTAGCTTACGTAGCCAAAATCAGCCTTGTCAGTTTGGAAAACAAACTGAAGCCTAAGAGGACTTTTTAAGTCAATTGACTTAAAACATCTGAAATCGTTTTCATCCGCCACGACGGAACTGTATATGAGGACACCGACCAAAACGCTAAACAGTTTATTCATGGGTACTCCAGGCGAGTTGAGAGTTTTAATACCATACTAACCGAGCGCGGCTCGAAAAGCTGAAAACAATACCGCATTATAAGCTCGCTTCGGTTGAGCGCAATAATAGACATTTAATCCATTGAAGACTCTTGTTTGTCGTGCTTATCGTAAAAACTCAAGCCTGTTATGATACAGAGGTTGACGTAATGGCACGAGCGGGCATGAGAGTAACGAGCAAATAGCAAAAGCTGGCGATGAACCGGTTGGCAAGGGAAAACATCGACGACTTTTAATCTTTACTGTTTCTAAAGCCGCTCAAACCCGCTTCTGGGTATTGGCCAACAATACATTCAAGGCAAAAGCCACGACAAAAATGCCTATCGGTATCGATTGCGGCGGCACCGGGAACGGCAGCGTTAAGCCCATAAACAACAGATACACAGCGCCCAGAATGACGTAAAGACTGTAACGATGCGCCAGGGGACTGGGGTAATCAAAATTGGTCTGGCTGACTTTTCGCCGAATCAGTCCGTCGAGCGCAAAGGGTATCAGGGTGACTGCCAAAAAGGGCAACCACACCCACGCCATAATCAACCGTTTGATCATTTGATACAGCGTATCCATAAGCACATCCAGTCGGCTTTGGATAAAGGGAAACAAATCATGGCGGCCGACCTCTTCGAAACCTTTGGATAGCTGCCGCTCACGTTCGGTCGGAATGAAGTAGCGGTAAATACTCTCCCGGATGCCGGTTTTTACGAATAACCGATCAAACCATTGTTGGCTGGTTTGGCGGATTTCAGTATCCTTTTCTACGCCAAAATAAGCAATCAACATCTGGTCTTCGGCTGCCTGGATTTCACGTGTCCAGCGATCCGAGACAAAGCTGGCCACCAGAATGATTTCCAATAACCAGATCAACAGGCTGAGCAGTAAATTGCGCTGCACGGTCAAGCCTTGGTCGTCTCGTGTGATGAGCGCAGGATCGGCAGTCGCCCTTTGACGATCCGCCCGCCCGATAATTTGGCGATGTAATGCAGGTCAGGCAGTTGTCCCAATAACTGCGGCGCAAACAAATCACCTTCTTCTTCCATCAGACGTTCACCGACATTGCCGGAAAAAACACCGGGATGAGTGGCGCTGGTGGCGACGCCCTGGGTGCGCATGATGTATTTCAGCCGGGTTTTGGGCAGATTGTCGGTAATGTACTGTTGGGTTTCGCTGTCCATGATGCGCAGGGCAATCAGGTTATTGACGTTGCCGAGCACTTGCCGGGCCTTATCCTGAGAACCCGTGCGGGCCGAAAAGTCGGCAAAGGTCTGGGTGGCAATGAACAGTCGCATTTTAGCGCCGCGACCTTTGTTCAATACCTGGATAAAGGGATCGTTGATCACTTCAGCGGCTTCATCGACAAATACATTCACCGGTCTGTCCGAGACGCCATAGTTATAGCGATCACCGGCAACCGCAGCGAGATCGGCCAGCAGTATTGAACCGATGGCGCTGCCGACCAGTCCATCCGACAGCGAATCCAGACCGATATACGCCACTTGGGCTTTTTCGATGATATGCCCCGTGTTGGTGATGGGGCGATGATCATCGACATCATTGGGATTGGGCGACAGCAAAGGTCCCAAGGGCCCTGATGTCAGCATGTTCATGATCGGAATCAAGGAGGCGACCATCTTGCTGAAATGGGTACGGTCGTGTTCGAACAGGGACAACAAGCCTTCCAAATCGAGATTGGCGGCTTGCTGTTGCACCACGTCCCGATAAAAGCGCACCAAGCCGGCGGCCCTGGCATCGATGTCTTTGGCTGTTTTCAAATAGGGCCTGGCGTCACGTCGCCAATCACCCAAAATGGTGTCGTAATAGCGTTCCAACCGACATTCCGCACCCCAGCCAAGATAAGAATGATTTAAACTACACTTAGCG
>JBAXXH010000343.1:0-2840 GCA_037127995.1 Methylococcaceae bacterium | reverse complement strand
GTATGTTCACTTATATGCTGGTTCCGGATAGCGGGGGTGCGGAATGTCGGACATAGACTTCGCTGATGGCGATTAGCCATGGCGGTGCAGCTTGTCGAGAAAACTGACGACGGCCTGCGCCACAATCTCGCCAATAGTCATGCGGCTGGTTTGGGCGTGTGACCGAAGCCGCTGCACGACATCCGCAGGTATTTTGATGGTGATCGGAATAGAGGGGGAAGCGACCAAGACTGGCGCATTGATTCCCTGCGCTTCCTGAAGATATCGGTATGCCTGTCGGCGAGACAAGCCAAACTGTTGGGACAAGGCTTCGGCAGCTTCGGCCAATGGGTAACCCTGCGCCAGCAAGTTGAATGCGGCATTCAGTCGGTGGGTTTTGTCGGTGTTTGAGGATCGCGTCATGAGACATATTTTTATTACCTTTTACGTCTCCTGTCAAGCAATGAATTTGAGCGGCTGAATTCAATATGCCGCTCAAATTCAAAGTTATCTTTTGTGTCTATGGCGTGGTTGCGGTACTTTGCGCAACTTACTAATGTCATAACCCAAGTTGGCAATGGTTTTTGTTAGCGCCTGGTATTCACTGTCCTTAATGAAAGGCGTGCGCGCCATTATCCAAACATAGTCTCTGGCATTTCTGGCAATGATAGTGCTGGTGTAATCTTTATCAAGATACGCAATAATATATTCAGCTTTGAAAGGCCAGATGAATTGCATACCCCAGACTGCATTGCCCGTGTTTTCAACAACAAAACCATGTGGGGTATAACGCTTTTCAGGGCCATCAAATCCATCTTTTCGATAAACGAAAGTAGTATTGATGCTCCCATCTTTTTCGATTTGGTAAGATTCGACAGCGTTGTAAGCGTCTGTTTCAAAAACTGTTGGTATGCAAGCAATCACATACCAGTCACCCATGTATTGATTTAAATTAACAGATGATACCGGTTTAATCGGTGGGTTTTGGTTGGCACAAGCGCTGATAAGTGCGGTAACCAGGCCGACTAATAAGCGCATTAATTTATTTTTCAATTTGAGACACCGTTAATTCTAGCTTGAAATAGTTTGGCTGGTTTTAACAAAAAGATAATGCGCTAACCAACATTCATGAGATTTTCTATAACCAGAACAATTCTTAGCAGACCATAAATTAAAGCGCCAGATTAAGTTAAATTCTAAACCAATTTCATACGGATAGGCTAACTGACTATGATAAAAATCATTACCAATTAACTTACCGGTAACTTTGTAATGGTCAAGTAAAACAGGACTGTTTGTTAAGCCTAATGCTACTAGAATGCTAGCTAAATTAAATCATAAAAGTCAGAAGACTGATTTAATGTGAGTACAGGCACTAATTTTTGACGCTGGATAAAAAAGTAAGATAGGTTTTTAGATTGCTTTAACGTTCATTCAGTTGCTTTAGAAAGTTTTCTGCAACAGCGATGTGTTTGTTTTTTTTCTCTTCCGGCATTTTATCAAACATTTTTACCAGCATACCCATTCGTGGGTTTTTTAAAAAGAACTCCCTGTGCACATGCATGAAGCGCCAGAATAATCCATCCCATATTTCAGTCCAGTCGCCTTTTGGATAGTCACTCATTTTTAGCAGGTAATTACTTCCGCTGATATAGGGCTTGGTCGTCATCAGGCCACCATCCGCAAATTAGCTCATGCCATAGACATTAGGTACCATCACCCAATCATAGGCATCCACGTACATTTCCATAAACCAGCGATAGACCTCATCAGGATGAAACTCACAAAGCAGCATAAAGTTACCCATGACCATCAAGCGTTCGATATGATGGCTGTAGCCCGTTTGCAGTAATTTTTGTATCACATTGTCGACAGGGAAAATCCCCGTTGTACCTTGCCAAAAACTTTCTGGAATCCTTCTTTTAAAGCCCCAGAAATTTTTAGTCCGTTGATTGCCGCCCTCCCGTTCATACACAATCCGGATAAACTCGCGCCAGCCCATGATTTGCCTGATGAAGCCTTCTAAAGAATTCAAGGGGATATTTTTATTGCCCCCTAATTGCAAAGCCCTATCGATAATTTGTTGTGGAGAAAGCAAACCAATATTCAGCATGGGCGTTAACACGGAATGATGTAAATAATGTTCGTTGACCACCATCGCATCTTCATAACTGCCGAATTTTTCAAAACGCGTTTCTAAAAACTCATCCAGCCAGTGGGAAGCGCCGGCATGGTCGGTTGGATAAATAAAATTTTCCGCACTGGGATAGTTATTGGGAAAATATTTCACAACATAAGGCTTGGCTTCCTTGACAGGGCTATCGTCTTTTGCAACAGTGACTACGGGCGGCTTGTCATTTTTTGGATACTTGAGACGATTGTCTGCATCAAAAGTCCATTGACCTCCGAGCGGATGTCCGCCTGTATCCAATAAAATTAACCGTTGCTTGCGCTGCTCAATATAAAAGGCTGTCTGAAAATAGGTTTTCTTTTTATCGAAAAAGGGTTTTACCTCAGCAAGCGTATTTAAAAAATTCGGTGATGCCGTTTCAGTCATATTGATGTTATGTGAGTTGCAACCGCTTTTGATTCGGGTCTTTAACCAGTTATCGGCAACATCGGCAAACCAGCCAAAACGAGTCATTCAAATAAAAGGCAAAAACAATCACTTGTACTCTTTATTCCTAACTATTTTACTCAGTTGATATTTAATTTATTTTATGATTCACTACCCCAAAATTATAAAGCCAAACCTATAGTAAGGTAGGGACAGGAAGTCACGGGCCCTGGATACGGGAAATCATCTTCTCGTTCCATATCCATGATTAACAACGGCATTCGGTTGCGGGTATTCAACGATG
>JBAXXH010000342.1:0-2864 GCA_037127995.1 Methylococcaceae bacterium | reverse complement strand
AATTTGATACATGAGAGCGATTATAGCAATTAGCTTTATTAATACAATAGAGGGATTTACAAAATTCCCTCTGCCGGACGTGGTTTGCAAGCCGGTTCAAAAACGTTTTGGCACTGCCACTACCGCATTGCAAGACGGGAAGCTGGAGCTTGGGAATGAGCAATAGAAATTGGGGCTACCCACTTAAGGCGAGACAGTTTAAAGGTAACTCGCAATAAATAATTCCACCCTATCGTTCCCACGCTCCTGCGTGGGAATGCCGACAGTGACGCTCCTGCGTCACGCAACGCTGGAGCGTTGCCGGATGAATTCCCACGCTGGAGCGTGGGAACCAGGCGTATCTTGGGAGGATATTTTCTGCGTGCTGCCAAAGTTAAGCCTTGCGGGCTTGTCCCGCCTTAAGTGGGTAGCCAATTATTTTTTGCATTAAACGCGCAGGTCGAAGCTTTATCGTAGCCGACAACTCCACGGAATGTCGAGTAACAAAAAGACGTTGCCCGACCAGACTCATCAATTGGGTGGGCTGAAAAGTGTGGCTCCCTACGCATCAACTTAAGGGTCTGTGTTATAATTAAAACCTAAAATTTAATTAGAGATTTTATTATGTCGATAATGATTGCCGAATTGTACGATGCACTGAAAGAGGCGGGGGCATCAGAAGAAAAGTCACGCGCAGCAGCTAAGGCGTTGGCAGACTATGAAAGCCGCTTCAATAAAATTGACACTGAATTACAAATTATAAAATGGATGCTAGGCGCAAGTTTAGCTTTATCTGGAACGGTTGTAGGTTTATTGCTTAATATTGTCTTTAAAGGTGTTAAAACGGTGGTGTGACACTGCGTATAAAGCTCCCAAAGGTTTGCACTACCACGACCGGATCGCTCGACGGGAAGCTGGAGCTTCCAAGGCTGCATTCCCAAGCTGGAGCTTGGGAACGAGCAATGAGCTTTAGCCAAGCCAACCTTGGTCAACCGCCAACAGCAATAATGCACCTGCAAATACACCCGCCAGAACATCATCAATCATGATGCCAAAGCCGCCGGAGACATGCTGATCCAACCATTTAATCGGCCACGGTTTTAGAATATCAAAAAACCTGAACAGGATAAATCCGGCGATAATGGTTTGCCAGGTAAAAGGAACTAACCACAGTGTTATCAAGTAACCGGCTATTTCGTCCCAAACGATGCCGCCAAAATCATGTTCGTTTAACTTTTCTGCCGCTTTTCCACAAATCCATATACCCACTACCGACACAAGCACGGTCAGGAAACTATAAATCAGAGTGTTGGTTTGTGCAAACAACCAGTAAACGGGAATGGCTGCCAGAGTGCCCATCGTCCCCGGTGCTTTTTTTGCCAGTCCTGAGCCAAAACCAAAAGCCAGAAACAAGATGGGATCAGACAGAATTTGCCGGGGCGTGAGTTTATTTTTACCGTAACGGGGTTTAAGAAAAATGCTCATAGCCTTTACTGTTAAAGGGTTGGATGGTGCCTGATTTATGCAAACGCAGACCTGGCGTGGCTTCAATGAGGCCAATTTTTGTGCAATTGATAGTTAGCTGTGCCGCTTTTTCGGGACTGACGGTAAAGCATAGCTCGTAGTCATCGCCGGCGGTCAACGGCATAGACCAGTCTTCGGTATCGTTGATATAAGTTAATACTGCCTCTGACAGCGGCAACGCTTCCCAATCAAGACAAGCGCCGACATTACTTTGCTCTAAAATATGACCTAAATCACCCGCCAAACCATCTGATATATCAATGCAGGCATTGGCAATACCACGCAACGCCTGCCCTGCTTCAATTTGCGGATCAGGCTGATTAAAGCGTTTGTGTGCTGCCTGTGGATTGTTGCAGTGATAGCCTTGATTGATTTTTAATCCCAGTCCGGCATCACCTAATGACCCAGTGAGATAAATAAAATCACCCAGTAAGGCACTTGACCGCAGCAACGCTTGATCTTTGGGAATCAAACCCATAGCCTGAACCGTTAGCGTTAAAGGGCCCGACGTGGTGTCACCCCCAATCAAATCCACTGAATACCGCTCAGCCAGACTTAAAAAGCCTTTAGAAAAAGCCGTCAACCAACTCTCGTCAACCCTAGGTAGCGTTAACGCCAGTGTGACTGAAACCGGCTTTGCGCCCATGCTGGCCAGATCACTTAAGTTAACCGCCAGTAATTTATGCCCCAGTTGTTCGGGATCAGTTCCCGCAAAAAAATGGACATTTTCTACCATGGTATCGGTAGTGACCGCCAGTTCATAACCGTCTGGAAATGACAATAACGCACAATCGTCGCCGATGCCCAAGCGGGTTGATGGATTCTTTACCGATTGTCGGGTAAAGAATCGCTGAATGAGCGAAAATTCAGATAAAGGGGCAGGTTCAAGGTTCAGCATTAGGTTTAGGGATCAAGTGTAGGCAGGAATAAGACCACCCAAGCGTAGCGCGTGGTGGCGTTTCCGGCATATCGTAACGGGTGCCGGAAACGCTTGTTCTCGCTGACGCTCGAAAAGCCTTATTCCGGCCTACGCGGTTTCTGGAACTCAATCTCGATGCCGATTAGGGTTTGCAAACGCCGACTGAAACGCTTGAAAACTAAAACGTGAGTAACGGGGTTGAAAACTCCGTCACGCTTTAGAAAACTTCGTGTCCCTCGTGTCTCGGCAACTGCTCCATGCGTTGGTCTACCTCCTGCATAATCCACATGGATGTGGTGAATGCAGATATTGCAGGAGCAAATATCTGTCCATGCAGTCGTTCGTGGTGAGTAAAGCTTTTACTTTGGGCTTTGCGACCTGCTCTTAATTTCTACGGTTCTTTTTTGCTGAGCCACTTTATCCAATATGCCGTTGACATATT
>JBAXXH010000341.1:0-2899 GCA_037127995.1 Methylococcaceae bacterium | reverse complement strand
TTTCTGGAATTTACGTGGTTTTTTTTCAAAATCGGCTTTTTCGTTCAGACACTACATACCATTCATAACTGGGTAATCTGCATAATGACCGTGGGCTGACGGACATCTTCAACTAAAAACCAACACACGCCGACATGAGCTTGAATGAGGCTTAGGTTTTTAAAAATCCGTGTAGATCCGCCCAATCCGTGTTCTATTAACTGTTTAGTACATAAGATTCATAATCAGTGAATCTGCAATTTTAGTGGGGGGTATTTATTGCGAGTTGCCTTACGTTCAGTTAAAAACCCCGATGGAATCATAGAATGAATCCATCTTTCGCAAAGCCAATCCAAATTAGCCTGATACGTCAACAAAGCCATGAGTGCCGCGCTTGGATTTAACGGCCAACCAGTTTTTTAATTGTTTTATTTCTTCGGTCTCTTCCAACTCATCTAGGCTTTGTTTGTTTTTTAACAAACGAAACGCCGCAGAAAGTACGTTATAACGCTCGCCGGTAATACCTGCACGTCTTAAGCCTACGGTATTCAAGTGATAATGTTTGGCAGGGCGTCCGCCTATCAGCATAAACGGAATAACATCCATATTAAGGCCGGTTGTGCCCTGCACTATCGCGTAGGAACCAACCCGGCAAAACTGATGCACGACGACAGCACCGCCCATAAATACATTATTGCCTACTTCAACATGCCCGCCGATTGCCACGTTATTGGCAAATATAGTGCTATCGCCAATGCTGCAATCATGGGCAGCATGGCTGTTATTCATAAAATAGCAACCTGAACCAATGCGTGTTTCACCGCTTTCTTTTGAAGACCTGTGCGCGGTAAAACCTTCCCTAAAATTATTGTCATCGCCAATGATTAACCAGGACACCGTTTCAGCCTTAAACCCGGTGTCCTGCGGCAAGCCACCCAAAACGGCATGGGGATGTAAAATATTACCGGCACCCATTTTTACATGGCCATGCACCACGGCATGAGCGCCAATCCGGCAGTTGGCTCCCATCTCGACACCGCTTTCAATAACGGCAAAAGGGCCAACGGTAACAGCGTCTCCCAGTACAACATCAGGCGCTATGCAAGCGGTCGGGTGAATATTTTGAGCCATGTTTAATTATCCTCTGGGATGATATTTTGAATGTAATTCTTTTAAGCGTTCGCGGGCAATGTGGGTATAGATTTGTGTGGTCGATAAATCGGCATGACCCAATAATAATTGCACAACGCGTAAATCGGCACCGTGATTTAACAAATGCGTCGCAAAAGCATGCCGTAAGGTATGCGGCGACAATTCTTTGTTAATACCTGCTTTTTTTGCATGGCGTTTGATGATATGCCAAAAAGCTTGTCTTGTCATGCCGTCAGCACGGTTAGACAGAAACAAATAATCGCATTGCCGCTCACCCAGCATGTTTTTTCTGGCCTCATTCATATAGCCGTCCAACCAGTTCATGGCTTCTTCACCCACCGGCACCAAGCGTTCTTTATTGCCTTTGCCAATAATCCTGACCACACCTTGTCTGAAACTGATTTGTTCAAATTTTAAACCCACCAGTTCAGAGACCCTAAGTCCAGTTGCATAGAGCATTTCGAGCATGGCTTTATCCCTGAATCCTTGGGCATTGGTTACTTCGGGGGCATTGAGCAATAACTCGACATCCTGCTCAGAAAGCGAGACCGGCAAAGAACGGCCAATATGCGGTGATTCTATCAATGCGGTCGGATCAATGGTTATCTTGTTTTCGCGTATGTAATAACCATAAAAACGGCGCAGACTGGATAAAATACGCGCCGACGAGCGATTGCCGATGCCTTCTTTATAACGACTCGCCAGAAACTTTGATAAATCACCGGTATCGACTTCCAGCATGGATTTATCCGCCAACCATAAGGCAAAAATCCTTAAATCACTGCTGTAAGCGGAAAGGGTGTTTTCACTTAAACCCTGCTCTACCCAGACGGCATCAAGAAACTGGTCTATCAAGGCATTCGCTGTCATTGTTTATGGGTTGCCTCAAAGTCCAACAATTGAGTTTTAATGTCCATAAAATAACCCTCTGTTTGTCCGCAATAACCACCCTTACCGGAAACGGATACCACTCGATGGCAAGGAATAATCACTGGATAAGGATTATCCCGGCACGCATTGCCGACCGCTCGCGCAGACGAGTCTATTTTTTGGGCCAAGGCAGAATAAGTCATGGTTTCTCCAAAAGGAATTTTACACAATTCAGCCCAGACTTTATGCCGGTAGGCGCTGCCTTGTTTTAACAATTTAATATTAATGTGTTTATTGGGATTAAACCCATATTGCTCAAAGTGCTGCTTTATTTCGTGGTTTTGTGTGTAAACATTGTTATCAATCATCCATTCTACTTTATTAACAACACCTTGCTGGCTGGTTAAGACTAATTGACCTGCCGGGGTATTAATCTTGATAACGTCTTCTACGCCAGCACTATTTTCAATCCACTGAATTATAAATGTCATTAAACAATACCTGACGAAAATATTCGATAATATGATCGATTTTAGAGGAAATTAAACCTTTCCCGCTTTGTTGATGAGAAATCTGGAATATTCAACCCTAAGTCGGACAGACTCCCAGTACAGAGAACCGGGTTAAATCAATTAATGATTATTTTATTCCCCTCAATCACTTCACCGATAACACACGCTTTGGAGATGCCATTTTGATGAAGAGCTTTTAGACAATTTTCTGTTTGATAAAAGGGTACTGAAAACAATAATCCACCACTGGTTTGCGGATCAAAAAGCGCCGGGACGTTTTGATTGTTTATATTCGCGCTCAATACAGAACGTAACGATTCATAATTTTTACCGGCAATCGATGCAAAATAGCCTTTTTCAAATAATTGATTAACGCCATCGAATAA
>JBAXXH010000340.1:0-2906 GCA_037127995.1 Methylococcaceae bacterium | reverse complement strand
GGAATTTGCGTGGTTTTTTTTCAAAATCGGCTTTTTCGTTCAGACACTAATTAGGAATTTACCATGCAAAGAATCAAAGCAGTTACCCACGCCGAAGGCAAAGCCAAAGAATTGTTAGATGGCGTTAAAAAAGCGATGGGTTCCACCCCAAATATTTTCACCACGTTTGCCAATGCCCCAGCAGCGTTGGAAGCCTATCTTAACATCAACACAGCCTTAAGCGGCGGCGTACTGGACAAAAAACTGAGGGAACAATTGGCAGTCACCGTGGCTGGTTTTAACGGCTGTAATTATTGTGCTTCCGCCCATGTTTTCTTGGGGGGCAAAGCCGGTGTCGACAGAGCCGAATTGGCTGCCAATAGCAAAGGCCATTCCAGCGATAGCAAAACTCAAGCTGCGATCAACTTTGCCCGTGCTTTACTGGAAAAACGTGGCAAAGTTAATGACAACGATCTGGCAGAGGTACGTGCGGCGGGTTTTAGTGATGAAGAAGCGATCGAAATTCTGTCTCACGTCGCTTTAAACACATTTACCAATTATTTCAATGAAACCGCTTTGACCACTATCGACTTTCCTGTGGTAGATTTAAAAACCCTATAACGGAGAAGAACCCTGTTTAATGCAAAATTAGTAGCCATTATTTTGGCTTAACGTTCGTTGTCGTCGGTTTGATGGGCTTTGTGGAAAATCCCATTGCTTCTGAATATGGCTTTTTTCAAGCAAACTGGGCGCATAACCGGGTGTATTTAATCACCGGAGCGGTTTTTTTGTTGGGTGTCATAAAGTATCCAGGCCAAGAAAAACTCTTTGTGCTTTATTCAGGCTTTTTTTATGGCTTGGTGGCCTTATTAGGCTTTGTTTGGCCGGGCGGCATGTTGTTGGGTTTTATCCATATTAACGTATGAAAATAGGTGCTTGGGATATTTTTCATAATCGAGGTTGCAACACATGTACTGGCTAACAAATGATTGGCAGCAATTTTTGCCCCATCCTTGGTTGGAAATCGCCTTAATAGCAGCTTCAGTGCTGTGCGGTTCACTGATCGGCACCGAACGCGAGCGTAAACTTAAACCAGCGGGACTTCGCACCATGATCTTGATTTGTCTAGGGTCTACGGTGTTCACACTGATATCCCCCGTGTTAGAAAGCAGCTCTGGTGAAAGTGGCCGTATGGCTGCCCAAATCGTCACCGGCGTTGGCTTTTTAGGCGCAGGTGCCATCCTCCAGGGTAGCAGCGGTGTGCGTGGCTTGACATCCGCCGCCCTTATCTGGACGACTGCCGCCATCGGCATGGTTATTGGAGCCGGATTGGGTGGTGCAGGGTTAGCGTTAAGCGTGTTATTGCGTTGTTCGGTCTTTTGGCCTATACCAATCCTAAACTGGACAACTACGATCAATTCATTAGCAAGCGAATCACCGAAGAAACGAGAAAAGAAAAAGACTCTGTGGCGGGGGCGCTGGGTTCTTTACTTGGGGGTTTTTACCGAAGCGTGACGGGGTTTGAACCCTGTCACTCACGTTTTGTAAATCGGTGCGATCGAAGAATGAAAGCTTTCCTGCGTTTTCAGGTATAAAATACCGGGTAACAACAAACACGCTATAGAGAGGTTTAACATGCAAAGTATGACTATTGAAACCACGTCGGATAAGGTACTTATTACCCTCGATAAAAAACACTTTAATAAAGATGCCATTATTGCTATGGTGAAACTTATTGAAATAGAAGCTATGGCGCAAGAAGTCAATTTTAGTCCTGACATTGCTAAATTAGGTGAAGACATCAAACGGCAATGGTGGCATGAAAATAAAGAATACTTGATTGAAAAATAAGCATGAAAGTTGTCGTAGACACTAACATTGTTTTTTCTTCAATGCTTTCGAAAAATTCGTTTTTTCGTCAAACGCTTTTGCGCTCCGATTTGCAGTTTTATGCGCCAAATTATCTTTTTACTGAACTTTTTAAACATAAAGATCGCATACTTTCTCTTTCCAGTGAAACGGAACAAAATATTTACATTTTTTTGACTGTTTTATTGGAACACATAAACTTTCTCAGTCCTCATTTAATAGCAAATTCTTCTTATCAAACCGCTTACGGTTTATGCAAAAATATTGACGAAGCTGACACGCCATTTGTTGCATTAACAATAGAACTCAATGCTTTACTTTGGACGGGCGATAAACGTTTGAAAGAAGGATTACAAAACCAAGGATTTAATCATTTTCTTGTTGTAAACAACCTGTAAGGTGCAATCTGTAGGGCGTATAGATGTTAGCCGTATTGCCCGCATGTTTGGCATTGTTGTGGCGCAATACGCTATTGCTGACTATAAGCTAATAAATTCCCCAATAACTTTTAACTCTTCCCCCAGAAGAATGCGCAACAATTCGAGGTACCCATGACGCTGTTTTCTGTCGTCCTAATCCTCATCGCATTGTTCGGTCTTTTGGCGTATACCAATCCAGGGCTTAACAACTACGATCAATTCATCAGTCAGCGGATCACCGAAGAAACGAGAAAAGCAAAAGATCCGATGGCGGGAGCGCTGGGTTCTTTACTTGGGGGTTTTGCCGCCAATTTAATGACTACTCAGACGGTGCGAAAGGATTATGTTTTTTTCAGTACCTACGATGCAGGTTTTGGAAATGAACATCTGCGGGCGATTGGGGTTCTGAATAATTTTTACATTACAGAAAGCCCTGAATTTAAACGTGGCGAGTAACGATATTTGCCCGGCAAAGCAATTTTTATCATCCTATACCAAGTCAAAGTTTGAACATTGGTGAACATGAGATTTACATGAATAACATCGATTTTGCCCTAGTATTTAGATTAATAGGGTGGCAGTTCTTGGCTACCAACTTAAGCCGGGACACTTG
Source organism: Methylococcaceae bacterium (assembly GCA_037127995.1). Lineage (GTDB taxonomy): Bacteria > Pseudomonadota > Gammaproteobacteria > Methylococcales > Methylomonadaceae > Methylobacter_C. Next base: position 26 of record JBAXXH010000340.1, on the reverse strand, counting down.
AGCCGTTACAGAGCTACAAAATAAAA
>JBAXXH010000339.1:0-2928 GCA_037127995.1 Methylococcaceae bacterium | reverse complement strand
ACGGTGACAATTTGATTGATGCCGGGTTGGAGTTTGGTCACGTTGATAACAACGGTGCCTTCATCTCGCTGTACCAGGCCCATCAGGTAAACGGTGCCGTTTTCAGTAATGACTTTTACCATGGCGGGGTCAAAATCGTGCATGGTTCTGATTTGACTGAGTGCTGTTTTTACGGTGTCGGTGATTAATTGGTCGTTTGCGCGTGAGTTGGCATCACTGGGGCGGGCGATGCTTAAATTATCGTGGATCAGTTTTACATGGGGAATGACTTGCACGGTAGCAACGATTTTTTTTCTAAGTTCTTCATTAGGCGCTTCGCCGGTAATAAGAACGGCACCGTTATAAGCGGTTATCGTAAAGTGACACTGCTTAAGTAAATCGTCCTCGGAATTTAGCTCTGAGTAGGCTTCGGTTTCAATGTCTTTATCAATCAAAATGGTTTCGCGAGTGCGGCGATCTTGTAATAAAGTTTGTTCGGTTATTGTGTCGGGGTTTGTTGCAACGGTCGAGCAGGCGCTTATTAAAAGGCAATTGAGCAGCACCAGGGGTAAAAACAATTTTTTCATGGTTTAACCTAAATAGTCTGTCAGCGATTATCAACCAAACAATTGATGGTCAATCAAGTCACACAAGCAATGGGTGATTAATATATGGATTTCCTGAATGCGTGCGTTTGAGATTGACGGCACTCGTATTTCTATATCTGTTTCATGGAGTAACGGTGCAATCATGCCGCCATTATTGCCCGTTAAAGCGATAACCGATATGTCTTTATCATGGGCGGCGGTGATCGCTTTGGCAATGTTGGCTGAGTTGTTGCCATCAGTATAGACGACTAATATATCGCCGCTTTGCCCCAATGCCCTCAGTTGTTTCGAGAAAATATCATCAAAGTGAAAGTCATTGGCTATTGCGGTGATGGTTGCTGTGTCTGTGGTCAAGGCGATGACTGGCAATGAGGGGCGGTCGCGCTCAAATTGGTTGAGCATGGCTGATGATAGCAGTTGGGCACTGGTTGCTGAACGGCCATTTCCGCAGGCGAGTATTTTTTTATCATTCAATAAGGCGGTGACCAGTCGTTGCGAGGCATACTCTATCAGTTCACAGAGATAGGTCATGGCATCCTGCTGGGTTTGGATGCTGTCAGAAAAATGGTTAATGATTCGGTCTTGTAAGCTCATGGTTTGATGATTAATTTAAAAAGCATTTTGTATCCACTCTAGGTTGCCATTGCCGGAAATGGCAATAACATCAAAGCGTAGGGGTCTGTCTACTTTTTGGGATGATAAATAGGTATGCGTTGCCGCTATTATACGGGATTGTTTGGCCCGCGTGACACTCTCCACGGCGCTGCCGTATTTATCTGTTTTACGGTAGCGGACTTCGACAATCACCAGTGTTTGATGATCAGTCATAATTAAATCGAGCTCACCCAGTTTGCAGCGGTAGTTTCGGCAAACCGGCTTTAGTCCTTTGTTGATGAGAAATTTATGCGCCTGTTCTTCAGCGCTTTCACCACGGATTAAGTGTGCGGCTTTGGCTTTGAGTTTAGTAAAAAGCACGGTTAATCTCCTGTATGTGTTTATTCTGTAAACAATAAAAAGAGCAAGATACTGGTATAATTTGGCTTTTATTCGAGTAAGCGCTGGACATAATAATGGTGCACCGTGATTTTATGTCGTATCTTTGTAATTAGGGGTTATATGAATGAGTGTATCGAATGTTAACTGAGTTTGGCAAATTATACGTTGTTGCTACGCCAATAGGTAATTTAGCTGACATGAGTTTTAGGGCGGTTGAGGTATTAAAAAAGGTTGATTTGATTGCGGCGGAAGATACCCGGCATGTAAAAATACTGTTACAGCATTACGGGATTACCAATAAACTGGTTTCATTGCACCAGTACAATGAGGATAAAGCGTCCGCTGCTCTGCTTGATAAGTTACGCGAGGGTCAATCTATTGCACTGGTTTCGGATGCCGGGACGCCATTGCTAAGTGATCCGGGTATGCCGCTGGTAAAAATGGTGAAGGATGCGGGTCTGGATGTTGTGCCTATACCGGGGGCTTGTGCTTTAATTGCGGCATTGTCGGCAGCGGGACTGCCGGTTACGCAGTTTTCTTTTGAAGGTTTTTTACCCAGAACGTCATCGGCACGCAAAGCCTTTTTTAATGAGCGGCTCATGCTCCCAAAAACATGGATATTTTATGAGTCCTGTCATCGGATTTTGGCATCATTACACGATATGGCAGAGATATTACCTTTAGATCGTGAGATCGTTATTGCCAGAGAATTGACCAAGCTTCACGAAACGATTGTAAAAACCAGCTTGGGGGATGCGCTGCAATTGGTGGAACAAAATGACAACATGAGGAAGGGCGAATTTGTTGTTATTGTTGATGGGGCTATTGTTGATAAAAAAGATCAGCTGGTGACGCCTGACCAGGAAAAATTACTTCAGGTGTTATTGCGGGAGTGTTCCATTAAAACCGCTGTAGCAATGGCGTTAGAAATCACCGGGATTAGAAAGAAGCTTTTGTATCAGGCAGCGCTGGGAATGGCTAAAGAAAAAGACGCCTGATTTTTGTAGTTACTATTTGCCGGTTAATTGGCGTTGTTCCGATGAATACAGCAAGTAGCATTGATATAACGTAGTGAAATCGAGGTATTCGGAGTTGATTGAAGAGGGTGTAAAAAAATCTGTGTAAACTGCCTCTAATTAAAATTAGGCATCCTGTCCTGGTACATAATCATAAATTGATTTATGGCTGGTTTCCAATCCCGTAATGGCATGGACTATTTTTTTGCAGTTCGTAGGGCGGTTTCGCGACAGCAAACCGCCAATATCAACGCGCAACACCAAAAACAATCAGACCTAAATCCTGCAAGCCCTAAAAAACAGGCAGCAGTCCCAGCTTTTTTTATACT
>JBAXXH010000338.1:0-2934 GCA_037127995.1 Methylococcaceae bacterium | reverse complement strand
TCGTGTTCCTACGATCGTGCATTTGCTATCCGCTTCTTTCAGGTTAACCTCACGGCACGGCGAAACAGTTCTCTATAATTTTATATTGTGAATCAATGAAATATAACTAATTCTGAACAAAACCGTTCTTTTGAGATATAAATCATCCTGAAATTTTTTGTTTGGGATAAACGCATTGAACCTTCAAGAGGTCATCATACAGCCAGTACTGCCGAATGAGCAGGAGCGGTTTCAGTCTTTAATGAAGGCACACCATTATCTGCGAGCCTTACCAAAGATCGGCCATACCCTGTGGTATGTCGCAAGTTATCATCATGAATGGCTGGCATTAATCAGTTTTTCCGGTGCAGCGTGGAAATGTGCGGCGCGTGATCAGTGGATCGGTTGGAGCTATCGGGTTCAATATGATCGACTACACCTGATTGCTAACAATAGTCGCTTTCTGATTCTTCCTGAACACCATTATCCTAACCTTGCGTCCCGCGTTCTGTCCTTATGTGAACGTCGCATTTCCCAGGATTGGCAGCAACGCTTCGGCTATCCCTTATTATTGTTAGAAACGTTTGTCGATCCCCAACTATTTCATGGAACAGTTTATCGCGCCGCTAACTGGGTGCAGGTGGGCAATACTCGTGGCTTCCGTCGTACTCGACCAGTCTATGGCTCTACTTCTCAACAGCCCAAGCAGATATTCGTCCGTCCCCTGGAGAAGCGTTCACAAGCCCGTTTATCTCAATCTATTCTTGAGCCTTGTTATCACTATGGAGCACCAAAAATCATGTTAACCGCTGACCAAATGCGCACTTTACCGGAGTTCTTTCTGGATATTCCTGACCTTCGTCGCAAACAAGGACAGCGACATTCCCTGCCTTGCATTCTGGCGCTTGCCACGGCTGCTGTACTCTGTGGCATGGAGGGCTATAAGGCGATTGGCAGTTGGGCGGATGATTTAGGTCAAAAAGCACGGGCCCGTTTTGGCTGCCGTAAACGCAATGGACGTTATTATGTACCCAGTCGTACCACGATCAGAGAAACCTTGATTAGTATCGATCCCGACCAACTTGAACAAGCATTACAAGGCTGGAACGAGCAATTCGCCAAAGAAGACGAAGGCCTGGCCGTTGACGGTAAAACCCTGTGTAATGCCCTTGATGACGAGGGCCGTCAAACGCATATCCTGGGTGTCGTAGGGCATCAGACAGGTCGCTGCCATACTAAAAAAAACCGGTGCTATGCCCGTAGCAGGGAGCGATGAACCCAAACAGACCAACGAAATTGGGATGTTCATACCGACTTTAGATACGCTGGCGGATATTGCCGGCAAAACGATTACCGGCGACGCACTGTTGACACAACGCAAGTTGGCGAAGTATCTTGTCGAAGACCGCCTGGCCCATTATGTCTTCACCGCCAAAGACAACCAACTCACGCTAGCCCAAGACATTCGCCTGGCCTTTGAAAATCCCAAAGCTGCTGACTTTAGTGAACCCTACACCTTGGCGCATGGCCGTATTGAGTCACGATCAATTTGGACTTCCACGCTACTGAACGACTATCTTGATTTTCCTTGTGTCGGTCAAATATTTGCCATACACCGCCACACCATCGACAAAAAAAGCGGACAAGAAACCAACGACATTGCTTATGGTCTGACCAGTCACTCGCCTATGAGCGCCAACGCCGAACAAGTACTCAAGTTCAATCGAAACCATTGGTGTGTTGAGAGCCATCATTACTTACTCGATTGGAATTGGAATGAAGATCGTTGCACAATACGCAAAGGCCATGGGCCTGAAAACATAACCTGTCTACGCAGATTTGCTGTTGGGTTGATTAAAGCAATTAGTAAAGATAGCGTTGCAGCAACCATCGAAAAGCTAGCACGTAATGTGCGACGGGTATTCGACTACCTACGAATGACAGAGAATTCTCGAAAAGTTATATTGGGATATCGAAGTCAAGAAGTTTAGAACGGTTTCGCCATGAACCTCACGGTTTCCCCCTTGCGTTTTCGCTACGGTTGTCGTTACTACTTCCGGTTATCTCCTTTCAGATAACAAGTTTTAGCCCATGCTGGGGACACTAGGGTACGCATAGCGTACCCTTTTCAAAACGTTTCGGGTAATACAGTGCTCAAAAAGTACGCGATGCTTAACTTACTTGGGCTGGTTTGAAAAAATTGATAATGTAATATTCTGTATAAAATTACGTTTAATACTTTTGTTTCACAAATTCAATTTGGTTGTTTATACATTATTTTTTCTTTGCAGGACCACACCCCAAAAGAGGATAGTGTCCAGTTGAGCCTTCACCGATCAAAAGTTGCTTTATTTCATACTCTGGAAAATGGCAAGTTGCACTAATAGCAACTAAAGTGCCGTCTGCCATTTTGTAGTATAGTTTCCGTGACTCCACAATATAATCAGAATTTTCCATATGAGTATAATCGGTTTTTGAGACACCGCATGGCATCTTGCCCAGCTTAATTTCTAAAGGATCATCAGAAATAGGATACCCCCCTGGTCCGCTCGGAGAAAACCACCATTCTGCATTGCGTGACGGGGTTTATAACCCCGTTACTCACGTTTTAAAAGTTATTGAAAACCGCAAACGTTTCGGTCGGGGTTGCAAACCCCGACCAGTACCAGTTTCCGATAACAGCCTTAAAAGATACGCACCGCTTACCTTTTTGAAGTTGGAATGCAACCTGTCACCCTACAAACTACGATCCAGCTTGCGATAACTAATTGCTTCACTTAAATGCTTGGTTTCTATCTGCTCTGAGTTTGCCAAGTCGGCAATCGTCCTCGCCAGTTTTAAAATGCGGTGATAAGCGCGGTGTGACAAACCAAATTTATCCATGGCCTGTTCTAAAAGCTGGTGGCTTTGTTCGGATAACACGCACAACTTTTTAACTTCTTTTGCTGATAATGC
>JBAXXH010000337.1:0-2940 GCA_037127995.1 Methylococcaceae bacterium | reverse complement strand
CCTGATTTAAAACGGTAGTAGTTATATCGGACGGGGTTCTTTTTGTAATAATCCTGATGATAATCTTCAGCGGGATAAAAAGCCTCAAACTTTCTTATTTCAGTAATAACCGGCGCTACATAACGCCCCGATTTATTTAATACTTGACGTGACTGTTCAGCTTTTTGTTTTTGTTCTTCGTTATGATAAAAAATCAACGACCGATATTGTTCGCCTCTATCAACAAATTGCCCGTCATTATCAGTTGGGTTAATCATCCGCCAGAACGCATCCAGCAGTGCTTCATAACTGATTAAGTTAGGGTCGTAATAAACCTGAACGCTTTCTACATGACCGGTAGCACCCATTGAAACCGCTTCGTAACTTGGATTGGCAACGTGTCCACCACTAAAGCCGGAAATAACTTCCTTTACACCAGGCAGTTTTTCAAAATCTGATTCCGTACACCAAAAACAACCACCGGCAAAAGTGGCAACAGACTCGTTGACCGGCCTTACTATCGCCTTTGTATCGGCGTAACTGTTACCTGTAAACAGAGCGACAATAACACTATAGACTAAAAATATACTTGCTCGCATGGCACGCCTTTTTTAAGTTGATTACGGATTGATGGCGTCTGTTTGCCATGGCTTTTTATTAATGCGAGTGATTATGTTCGTGCGTATGTTCGGGTTCAGGCACATCTGCATGATCATGTTCATCACCGTGCTCATGACCGTGTTGATGATCATGAACACCTTCGGTAACCGGAACCGCCTTAACAGCGACACCATAGTGATAAACCATTAAACCACCCAAATCAGCACCCAGCACCATCAGTACACAAAGCATCGCGGCAAGTAACAAGAACAAACTGTTGCCCCCCCCCCGGATTAGACCGCCACTTTTTATCCGCCAAGCTGACAACGCGATGGACAAAGAAAGTACGGATAAACCAAAATGTTCATGACGCTCCATAATCTCATGTACATTTTCCCCGTGTACGACTGAATCGGCAGCTATAAATCCGGCAATGACAGTAAACACAGCGGCGATCGTGCCAACATAAAGAAACCAACTGGCAACATTGCGCCATTGCGGTTTTTTCGCCAGCGTAGCAATGACATCCAGAACAAAAAAAACGGATAAAAATGCAATAGGAAAATGCACCAGCAAGGGATGAATATTATCCATACCGGCAATTCCTGGTAATAGTGAAGAAAAAACATCCCCCGGCCCTTGAGTGGTGAGGTTCTCAAAAAAAGCCAACAAGCTTGAAACGCTTTCAGCAATACCGCCGCTGTGGTCGGCATTACCATGAATTTGAAAAGATAAAAAGTTGTTCATCATATTAATTTGATAGATTTGAAAAGGATAATCTACTTTATATTTGAGTAAATGCAAATATTCAGATTAAAGGTTAAAGGGTGAGTTTCAGTATAAAAAACGCCCGCTTTAGCCGCCACAGATTTTTTAATCATGCCTTTTGGCATCAAGAGGTAATTTATCAAAGATTGGGTGTTTGCCAACGCCATAATGTTCCGGATAATAAACTGCGCCCAGATACAAACCATCAGGTGGAGCAGTTATTCCGCCCAGCTTGCGGCATTTAACGTCAAGCAATTCTTGCGTCCATTCTACCGGTTGTTTTTCTGATCCTATCGCCATCAACACCCCGGCGATATTTCTAACCATGTGATGCAAAAAAGCATTGGCCGAAATATCGATAATCACTTTATCTTCTTCCCGATAGACATCAATAAAATACATGGCCCGAAAGGGACTTTTGGATTGACAGCCTTGCGCCCGAAACGATGAAAAATCATGTTTACCGATTAAGTGTTGTGCGGCTTGATGCATTTTTTCAACATCCAGCGGCGCATGACACCAAGTCACTTGCTTGCGCAATAACGCGGATTTAATAGGTCGATTGAGAATAATATAACGATAAAAACGGGCGATGGCGCTGTACCGTGCATGGAAATCACCGACCGCTTCTTTAACCCATGTAATTCTGACATCATCCGGCAGATTACTGTTACCACCCAGCATCCAGGCATGGAGATCCCGTTCTATGGTGACGTCAAAATGCACCACCTGCTCAAGCGCATGCACACCTGTGTCAGTTCTTCCTGCACATTGCACCGTAACCGGATGGTTAGCGACTTTTGATAGCGCTTGCTCAACGACTTGTTGAACGCTGCGTTGATTGGTTTGCCACTGCCAGCCCGAAAAACTGCTGCCATCGTATTCAATCCCTAAAACCAATCGCGTTTTATTCATGAATATGAACCTTGACCCCGGCTTCCACCCGACTAAATAAATCCAACATATCGGCATTGTTCATACGGATACACCCATGTGAATCGGGCTTACCCGTCATTAATTCATCAGGGCAGCCATGGATATAAATATAACGCCATGTGCTATCGACTTTACCATAACGGTTTTTGCCCGACTCCAAACCGCCTAACCAAAGAATACGGGTTAATATCCAGTCACGCCGGGGATTTTTCTTGCCCAGCTCAAGGTTGTAAACCTCACCCGTTGCTCGCCTGCCGATAAACACCGCATTAAGCGGCTGATCTGCACCAATTTTAGCCCTGATTCTGTGCCAACCACCCGGCGTACATTCACTACCCATCAGCTCGCCCATTCCATTTTTAGCGGTTGAAACGGAGTAACACTGCACTCTGTTCCCCGCCACATAAACCGTCAATTGCTGACTGCCGATATCAATGTCCAGATAATCCTGCATCTCGACCGCCTCATTATTTTTCACACGCACTCAAACTCCAATCAAAACACAACAAACTTAAATAAGTAAATATCTGACACTATAGCGTTGGTCGAAGCTGATCCAATGGACTCAAACACAACGCGACTTCGATGGCATCCATATCGATCGGATGACGTTTACCGTGATATAAAATAAATTGCTTAATCCACGAAAGATAGGTA
>JBAXXH010000336.1:0-3006 GCA_037127995.1 Methylococcaceae bacterium | reverse complement strand
TTTATTAATACTACTGAATGGACGCTTTGAGTAGAGATCAGGGTGTCTGACCTTGTGTCTTGTATGTGCCGGGATGAAGAGATAATCTCCCGGAAGTAACTTTACTAATCTCTGATTTTTCTCAAAAAGTAGTGTGGCCTGTCCTTGAAGCAATATTACCCACTCATCCTCCGATTGATCATACCATTGCCCGGTCGAGGTAACATGACCATTGGAGATAATGCGCTCAATAACAATGTTCTCCTTTTTGAGAAGACATTCAACTATTTCTTCCGGTAACTGCTCTGGAATTTCAGAAAAAATGTTATTGGAAACAGATGGTTTTATAGGGTTCATTTTGCCTGGTTGGGAATATATTATTGGAAATAAAAGGTTAATAACATAGAAATCATCAAAAATAAATTATTCTTTGTGTAGTCACTGATCAGAAAAAGCAGCGGTATTGTATAATGGTTTTTTATCAATACTATAACCTGTCTATTTAGGTACCCGATTTTAGATACTTTAGGGAGAAAGAGAATCTTTAACGCATTAACGAATTCATTTGAGCCTGCTTTACCAAAAACGGTTGCCGTTATTGGTGGCGGGCCAGCTGGTTTAATGGCAGCAGAAGTTTTAATTGGGGCAGGTATAAAGGTTGATCTTTATGACGCCATGCCTTCTGTGGGTCGTAAATTTTTGATGGCAGGTAAAGGTGGAATGAATATTTCTCACGCAGAGCCTTTCGATAAATTTTTGTCTCGCTATGGTGCTCGCTGTACTAATATTAAGCCATTGCTTGATAAATTTACACCCCAAGCTCTGCGTGATTGGGTACAAGGTCTCGGCATTGAGACTTTTATCGGTTCATCAGGTCGAGTGTTTCCTGTTGACATGAAAGCTGCGCCTTTATTACGGGCATGGTTACACAGGTTGCGTGTTGCCGGTGTTAATATTCATGTGCGGCATCAATGGTTGGGCTGGTTTGATGACAATAACACGGCACTTAAATTTGCAATGCCGGAAGGCGAGTGCAAAATAAAAGTTGATGCCGTCGTGCTTGCGCTGGGCGGAGGTAGTTGGGCGCGACTGGGTTCTACCGGAGCTTGGGTGCCGTTACTTGCACAGCGAGGTGCTTTGGTTAATCCCTTAAAGCCTTCAAACTGTGGCTTTGATGTGTCTTGGAGTGAGTATTTTCGCAGCTGCTTTTCTGGACAGCCGTTAAAATCAGTTTGCGTTTCTTTTAGCAATACTGAAGGCGTCAACGTTTGTCAGCAAGGTGAATTAGTAATCACTGAAAATGGAGTTGAAGGTGGACTAATTTATAGCCTTTCTGCTTTATTACGAGAAGAAATAATTGTAAAAGGATTTGCAGTTATTCATCTTGACTTGCTTCCTGATAAAAAATTGCCGTTGATTATTGACAAGATGTCGCAAGCTCAAGGTAAGGATTCTATGGCAAATAAACTTCGTAAACGGGTCGGTATTGAAGGCGTAAAAGCGGGATTACTTAGAGAAATGGTATCGGTTTCAGATTTTGATAACGCGAGTCGACTGTGTTCAGTCATTAAAGCGTTACCGCTTAAACTGATTGCCGCAAGGCCACTTGATGAAGCCATTAGTAGTGCGGGTGGGGTTGCTTTTGAGGCGCTTGATGAGCATTTAATGATACGTTCCATGCCCGGGGTTTTCTGTGCAGGTGAAATGTTGGATTGGGAAGCACCCACTGGCGGTTATCTTTTAACGGCTTGTTTGGCAACGGGGCGAGCCGCTGGTTACGGGGTGTTGAGCCATATGGAATGTGTGGAGGGCCCTAAATCAAGTACAGAATTATCAACACATTGAAGCTATTCATTGTGACTTACTATCATAAATACACAGCATAATATGAGCGAGCGAATGACTGTATTAAAGCCAAATGTTTCAAATTTTTTCCAGTGTAGCCGGTAAAGGACGACCATGAAAACTCCTAAAAGTCTTGAACCCTTGGTGCGCGATGGTCTTGTCGATGAAGTTATCCGGCCATTAAAAAGTGGCAAGGAAGCGGCGGTCTATGTGGTACTTTCTGAAGGTGAAATTCGCTGCGCAAAAGTCTATAAAGAAGCTAACAAGCGCGGCTTTCATAAACAGTCGTTGTATCAGGAGGGGCGTAAAGTCAGAAACACCCGGCAGGCGCGTGCGATGGAAAAAAACACCCGCTTTGGACGCAAACAGCAAGAAGAGGTTTGGCAAAATGCCGAGGTCGATGCCTTGTACCGTCTTGCGGCTGCTGGTGTACGTGTTCCGCAACCCTATAATTTTGTTGAAGGTGTGTTGCTAATGGAACTGGTCACTGATGAGCATGGATCGGCCGCGCCAAGGCTTAATGATTTGGTGTTGAGTCGTGAGCAAGCGCTTGAATATCACGCTATATTAATTAAAGAAGTGGTCAGAATGCTCTGCGCAGGAATCGTCCACGGCGATTTATCCGAATTTAATGTACTTGTTGACGCTCATGGCCCGGTAATTATCGATTTACCCCAAGCTGTAGATGCGGCAGCTAATAATAATGCTCCTGGCATGTTGGAACGTGATGTCAATAATATGGCAGCTTACTTTGGTCGCTTTGCGCCAGAACTGCTTGCAACCAGCTATGGTAAAGAAATCTGGAAGATTTACGAAAGCGGTAACCTGACGCCTGATGGCAAACTGACCGGACATTTCAAAGGCAGCAATAAACAGGCTGATGTGGGTAGTATTATGAGGGAAATTAATGACGCCCGGGATGACGCGATAAGGCGTAAATACGAGCATGAAGAATGAAGGTAAATTCTTAAAGACAAAAGGCAGGTGATTGTTTTTTATAATTAAGTTATGAGTCTTTTACCTTGAATCTAATTTCCCTTTATCAGGACATCTTATGAGTAACAAGCAACCGGACAATCCTCTACACGGTATCACACTGGAAACCATACTCATCCAGCTCGTAGATTATTATGGTTGGACTGAATTAGGCAAAATAATTGACATCAGATGTTTTAATTATGA
>JBAXXH010000335.1:0-3007 GCA_037127995.1 Methylococcaceae bacterium | reverse complement strand
TAGCGTTACAGGAATGCACGCATTTTTACAGTGAAACCGGACGGGGCATTGAAGCCGAAGTAGACGGTAAAACGCTGTTGCTGGGTAACAAGGCATGGCTGCTGGATAAAGAGATCATCGTTGACGGCTTGTTGAATGCCGCCAGTGATTTTTCAGGGCAGGGTAAAACGCCGGTATTTATGGCAATTAACGGCAAGGCTGCGGCTGTCTTCGGTATTGCTGACAAACCCAGACCACAAGCCATTGAGGCTATACAGCATTTGAAAAAGTTGGGTATACAAACACTCATGGTAACCGGTGACACTGAAAAAACGGCTCACTATATTGCCGCCCTTGTCGGTATTGAAACGGTTGTTTCCAATGCCAAGCCTGAACAAAAACTGGCCATCATCCATCAGTTTCAACAGGAAGGCAAAAAAGTCGGCATGATCGGTGACGGTATCAATGATGCCCCCGCATTGGCGGCGGCCGATGTCGGTTTTGCCATTGGCACAGGGACTGATATAGCGATTGAGTCTGCGGATATGACGCTGGTACAGGGAGATATTACCAAAGTGACCGGTGCTATTCAGTTAAGTACCGATACCATCAGGATCATTAAGCAAAATTTATTCTGGGCGTTTGCTTATAACGTTATTGCCATTCCGGTCGCGTCAATGGGTAAACTTAACCCGATGATAGCGTCTGCGGCAATGGCCTTAAGTTCGGTTTCGGTTATCGTTAATTCATTACGGTTAAGTAAAAAACAGGATTAAAAAATGGATCATTCAACGATGGATATGGGCATGCAGCATGTGGCTGCTGCTGCGGGCGGCTTTGATTACGGCTTGGCCTTTATGGCAGGTGTATTAGGTAGCGGACATTGTCTGGGCATGTGTGGCGCTCTGGTATCCGGTTACTTTATGAACGCGGGGCCTTCAAAACGTTATTTGCCGTATTTTATGTATCAGTTGGCCCGGATATTCGTTTATACGATGGTCGGTTTTGCGGCAGCGGCGCTCGGCTTTGTGCTGGTTTCCAGCGGCGTGTTTGGTAAGGTTCAAAGCATCTTGCAGATGTTTATCGGTGCAGTCGTTATTATTCTTGCGCTGGGGATTTTAGGCTGGATTCCTTTTCAGGGCTCCGTCAGATTATTACCGATGAATTTATTGCGTCGGGGTTATGCAGAATCAAGAACCAAAGGCCCGTTACTGGGCGCAACCATTGCCGGCTTGTTAAATGGTTTAATGCCGTGCCCGTTAACCTTTGCCATGGCGGTTAAGGCAACGTCAGCCACTACCGTGATGGAAGGCGGCTTGTTAATGCTGACCTTTGGCGCGGGTACGCTGCCGACCATGCTGTTTGTCAGTTTGGCATTTGGAAAAATGAGCGCCCACTTTAGAGGCTTAATGTTAAAGTCCGCCGCACTTATTATGATTATAATGGGCTGTAATACCATTTACATGGGCTTGTCATTTTATGTGGCAGACAGTTTTCAGCAGCATAATTTTATCCATGACATTAAGCATGAAATTGATGCCGTTATTTTGTTTCTTCGGCAAATGGTAGATTACTATGCCGATTTGATAAAAAACATTCAGAGCCAGTAAAAGCGGCCAGCTGATTTCCCCGAATTTAACAATTAAGGGTGAGTTTAAAAAACGACAGATTTGTTTTATAGGATTTTGAGGCAACAAGTCATAAACTTCTGGCGTATTGCCTCGTACTACTGCTGTCGCTTAATTATTCAATGAATACCAGTAAGGCAACTCGCAATAACAAGTCCCCCAATTTATAGTGGTGCGCATCGCGCACCTAAAACCGCATCCACTAAGCAGTTTTACTTGCACCATAATATATTGTTTTTTCTACCTGTAGCGTAATTAGGATTCTTTCTCCTGGATGGTTGTGGTGCGCGATGCGCACTACTACTTTTAATTTTGGTAGGGTTAGCCGTTAGCCGTAACCCAACACAGATACTTCGATTTGTCGGGTTACGCTGTCGCTAATCCGACCTACGCGATGGGTGTTGCAAAAAGTAAACCGAGAAATGAAGGGTGCCTAATTTCACTTATAGTGTAAACGTTCCCCAAATAGTGGAGAGGTTAAAAAGCCGTAAAGACTTAAGCACTTTATAGGGCTTAGCTCTTTAGCCAAAAAAATAGGTGATATGACCTATTCAGTAGGTGATATGCCACACTAAAGGGTGATAAATTAAACGGGCGTGTGGCTTGTAGCCTGATGTTAGAAGCATTAATGCCTGACAAACCAATTATATTAAGCAATTAAAATGCCAAATTTAGCGGCATTTCGTCGCGCGGCAATATGTCACATTTTCAAGACTTAATTAAGCCGCTAAACTCTTGTTCAACTTGTCGTTGCTCTCTTTACAACATCAGTTAACCATCCTTCCTCTCGATAATGCGGACTGCACAGTGGGTTCGCATTTTTTTTAACGGGACTATTATGAAACGCAGACAGACATCCATCGATTTTCGCCCGATCAACCATGCCGAACTCAGCAGAAAAACCGCAGTCCATGAAGCGGGTCATGCCGCTGCAATTTATCTCGGTAACAAACAAAAACAACTGCCGCCGGTTTTTTTTCAGGTTTTTACAAAAAAACTAAACTATGACTTTCAACCGGCTAAATGTTTATGCCAATCGGGTGATGAGTGTAAGTATTGCTTTACTAAAATAGAGGGTGGGCGTTTGATTCATACCTTGCCATCCTCAGTTGAGGAAGCAGTCTGTGATTTTTCTTTAACACAAAAACAGGCTTATCAAAGCGCTTTTGAAGCGGATATTATCAATTTACTCGCCGGCCCCTTGGCCGAGGCCAATTATATTGCCCTGCGTGACAATGAACCGATTAATCCACGCCTGGTAAATTTTAATGCCCTGCATTATTATGGCGGCTCTGCTGATTTAGAGACCATCAACGACTATCTGGATTGTCTTATTACCAGTCAGTCGCACAGGGAAAAAAAACTGACTGAGTTATTTTTGGCAGCCTTCAATTTTATAA
>JBAXXH010000334.1:0-3021 GCA_037127995.1 Methylococcaceae bacterium | reverse complement strand
ATTGGTGCGCCCTAGTGGATTCGAACCACCGACCACAGCCTTCGGAGGGCTGTACTCTATCCAGCTGAGCTAAGGGCGCTAAAGGCTTGTATTGTAACCGATCAGCAAACTATTACGATAACATTGTTTTCAAATTTGCCAGATTGGCTTTGCCGCGTTCCTTGATAACTTCGGGCGTTAGTTGTTTTTTATTAATCCATTCCAGATCGTCGGCAGGTAATTCATTTAAAAAACGGCTGGGCTCACATTCAGTGATTTCACCATAACGTTTGCGATTTGTGCAGTAACTAAAAGTACAGGTGCGCTGGGCGCGGGTAATACCAACATAAGCCAGACGACGCTCTTCTTCTATGTTATCCGTTTCAATACTGTTTTGATGCGGCAGAATATTTTCTTCTATGCCAATCAGAAAAACATGCGGAAATTCCAGTCCCTTGGCGGCATGCAACGTCATTAAGCTGACCTGATCACTGACTTCTGCTTCCTGATTTCGCTCCATAATATCCATCAACATGATTTTGGCGACAATTTCAGCCAAGGGTTTTTGACCGTCAGTTTCCTTGTCTGCTATGCGTTTAAGCCATTCAATCAGCTCGTAAACATTTTTTATTTTACGTTCAGCGGACTCTTTGCTTTTACTGTCTTCTTTTAAAAATTGCTCATAACCAATATGATTAATAACCTGCTCAATCACGACAAAAGTATCGCCCGTTTCAATACGGTGAGCGGTGTCGATAACCCAATCGTGAAATTTGTGCAGCCGATGGATGGATTTCTCGGATAACTTTTGGGTTAAGCCCATTTCGGTGCTGGCCGCAAATAAACTGATATGTCGGTCATTGGCATAAGTACCCAGTTTTTCCAGGGTCGTCGGGCCAATTTCACGCCGGGGTGTATTGATGATGCGTAAGTACGCCGCATCGTCATCCTGATTAACAAACAAACGCAGATAAGCCAGTATGTCTTTGATTTCTGAATTGGCAAAAAACGATGCACTACCGCTAATCACGTAAGGGATGTTATTTTCCCTGAGACCTTGCTCAAACAAGCGGGATTGATGATTGCCCCGGTATAAAATGGCATAATCCTGATAGCTGCCACCGTTCTTAAATTTATGATGAATGATTTCCGAGATGACTTGCTTGGCTTCATCTTGGTCATTTTTATGACTTAAAACGCGCAGTGAATCACCATAACCCAATTCACTCCACAGTCGTTTTTCAAACGCATGAGGATTGTTGGCAATCAAATGATTAGCCACCTTAAGTATGCGTCCGGTAGATCGGTAATTTTGCTCCAGTTTAATCACTTGCAAACGGGTAAAGTCTTTTTGTAATTGCGCCAGATTTTCAGGTTGCGCTCCGCGCCACGCATAAATCGACTGATCATCATCACCCACCACAGTAAAGCGTCCCAGCGCTCCGGCGATTAATTTAACCAATTGGTATTGGGTGATATTGGTATCCTGATATTCATCCACCAGTAAATAACGGATTTTATTTTGCCATTTTTCCAACACCGCAGGATGTTGCTGAAACAGCAGCACCGGCAGCAAAATCAGGTCATCAAAATCGACTGCGTTATACGCTTTTAAACTGCGGGTGTATTCATTGTAAATCCCCGCCGCCGCGTACTGCTCGCGAGTCGCTGTCGCTTGCGCCTGTTCAGGAGTTACAAAGGCATTTTTCCATTGCCCGATTTGTCGGGCATAATTGTCAAGATTATCCAGATCACAATCTTTTACGCCATGATTGATCAGATTTTTTAACAGTGTTTGTTTATCCTGCTCATCAAACAGCGTAATCGCGGCTTTATACGCCAATACCTTATGCTCTTTTCGTAATATATCCAGCCCCAAAGAATGAAAAGTGGAAACCCGCAAGCCACGAATTTGGGTATCATCCAGTAATTTTGAAACCCGACTTTTCATTTCCCGGGCAGCCTTATTGGTAAACGTCACCGCCGCAATGTGCCGCGCAGGCAAGCCTTGCTTAACCAGATAAGCAATTTTTTCTGTAATCACCCGCGTTTTACCACTCCCCGCACCGGCAAGGACTAATAAAGGGTGATCTATCGCTTTAACAGCGGCTTGTTGTTGGGGATTTAGCTTGGCCATTGGGATATGAGTTGGAGTTACCGACAAGGGGTATTGCAATTATCCGGGGTAACAGGGTTGTTTACGATGACCATTTTACAGGTTTTATGGACTTTGATATGTTTATACTCAATCTTCAAGTTTTCTTATTGCTGAACGCCTTTAAATCCAATGTGAAGATTGAATATCAGAAACAGCGTAGGCCGGAATAAGACTTTTCGAGCGCAAGCGAGAATAAGCGTTTCCGGCATCCGCTACGAGTGTGCCGGAAACGCCACCACGCGCTACGCTTGGGTGATCTTATTCCAGCCTACGCCTATTGTTGGTTATCGCTGCCCCCAAAATCAACCATTAAAAACTTGAAGATTGAGTTATAGCCTTTTAGTTAACGCTTACAGTAAGGTAAAATGATAAGGACTACGATTAATCAACAAAATATTAACCTATAAAAGGAGAAATACCATGAAAAAAAGTTTGTTTCTGACTGCCGTAATGCTGGTTTCCGGCAACGCCTTGGCCGCAACTGATCATTATGTACTGCGTGATGGAAATCATGTTCAACATTTAAAAATCACCACTATCAAAGATGATATTACCGTCAGCGCAGACGTTGATTTTGAACCGAATGACGCCGAAGCCGGAAGAGAAGCCTGTGTCGGTGAAGTTTCAGGTGAAGCCAAAGTCATCGCTGAAAACGAATTGGTTATGAAAAAGCGTTCTGAAAGTGAAGCGACTTTTTGCGAGTTAAAAGTTCATCTTAGCCCAACGGGTGCCAAAGTTGAACAATCAAAAGATTGTGATAACTTTGCACCGGGCATCTGCCGCTTTGCTACCGATGGCAAGGAAATGGTTAAAATTAAATAATTGGATAATCGGGTCGAGATAACGGGATTGCGCCCGTTATCCCTCCCACACCACCGGACATG
>JBAXXH010000333.1:0-3051 GCA_037127995.1 Methylococcaceae bacterium | reverse complement strand
GTACAATACGTAGAAATACCTATAAATTGAAAGCTTTAATCCTGCCATCGCGTACAGGAAAAATAATGACTAACGCTAAAAGTAAGGACATTTGATAATAGCAGTAATTAAAAAGTCTGCGCTATTGGACTTTAGTCCAAGTTCGTTGAAAAAAACGAAACGGACTATGCTTTTAAGAGGTTATTATTTATCGCAGATAAAAGTTCCGGCTACCAACCAAGACGGGACACTGAGCAGCAAAATGATTCGCTAAGTACCAAAAAGTCCGTCATTCCGGCAGGAATGACGGAATCCAGTCACAGGGATGTGAAGCTGTAGTTTGGCATAGACCCTAAATCATGCGGCAACGTTATCGGAAAGTTACCCTCCATGGTACTGGATACCGAAATCCTTGCCGGTATGACGGCGTTAACTAAAATTTTTTGTCCTGGCTTAGTGGGTAGCCGGATTAGCTACCGGAAACAGAGCCATGAAATCATGGGAATAATTTTTAGAGCAATTAATAAACTGGTCATTTCACACCTTCTAATTCTCCGATTAACTGCTCTATTTCTTTATTGCCAGGCAATGCTTCGGCGGCTTTTCGTGCATAAATAAGCGCAGCCTTGTTATCGCCTGCCTCGCGCTGCATCGAAATCAAGGCGCTAAGTATCTGGAGGTTATTCGGCTGACGCGTGTCAGCCGCTTTTAATACTGCCAACGCTTCGTGTTGCTTGCCCATGGAATTTAGTGCGATGCCGTAAACATACGCATAGCGGGCATTAGTTGACGCGAGCTTGCCGGCTTTGGCAAATTCCTGTAACGCCATGATTTTATTTCCCTTGCGCACCAGTAGCAAACCCAATGCGTGGTGTAAATCCGCTGCATTGGGAACTAAAGACAGACCCTTGCGTAACTGTTTTTCGCCTTCATCATCGCGACTTTGCTGACGATAGGCATCGGCGAGATTGGCATACGCGCCAACAAAAAGCGGGTCGAGGGTAATGGCTCGTTGATAAGCAGCAATAGACTCGTCTATTTTGCCCTGCCGCAAGTAAAGATTACCCAAATTAATATTTTCCGCTGGCCAGTCGGCATTAAGCTTTAGAGCATCCACATATTCCTGCATTGCACTGTTACGGCTCTCCCGCCGACCCTCC
The DNA here is from genome assembly GCA_037127995.1 of Methylococcaceae bacterium. Lineage (GTDB taxonomy): Bacteria > Pseudomonadota > Gammaproteobacteria > Methylococcales > Methylomonadaceae > Methylobacter_C. Next base: position 1,912 of record JBAXXH010000333.1, on the reverse strand, counting down.
GGAAGCTGACTCTCCGGTGCATCGGCAAGCACACGCGCAGCTTCAATGCGCACACTACGAACCGGATCGGCAAGCAAGGGCGAGGCGGAGAGTATGCGATTGACTGGATCGGCAGATTCAATCAAGCCAAGACCGGCAATACGCACCGAAGGATCGGCGTCCTTTAATTGCGATCGTGCAAAAGTGAGCAGATCCGGACTCATCATTGGCTTGATCAACGAGAGAGCGGTTGCGCGTACAATCGCGGGACTGGTCGGATCCTGAGCAAGTTCCTGTAGCGCGGGTAATGCTTTAATGCCCTGTGTTACGCCAGCATGTAATGTCGTGCCGTAATGCGAACGCTTGCGCCAATCTTTGCCATACCACCCATCCATCATACCAGCCGCCCATTCAGGCTTTTGTTTTTGATGGCATTGGGTACAAGCATTTGGGCTGCCCAGCGTTTGTGATAAATCAGGTCTGGGCAATCGGAAACTGTGATCGTGCCGTCCATCATTCACCATGTAATTTTGTTCAGGCGCGTGACAATCCATACACGCAACCCCTTTTGAATCCGGCTTATGAAAATGATGTTTTTCCGTGTTGAATTTTTCGGCATTATGGCAACGGCTACACAGCGCATTACCTTCAGTACGAAGCTTAAGCGAGTGCGGCTCATGACAATCCATACAGGTCACGCCTTGCTGAAACATCTTGCTTTGACGAAACGATCCCCAGGTGTAATCTTCGTCACGTTGCTGCCCGTCAGCATGGTAAGTCGGTTGCGTCAGTAATGCGGGCTGATGAGTGTCTTCCAATGGCAAGCCAGGCAGGCTACCTTCAACCAGCGTCAAGCGGCGTGAATGACAAGCCCAACAGATATTCATCAGTGCATCATTGGCAGGCTGTTCACGATGGGCAATAACGCCTTTATCGGCAAACTTCCACGCCTCTTGCCAATGGCTTTTCAGCTTCACTGACAAACCTTTGTTAGCGTCTAAATAGGGCGGTTGCGCCTGCTTCGCCCACTCGATATGCTGTGATGCAGGGCCGTGGCAAGATTCGCAAGCGACATTGATCTCGTTAAAAGTTGTCTTGTAACTGTCCGTTACAGCATCGTAGCCTTTTTTCAAATGGGTAGAATGACATTCAGCGCATTCCATGTTCCAGTTTTGGTAACGTCCCGTCCAATGCAGCTGATCGGTGTGATCAACCTTTTCTTTTGGATAAAGATGAAACCAGTGTTGCCCGCCTTCGGTTTTCGGACGACTGTCCCAGGCAATACTAAGCGCTTGATAGCGGCCACCGGGAAACGCTATCAAGTATTGTTGCAACGGCGTAACTCCAAACGTATAGGTGATCGGGTAATCGGTTAATTTACCGTCCGGGCCGTCAGTGCGTACCATAAACTTATCGTCGCGCTTGAAAAAAGTCGACTCGACATTGTCGTGTTTAAATTTGGCATTATTAAAGTCACCGAGTATCGTTTGAGCATTAGCTTCCTGCATCGCCAATTCATGATGCGAACCTTGCCATGCTTCAACTTCAACCTGATGACATTGCTTGCACGCGCTGGCACCGACAAATTCTTTAGTCGCAACAGGCATTGCCTGTGCTGGTTTCGCTGAAGAAGTAGCGGGTAAAATCACTGCTTCAGAAGGCCTGTTGGCAAAATAGATAACGCCTATAACTAACCCTACACACATTAAGATTGACAACAACAGAACGAGACGCTTTTTGCCCTTACCCGTTTCGACGGGTGTTGTGTTAGCTTCAGACACCGTTTGGGTGACTGGTTTGGAATGTTTTGGCGTCTTGCGGCGAGTCATTCTTAATCCTTGTTTGAAGTTCGGGCGTTATAATTTTTACTGCCCAAGCTTATTCTTTCCCTGTTAAAAAAGGTACAAAAGTAACCGCTTCCAGTTCTTCAATA
>JBAXXH010000332.1:0-3054 GCA_037127995.1 Methylococcaceae bacterium | reverse complement strand
AATAAAGCACGTAGGGATGCCAATTATTTTTTAAGGAATGCTCTGAATCGCTGTTTTTTTATTCCTTAATAGCATTATTGTTTATATTGCCCTACTATGGTGGATTTTTATCTACAGCTGATTGGCATTAACTCAAGTGACAGAATTGGAATCATTTTTTAGCGGTAATGGCGCGTTATCAACCGTTATATCAGGTTATCAGCCACGCTCGGCCCAGCTTGAAATGGCAGCGGCTATTGCCGATGCGATTGAGCAAAAACGGCATTTGATAGCGGAAGCGGGAACCGGAACGGGCAAAACCTTTGCTTATCTGGTGCCCGCTATTTTATCCGGCAAAAGAGCTATTATTTCAACCGGCACCAAAAATCTTCAGGATCAGTTGTTTAATAAAGATTTGCCGATTATTCGCAAAGCCTTAAAAACGCCTTTTATTGCCGCGTTATTAAAAGGTAGAAGCAATTATTTATGCACGTATCGATTGAAAAATGCGCTGACTTCAACGCTGGGCTTTAGCAAGGAAGATGCCGGTGCCTTGGCTAAAATAAACAACTGGTCCAAACGTACCAAAGCGGGTGATATTTCGGAAATGTCCGAGGTCACTGAAGGTGATCAGGTTTGGTATCAAGCCACGTCTACGCTGGATAATTGTTTGGGGCAAGATTGTCCGGATTATGCTGAATGTTTTTTGGTTAAGGCACGCAAGAAAGCCCAGGAAGCCGATGTGTTGGTGGTTAATCATCATTTATTATGTGCAGATTGGTCGCTACGGGACGGTGGTTTTGGCGAGTTATTACCCAACGCCGAAGTGGTTGTTATCGACGAAGCCCATCAATTGGCGGATACCGCCTCCAATTTTTTAGGCATTACTGTAGGTGCCAAACAACTTAATGATTTGGCGCAGGATGCACTGGTGGAATATCACAAAGATGCCCGAGATATTCCCGCTTTACGTACTGCCTGCGAAGATATGGATCATGAAATTAAAGATTTGCGACTGGCGTTTGGGCTGGAGCTTAAACGGGGTGAATGGCAGGACATTGAAAATAACCCTAAAATAGCGGGCGGTTTAATCTCCGTTATAGAGCAATTGCAACGCCTGACGGATCAATTAAAGCTGGCATCCGTTAAAACCAAAGCACTGGAATCCTGCTTTAAACGCTCTGAAGAGCTGATTCAGAAATTGGAACTTATTTTAAATGATCGTAGCGGCAAATGGATACGATGGTATGAGACACATAGAAAAACCTTTACCTTAAGTCTTACCCCGTTGGATATTGCCGCAGAGTTTCATGGCTTTATGCAACAACATAAAGCCGCATGGATTTTTACTTCAGCTACGTTAAGTATTGCCAGCAAGTTTGATTATTTTGCCAATAATCTGGGGCTTGAGTCGGCGGCCAGTGAAAGTTGGGGCAGTCCTTTTGATTATCCCAACCAATCCTTGTTTTATCATCCTAAAGGCTTGCCGCAGCCCAATGATCCCAGCTTCATTCCCAACATTGTCGAGTTTGCTTTGCCCGTGTTACAGGCCAGTAAGGGCAGGGCATTCTTTTTATTTACCAGTCATCGGGCGCTTAATCAAGCGGCAGAACTGCTCGAGAAAAAACTAAAATATCCCCTGTTGATTCAGGGCAGTCGACCTAAGGCGCTGTTGTTGGAACAGTTTCAAACCGCTGGTAATGCGGTGCTATTGGGTACATCAAGCTTTTGGGAAGGTGTGGATGTCAGGGGCGAAGCGTTATCCTGCGTGATTATTGACAAGCTTCCGTTTGCATCGCCGGGTGATCCGGTGTTAAAAGCGCGTTTGAAAGTTATGATACAACAAGGCAAAAATCCGTTTTTTGAGTATCAACTGCCCACTGCCGTTATTGCCTTAAGGCAGGGTATCGGTCGGTTGATTCGTGATGTCACTGATCGGGGTGTTTTAATGGTGTGTGATCCGCGCTTATTAAAACGCTCTTACGGACAACTATTTTTGGACAGTGTGCCCCCCATGAAGCGAACCCGCGATATAGCCGATGTTCAGGCATTTTTTAAAGAAGAGGAGCAGTCATGAAGTTATTGGCAGTAGAAACATCAACTGAAGCCTGTTCAGCCGCATTGATTATTGATGGTGTCGTTAACGAGCGTTTTGAACTGGTGCCCAAAGAACATACCAAGTTGATATTGCCGATGATAGCTTCATTAATGGCAGACGCCGACTTAAAACCGCAGCAGTTGGATGCACTGGCCTTTAGTTGTGGGCCGGGGTCATTTACCGGCGTGCGTATTGCCACCGGCGTGATTCAAGGTATTGCTTTAGGCGCTAATTTACCGGTAGTACCGGTATCAACTTTGGCGGCAATCGCGCAGGATTTTTTTGATAATAATCATGAGGCGGTTCAGGGTGAAAAGCTAAAGGCAAAAGCTTCTGCTTTCAATGTGGCCTTTACCGCAATGGATGCCAGAATGGGCGAGATTTTTTGGGGCGTTTATCAACGCAACGAACTAGTCTTTGCCGAGTTGGTCGGTAAAGAAGCCGTTACCCTGGCCGCTGAGGTTGAGTTTCCCGATTTGATCGGTACGGGTATCGGATCAGGGTGGGGCGTTTATGGTGAAGAATTAAGACTGCGTTTGGCAGGTTTAGTCAGTACCTGTCAAATTGACAACCTGCCCAGAGCCGGAGCCATTGCCCGCTTGGGCGCTCAAGGTTTTAAGCAGGGTCTGGCAGTTGATGTTGAACTGGCGATGCCCGTTTATTTGCGTGATAAGGTTGCAAAAAAAGAATCAGAACGATAAAGCATAAGCGAATAGTGCATAATGCTACCTCAGTAATTCGGAAATTATTTATCAGAGAAACGACAAGCCACCTGTTATTATTCGCAGTTTCCGTAATCCGATTTTTTGTCCAAGCACTATAAATTAAGGATAACTCATGGTAGCAAAGATGCGAAATGACCGGTTAATGACAAAAAGCCAATAAAGTTATTGATTTTTAAATCTGATGGGTTATTATAGATGGCTTGGAGAGGTGGCTGAGCGGCCGAAAGCGGCGGTCTTGAAAACCGTTGAGGG
>JBAXXH010000331.1:0-3055 GCA_037127995.1 Methylococcaceae bacterium | reverse complement strand
AAACTGACTTGATCAATTTGTTTATGATCGTAAATACGTTCACCAATCGGCACTTGATAAGCTGTGTGCTTAATCAGAATCGCACCGGTTGGACAAATATGTGCGGCCTGATCGGTAGCCTCAATATCCGTGTCTTTTAACAAGCCGCTTTGTGCATTAACAATCAGATGCTTGTTAAGGCCGCGTCCACTGATGGCAAACACATCTTTACCGTCTTTTTGCTGACTGGCCCTAACGCACAACGTGCAAAAAATGCAGCGATTATGATCAATCATGACTTCGGCATGAGACGCGTCGACTTTTCGGGCGGGATAAAAAAGCGGGAAATGGTTATCGAGCATATTTAAATGATAAGCAACGGCCTGTAATTGGCAGTTACCCGTTTTTTCGCAGGAAGGACAAAAATGATTGCCTTCCACAAACAACATTTGGGTAATAAGCTGCCGGTCATCGGTTAATTCCTTGGTGTTATTAAGCACCTGCTGACCTTCCATTGCCGGAAAAGTACAGGCTGAACAAACACGACCATTTACTTTTACATTACACAACTTACAACTGCCATGCGGGGTAAATTCCGGATGATGACATAAATGCGGAATATAAACACCAGCCGCTGTCGCCGCTTCCATGATGGTTTGTCCTTCTTCAAAAGGGATTACGTTGCCATCAATAGTGATTGATTTACTCATGATTCGTCCTCGATTTGGGCTAAATGCGCACCGGTATCGTTACGTTTTGCCAATCTCCGTGCTGTTTCCAAAGCGCCATCCAAATCAAACCCCGGTTCATAACTGATTTTTTTCAACTGGTTTTGATACAATTCAGGATAGCGTTCCAGCGTGGTTAACACAGGATTGGCAGCGGTCTGCCCCAAGCCGCAATGGCTCTGGGTTTTAATTAACTGACAGAGTTCTTCAAGGGCGACCACATCCCCCGCCGAACCATGACCTTCAATAATCTTATCCAACTGTTTTTTTAATAATGAGGTACCCACACGGCAAGGCGTACAGAATCCGCAACTTTCGTGAGCAAAAAAATGGATAAAATTATTAACAATTTCAAGAATGTTTCGACTGTTATTAAAAATAATAAATGAGCCGCCAGTGGCTAAATCTTCAAAAGCCAGTTGCCTTTCAAATTCGTGGTTGGCAATAAAAGTACCTGATGGCCCGCCAATTTGCACGCCCAACACATCGCTTGCCCCGCAATCATCCAGCACAGTCTGGATAGACGTGCCGAAAGGATATTCGTAAATTCCGGGACGGGCACAATCACCACAAATACTCAATATTTTGGTGCCTTTTGATTTTTCTGTACCGACATTGGCGAACCAGTCGCCACCGTTTATGGCAATACTGGCTGCCGCCATAAAAGTTTCAACATTGTTAACCACCGTGGGTTTGCCTAAATACCCTTGCGTAACCGGATAAGGTGGACGATTACGGGGGATGCCCATTTTTCCTTCCAGCGATTCTATCAACGCAGATTCTTCACCGCAGATATAAGCACCGGCACCCAGACAGATTTCAATATCAAAATTCAAGCCTTCCTTGAGAATATTGTTTCCCAATAAACCGGCCTGCCGACGCTCCTCCAAGACGCCTTGAAGCTTTTCGTAAAGATGCAGATACTCGCCGCGTAAATATAAGAGGCCATGCTCGGCACCTATAATCGCGGCACATAACGTCATGCCTTCGAATACCTGATGCGCATAAGTATTTAATAGCACCCGATCTTTAAAAGTACCCGGTTCGCCTTCATCGGCATTACAAACCACATAGCGTTGCTGCTGTTTTTGCGTAGCGATATCACAAAATGCGTCTTCTTCAGGCCCTTCATAACACAAATGCCATTTCCAGGCGGTGTTATAGCCCGCCCCCCCGCGTCCACGCAACTCGGCAAAACTAATTTCGGCTAACGTTTCCTGTGCGCCTCGATTAAACATGGCTTTAAGCGCAGCCCCCGGTTTGATAGGATAAGCCAGCAATAAATCAGGCATCTGGATATTATCCTCAACCAAAAATAACTCGGGCGGCCATTCTTCCAGTGGTTTTTGTTGATTAATTAAATCGGCGATTTGGTCAATTCGGGGATGATCAAGCCGGCTTAACGCATAGCCGTTAACCAAGCCCGCCGGACCTTGATCACAGAGTCCTGTGCAGGACGTGTTATCCAAACTAACCACGCCGTCTTGCCGAACCTCACCAACGGCCACCTTTAGTTTTTTCGACAAATAATCGATCAGACTTTTCTTGCCCAACATGTGATCGGTAATGGAATCACTGATTAAAATTTCGTATTGTCCGCGCGGTGACAAATGAAAAAAGCTGTAAAATTCAACGACACTGATGATCTGGGTACGGGGGATCTTTAACAGCTCCGCCAGCTGTTCTATCGCGACTTCTGGAATGTAATGGTAGCGTGTTTGAATCGCCCTTAGAATAGACAACAAACGGGTTTCCTGATAGCGATTTGTTTCTGCGAGATCTTGAATAAATGAGTGCATTTTATTTCCTTGGCCTGATCTTTATGAATACGTACTAACGTGATTATAGTGTATTGTTATTACAAGTCACCAACAATAATAAAAAAATAAAATACCCCGTGTTTTTGAGCGATATCCAAGCATGAATATGCCCAAATTACGCATGATTTTTGTTCACCTTGAGCTGAATGAATTATGTATAAAGAATGGTCGTTACAGCCATAAAGTTTTTTTTATAAAATGGATGGTTACGTCGCAGATATGCCGTATTCTTCTTGATAAAGAGAAGATAAAAATTGATACCGGCAATATTTCACCCGATAACCACTTGGTTTATCGGGATAAAAACAGTACACCACCCGGCACACACTCTACGCAACGTGATAAAAAGAAGATCCCACGCCTTATACTCCTTATGTCACATCTGCCGCATTCCAATTGGAGTCGTGGGTATTCCAAGAGTGATAATCCTTGTTTTAATTGGGAACCGAAAACATTCCAAGAAAAGCACGTCGGATTCTAAGTGAAACAGTAGGTATGCCAATAAAAACATCTCTTGTTTCAATAAAA
>JBAXXH010000330.1:0-3075 GCA_037127995.1 Methylococcaceae bacterium | reverse complement strand
GCTCATCTCAAATAGGGCGGGATGAATCACCTTGAATGCTGTGGGACGTAACAGCAGGGTTTATATGATGAACTCTGTATTGACTAACTTATTCATAATCCAGCATTATAAACCTATAAAAGTCGTGTCGATAACCAAAGAAGGCTTAAATGTAGCGGGTAGAAATAATAAAATAGCCACTGATAACGGGGTACAGGAATGGTAACGGCGGTGCTGGCGATCAAAATGGGCAGGGCAGCGAAAGCCCAATAATTGCCGTTGATAATACGGAGTAACAGCAAGGCTACCATGGCTATTACCAAGGGTGCGATTCGCGGCGTTTTGCAGTACCACCAGATTGCAGTCCCAAACGCTAAAACAGGCCACCAGAATTCTACTGATGAACCGCCGACAATAAATACAGCGCAAGCGCTGAGATTGCCACTGATTGTCTGTTGTTCAAGGGAGTAAATAATGGCCGTCATTGTCAATAAAGCAAATAGAATGTTTAACGGCCACCATCCTGACAACAAGCCACCCAAGGCAATGAAGGGCGGTGTTGCCAGGAGGCCAAAGAGTCCCAGGCGTTTCATGGTTCGGGTATGTGCGCCGCACTTATAGGCATTTGGCCGAGCCAGATTATAAGCCAGCACAAAAACGAAGAGTGGCATGGCTATGCGCCCGGCGTTAAATAACGTGTACGATGCGTCGTATAGCAGATATTTATTAATATGATCCGCTACCATGAGCAGCAGGGCCAGCCATTTAAGGCCTTCAAGCGTGCCGTCTGATACTACTATGCGTGGTAATTGCATAATCATTTACTGCTGGCTGCTAACGACGATACGACGTGGAACATAGGCTGCTTTATTAGCCTGTACTACGTGGGTTGCTTGACTGGCCGCCTGTTTAGCCTCGGGCTTTATCGTGTAGGCATTGATCGTCGCACTATCGGTCTGCATGAAGCTATCTAACCAGTTAGCCCAGCGGTTGGCTTTTACCATCAGATCAGCCCGGTAAAGCTGATTGTAGTAGGGTGTCCTGGAATGATAATTTGCCGCCTGTGTCCATATATCACCGGGATCTTTGGTTAAATGCCCATGAATGCGCCACGCAGCCAGATCATAGGCATAACAACCGCCGCTGGCTACATCCTCAGGTGAAATGCCGTACTTCCCGAGTGTTTTCAGGTAAGCGGTATTAAATTGCAGGGTGCCAACGTCGTGGGTACCGTTGGAATTTTTCACCCAAACACCGGGCTTGCCATTTTCTTTTTCGGCTATTGCCAGCAGAATGTTCGCCGGAACAGCGTATTTTTCCGCCGCTGTGATCGAGCAAACTATCCGCTCTTGTTGATGATGTGACGTTGGTAAATCAGGTATTGCCGCCATGTTGTCTCCTTATTCTTAAATTCGATAAATTAATCGTATTCTCAAGTGTTTAATTTTTTGCCAGGGTTTTCCGGGATTTTTTTGTTTTTCATGACTTCATTTTTTAGATGGCCTGGTTTTTTACGTTGCCGCTAGCCATCACGGAACGCGGCGATTTCATCCGCCCTTGAATCCCCTGTACCGGTTGTTTCACCAGACAGACTATTGTTATCGAATGTTTGGCTTGAGGCGTTGTTATTAAGCGCTTGCGTTTCTGTGGACTGATTGATGGCTGAGGCGACTTGCCCGCCAACGGTTTGATTGATCCGTGCTTGTATTTTTTCGCCCAAAACCTGTGTGATTCCCGATGCCAAGTGTGCGGCAGTATTGCTGGATGGTCTGCCCTGGTTGGTCGTACCTGATGAGCTACTACTAGCCAAGCTATCACCCATTGCCGCTGCAAGTGGGCTTGATGTGTACGATGAGGCGTTGGAGGTATTACTCTCTAATGCACCACTGACTATGTTGCCCATCCTCGAAACAAGATCAGAGGCGCTTGATGAGTTTTGTGATGCCTGTTTCGCTGCTGCTATAACCGCCTGAGCGCCACCCGCCATATTTGCGGCACCGGCAACAGCCGTACTGCCAGCCATTGCTGCAGCAGCCCCCGCTACCCCCGCAGCGGCTATCGCTGAACCGGTGCCGAATCCACCACCCAGTGCATGTGACCCGCCGCCTTGGGCAATATGCCCGATCATCGGTGGGATTTTGTTAACGAGCACCAGTAGAACAACCGCAGCGACCAACATCGCAGCCATGTCATTCAGGTTTGTGTTGACATCCATCTGGGCGTAATAGGCATTGATAAACTGTTGGCCAATGCCCACCAAAAGAACTATCGTCATCAGTTGGACGCCAATATTGAGGACAGTCTTGAAATAGTTGATTGCAATATCCGAAGTCCATCGGCTGCCACCAAAACCCAGGTAAAAAACGCCTGCATAGGCGAGTATCCATCCAGACACGAGCAAAATGAGCATGTTTGCTGCGATCAAAGCAAGAATGGTGATGACTATGGTGGCCATGATGATTCCTGCGGTGCTCATAATCGGGCTGGCGATTGACGATTGTTGCACTACTGTATTAAATATTTTAAAGCCAACATCGACAATGCCGGACGGCGTGATTCCGGTGGTTCCCGATGCCGTATTTCCTAGGGTTTTCATTGAGCCAATGATGTCATGCGCCATTTGTGGGCCATTGGTAAGCAACCACCAGAAAAACCCTGTGAAAACAATAAAACGAATAAATTCACCATAAAATTCCGCAATGTCGGCTTTTCGGAACAACAACATGCCATGTGTCCACACCATGGAAATAGTTGCGAGCACCCAAAATAACCAGGATGCTCTGGCTGTTAGGGTGGCTGCCCAACCAGAGGCGGCGGTATGAAATTTGTTTTGTACATCATCAAGAATGCCTTGCCCATTGATTACGGCAAATGCTTCAGGCGTTTGAATAATGAGATAAGCAACTAGAATTATCGAAATTTTTTTCACAGTGTTTTCCTATGGCATCGTCAAAAATCCCAGTTTTTATGTATGGTTGGCTTAAGTGTGTTGCGTCGCATACAGTTATCGGCCAGTGTTTGCTGAATGTACTTATCTGTAATAACCATTGGTGCTAGTTGATTTGCGGAGGTCATGAGTAAAAGCTATAGTAATAA
>JBAXXH010000329.1:0-3076 GCA_037127995.1 Methylococcaceae bacterium | reverse complement strand
GGTCTATTTGCCCGATGACCAGCGGATTTTTTACAGACCCCTGCACCGTCAAGTCTGCTGTTAATAGTCCCTTAGCGTCGGATAATTGTGGAGCAAACATTTCCAACAAGCCAAGTTCATTGATTGATGCGGCTAACTGACCACTGATAGCCTGACTTTTACCGGTATATATTTGCATCTGACCCCGTAAATAATCCTGACCGGCCAGCTTTAAATCAACATCTGCCGTCAGTGTGTCGCCTGTAATGTTGCCTGATAGCGACGATGCACCCAAGGAAACTGCTTTCTCCTTCACTAAAAGCGTTGCCGGTGACAGTTCAAATTGATAGCGACCGGTCAGCAAATTCTTTTGCCGTTGTATTTGCGTATCTGCAGTGAGTGTGCCGTTTAGTTGGACAGGTTCAGGCAAATAAGCCGTCATCAGCTTTGTCGGTAATGCCAGCGCCTTGAGGGCAACGTTAAAATCAGTGTTGGCGAGATAACTTCCGTGGGTACAAACTGAGGTGGTTTTTTGAACCAGACAGGCCTCGTCTAAAGTGATATTGACCCCCGAAGATTGTTGATTGACACTGACAGCCACGTTTTTTTTAAGCTGCCAAAGACCCAAATCTTGATTATTCAAATCCAGTTTTAAAAAATCACCTTTCCAGTTACCGGTGTCAAGACTGCCTGATAATGCCGTTGAAAAATCGCCGTAAACGGAATTAATGTCGGCTTTAAAACGGTGCTGTAACAGTGAACCCAACCCTTCAACTTGCACAGATTTTATTTGCACGGCACCCGTTTTGAGGGTGCTTGCTGACAACAGTATTTTGGATATTTTTTTGGGTTCTGGAGAATAATCAATATTTATGGACAACTGTCCGGCGCTGTGTTCGCCAAAACGAAGCCGTTTGCCTTGCGCCTGAAATTTTACGGTCGGGGTTTTCCAGGTTCCTTGCACAAGCCCTTCACCTTTCAGGCTGCCGCCCAACGTTGGCCATAACGCCTCTAAAATTGGGGCATCAATAGACAAGTCAAGTGCTGCCTGCTCTTGTCCCAAGGTGCCGTTGACGGCAATTTTATTGGCTCCCGAGTTAATGCGCAGCGCATCAATTTTGAGTTGATCACTGTTTAAAGCCAGCTTGCCAGCGACACTCAGCGGATTACCCCGTAATTGCCCCGACAGCTTGTTAATCTCTGCATCAAGTTGCAATGCTTTTGCATCCAGTTGACCTTTAACGTGGCTGTTGAAGGTCAGCTTGCCAGGCAGTTCGGGAAGCAGTATGGCCGGATTAAAATTCTGACCGGTTGCCGTCAAATCAAAAGCGGGCGAAGTCTGCCAGGATAAATTGCCATTGACCTGAAATAATCCGGTTTTTGATTTAAGTTCCAGTTTTTCTATGGAAAGACTGTTCTGACTGCCTTTACCATTAAAAGACACACTGGCCTCCGGTAAATACTGCTGGGTTAATTGCCCGTTTAAAGTAACCAGATAATCGTTAAGCAAACCGTTAAGCTCAATAGTGCCCTGTTCACTTTTTATCCGGGGAGTCATTCCGGCAAGCGGCCACACTACGTTACTCCAATCGGCATGTGAGGTTATGCGTGGTTGGGTCTGCAAATCATCCAGATGTCCTTTTAAGCCAATAATAAAAGGCGAAGATAAACGGTTATCAAATGACAGCTCGTTAATATCCCCCGTAATGGTTGTAAAACCTTGCCATACGCCGTTTTGTTCAGCGTTAACCTGCCAGTCCGAGCTTATTTTAAAAGGAAAACCTTTGCCTAAAGTCATTTGTCCTTGTGCGGTTACAGCGAGGGCTTGAGCATTAACGGTTAGGGAAATAATCTTAAGCTGATCGCCTTCTGTGGTTAGCGCCAGTTGCAGTTTTTCAAGTTTTTGCGCCAAATCACCGTGATAAAACTGCATGTCAGTCAGCAGAAAATTTTCAATAACTAACTGCACCGGCAAAAGCAGCTCGGCATTTAGATCAAAACCGCTTTTTTCTTGCGGTACTTTTGCATCAGTCACCGTCATCGTTAAACCATTAACTACCACGTCAATAATTTTTAAAGTACCTGAAAACAGTCGGGCAGGTTGCCAGGTAAAAGCAAAATAATTAATTAATATCGATTCCGTGTCGCTTTGATAACTAAAGTCAGTCAACGACAAGCGATCAAGCAAGCGGCCTTCTGTGGTTGCCACCGAAACCCGTGCCCTTAAAACAGAAAAAACCGTTCGCAACAGCCAGCGACTGCCTGCTTCACTGCTGATTAATCCGATCAAGCCAACAGGAATAATCAATACCATGACTATAACGATCAAAAAAAGGCTGCGTTTTTTCATATCCTTGCGCCTGCGGCAAAATGGATCTGAAATGAAGAATTTGAATCATTCAAAGGAATGGCAAAATCAATCCGAACCGGACCAAATGGCGAATACCAGCGCACACCTAATCCTGCGCCGGTTTTTAAACGGATATTACCCAGATTAAACGCATCGCCACTGTCAACAAATGCAGAAACGCCCCAGTTATCAAAAACCGCTTTTTCGTATTCCAGGCTAAGTACGGTTAAAAATTTGCCGCCAATGACATTGCCCTGATTATCCTTGGGGCCCAGTTCTTTATAGGCATAACCACGAATACTGTTAATACCGCCGGCATAAAACCGGTACGATGTTGGCAGTTTATCAAACTGGTCAACCAGTGTTGCGCCCAGTTCTGTTCGGCCAATAAACTTACTGTTCCACGGTAACGGGTGCATCCATACCGCCGACAAAGCGGCTTGAAGAAAACTGACATTGGACAGTGGATTTTGATAACTGCCGCTGGCGTCAAATTTTGCCCGATAACCTTGGGTGGGACGCAAAGCGTTATCAGAGACAGATTTCAACCAACTGCCACCCGGCACCAGTAACAGTGTCTGGGTTGTGTTTGATCCTATCAGAAAGTCTTCATAATCAAGATCAAGAAAAAGCGTCTGTTTCCAGCCACTGTCCAGGGCATGTTTTAATCGTCCGGAAAGCATCGCAGATGAGGTTTTAAAACTGTTGGTATCTTCGCGTTTGAGTCCGCCGCCGAAGCTAAAAAAA
>JBAXXH010000328.1:0-3085 GCA_037127995.1 Methylococcaceae bacterium | reverse complement strand
TCACTGGATGGAATGTCTTTTTTTGTTTTTATTATCATCGCTGAAGTTATTTAACAGTCAATCAGTCTATCTATCAAGCGGGCAAATTGCCACAGCTTATCTATTGTTTTCTTCCTTTAGGTAGAAGGCTCAATAATTTTTTGAATTTAAGTTCAGTAATAAATGCCAGTGAAAAAAGCTGTATAAAATTTTCAGCTTCGATTAAATCAAGGCCGATATGTTCGGGAACCAGTTCTTTTCGTGTTCCAAACATCCGATCCCAGATTGAAAAAACAATTCCATAGTTGCTGTCGTGCTCACTGCGTAAGGTCGAATGATGGGTCCGATGTAAAAAAGGCGTAATAAAAACTTGCGAAATAGCCTCTTCGTTGGGAACGCGAATATTGGCATGATGAAAAAATATGAAAAATAACTCGATAACCTCAATAGAAAGTACCAAGTAAGCGTTGACGCCTATTACGACAACAAAAACACTCTTATAAATAATTTCCAGTAATAAATCGAAAACGTGAAAGCGAAATCCCGTGGAAACATTGAATGCCTTGTCACTATGATGCACTTTGTGAAATCGCCACAGGTACTCATACTTGTGACTGGCAAGGTGCCAAAGATAAATGGCCAAATCAAATAGGGCAAAAGCCAATAACCATTTGATTGGGCCGTTATCCAAACCACTTAATAAGCCATGAGATGCAAATTGTTGCGCTACAAAAAATAACGATGATGCCCTTAACACCGACAAAATAAGATTGTTGACCAAAAATGCAGTGGTATTGGTCACAAACGATTCTTTATAAATCTTCTGCGGAAATTGACGATAAGGATGACGCTTCTCGATAATGATCAAACAAATAAAAGCGACTATGGCAAGACCAAATAGCCCTTGAATAAAAAACATGCCGCTATCATTAGTTGCATTCATAAATGAACCTTATTGTTTTACATAATTTTATCAAAACTTGGTTTTTACTTTGGAATTGCATTTAATAAATCGTTTAATTCTTTAATTTCATTGCTAGCGTTAATCTTATCGGTTATGTCGTACTGGACGCCCAGATAATATATAACGCGTTGCTTTCTATCTAACAAAGGAGTTATTTTTAATCGATTAAAAAATAAGGTTCCGTCTTTTTTATAATTACGCAAGGTAACTTCTACGGATTCATGATTTTTCATTGCCTCAGCAATTTCATAACGTCCTGCTTGATCTCTGTCTTCACCCTGAAGAAAACGGCAATTGTGACCAATAATTTCTTCCTGACTGTATCCTGTTAAACGTTCAAAGGCTTTATTGGCGTAAACAATTGGCGCACCCTCTAAATCCGGATCCGCCAAAGTTACACCATTAATACATTCATCTAAAATAGCGGAAAGTACTTGCGGAATAAGGCCGCTATCTTTTTCAACAATAAAGGGCATTTTTTAAACTCCAATTCTTATAATTATCAGGACGCTACTTAATCTAGGTTGGGATCAGCTTGGATTAGATTTTTAATGTTTTCAACCGTGTTTTCTGCGCCATCTTCAATAGCATTACGTATCAGTTTTTGAAACGGACGCATAAAAATTTCAATTTCTGCTAATTCAAAACGAAAAGTCAACTGCGTACACTGTTTTTCCTCGCTATTTTCCAATAAATAACTATGGGTGTAGGGCTCTGTCAGTCCTTTAAAAATAAGCTTGATAGCCGGTTGATAATCAGTGATTTCAAAAATAGATTCCACTACTGTGCCTTGATCCTGACGAACTTGCTTTGCTTTGGCACCTACGAAAACTTTTTTACCATCCAATGGCTCTAAATCAACTACTTCTACCGCCCATTTAGGGTAGTTGTCATAAAAATGCTCACCTATAAAAGAGAAAACATCGTGAATCGATTTGTTGATCTCAATAGTCGCTTCACCAGCAATTGGCTTGGAAGTATCAAACGAAAATTTAATTTGCACTGCAATACCACTCCGAGTTGAGAAAATTACTCAACTTAAATATTTTTTACTAAGACTTCCTGTGGCACTAACATTATTACTATTGCCACTCTAATACATCTATTTTAGCTATCGAATCGAAAAGGTAAAAACGTTATTTTTGCAATATTAACGGACTAAAAAACTATTACGTCAATCACTTTTTGTATATGCCAACTTGTTTTAGGCGATGTAGGTCATATACGACCTTACCGTGATCAGTAAACTTAATCCTCGTAAATCTTTGATGCCGCTTTATCATTTCGCGGCATTACGGTGTTCAACGGACTAAAGTTGGACATAAAGATTATGTCCAACTTAATAGTAATACGAACAAAAAATAATTTCTAATTAATTCATGAACTGATTCTTTTTCGACTGACTGTTATCCGTCCGTTGACATAATAAAATCACGTCTCTCCAGTCGCCACCAGCACTAACACCCTTACTAAAACAATCGACCCTTTCTTTGGCGTCGTTTGTTCCGGCACACAAGTTAATTATATTTTTCCATTCCCAGACTTTATTATCTTTACCCCATTCCACTTGACCTGACTTGACGCTGAGAAAACATTTTCCGGGCTCGGATGGATTAGTGGTGCCTTTACAGAGTTGTTTTACATTTTCAGGTTCCCAATTAACTTTTTCATCGGACCAAGGTATCTTCCCCTGAACATCATTAAAACACTGAGTTTCGTGATCAGTTGCAAAAACGACGGGACTAAAAAATAATGTTGTAAAAACCGCAATCGAAGCCAACAAAAAAGAGCGTTTCACTGAGATATAATTTGATTTCATATAACCTTCCTACGTAATAGAATTTAACACATAGTGAATATAAAGTTTATTCCAAAAATAGCAAATTATTTATTTTATGGAAATAGTGTGTCTCCTAAAATGGGTTAAATTTAGAAAACGACTGGATTTTGATAACGCTCAGCAAAGCAAACCCGGCAAATTCAGTATCGGCCCGTAAAGCGATTTCAAGACTGCAATACAAACGCGCTCCCACTTTCTCGGCGCTCTATCGGACAGCTGATTGCCTATTTGAATCACATCCCTTTTCTATAACCGACATTCCGCACCCCAGCCAAGATGAGAATGATTTAAACTACACTTAG
>JBAXXH010000327.1:0-3144 GCA_037127995.1 Methylococcaceae bacterium | reverse complement strand
CGTGCGATTATGACCACGGACACATTTCCTAAAGGCGTTTCTAAAACCATTACCCTGTCAGGCCAGCCCGTCACCATTAACGGCATTTCCAAAGGTGCCGGTATGATTCAGCCCAATATGGCGACCATGCTGGGCTTTATGGCCACCGATGCAAAAATCAACCAGACGCTATTGCAGAATTGTTTGGCCTTGGCTGTTGAACAATCATTTAATCGCATTACTGTGGACGGCGACACCTCGACCAATGATGCCTGTGTATTGATGGCGAGCGGTTGTTCAGCGGCACCGGAAATTACTGCGGACACTGAAAATCATGCCATTTTTGCCGATGCGGTTATGAATGTTTGCAAACAACTGGCAGAAGCCATTGTGCGGGATGGCGAAGGCGCAACCAAGTTAATACGTATCGTTGTTAAAGAAGCGTTGCACAATGAAGAAGCCGTGCGGGTCGGTAAAACCATCGCCCATTCACCGTTGGTAAAAACCGCTTTTTTTGCCAGCGACCCTAATTGGGGACGCATTCTTGCCGCCGTGGGTCGTTCCGGTGTCGAAAACATGGTACTGGAAAACGTGCAGATTTATTTAGACGACGTTTGCATCGTCAGAAACGGTGGCCGAGACGACAATTACACCGAAGAGGCCGGACAGCAAGTGATGAACGAGGAAGAAATTACCGTCACTGTTAAACTCGGTCGTGGCGTAGCGGTTCAGGAAGTTTTAACCTGTGACCTTTCTTATGACTATGTAAAAATCAATGCCGAATACAGGACTTAAGGGCAGGTTAAAGGTGAAAGGCGAAAGACGGGATTGTACTTCTAAAGCGTGACGGGGTTTGCAACCCCGTCACTCGCGTTTTGAAATTTATTAAAGTTTTCAAACGTTTCGGTCGGGGTTAAAAACCCCGACCGGCATCGGAGGAAATTTTTTACACTCTTTGGGTTTAATTCCATTCTAACTACCCCACTATGAAACGACTTCAAGTTGCTGTCGGTGTTGTAAAAAACGCCGAAGGACAGGTTTTAATTTCCTTGCGTGATACATCACTGCATCAAGGTGGCTTGTGGGAATTTCCCGGTGGCAAAATTGAACAGGGCGAATCTGCGAAACAGGCCTTGGCGCGAGAACTTAAAGAAGAGCTTGATATTACCGTCATAGCGGCAACGCCTCTGATAACGGTTAAGCATCAATATCCGGATTTGGCGGTACAGTTACAGGTGTTTTTAGTGGAGCATTTTTCTGGCGTCGCTAAAAGCTGTGAAGGTCAGCTTTTCAAATGGATCAATCCAGCCAAATTGACAGACCATGACTTTCCCGCTGCCAATCAACCCATTATCACCGCCGCCCAATTGCCACCCTATTATGCAATTTTGGACGATGCGGATGAATCGCTGTTATTGATAAATCTGCAAAAAATAGTCAGTCGCGGCATTAAGTTAATCCAACTACGGTTAAAAACCGTATCACCCCAAACCCTACAAACGTTTCTTGAACAGGCAACCCCTTTATGCCGGCAACAAGGTGCCTTGTTATTAATTAATTCTGCCGTTAACAATACAGCCCATTTTGCCGTTGATGGCATTCATTTAACCAGTCGGGATTTAATGTCTGCCAATAAACGTCCGACATTCCTTCCAAACACATCAAAACAGGCACACTGGGTTGCCGCTTCCTGCCATAATCTGCAAGAGCTACTCCATGCACAAACGATAGGTGCCGACTTTGCCGTTTTAGCGCCCGTATTAGCCACAAAAACTCATCCGGAAACCGAGCCGTTAGGCTGGGAACTGTTTGAAAAACTGGTTGCTCAAGTTAATCTGCCTGTTTATGCCTTGGGCGGCCTGTCTGAATCCGCTTTGGATAAGGCACAACAAGCTGGCGCTCAGGGAATATCTGCAATCAGGGCTTTTTTGGATGCATAAAAATGGTAAAAAGACCGGCACACTTAAAGAAAAAAATCATCCTGTGAGAATAGTCCAAGCTGCTAAAATAAACAGCCAAGGGTACTGAAACCAATGAGTCGCCGGTATTTTAAAAAAAATATCGATCAGTTTGACCTGGCATCGCAGCCAAGTGAAATAAAAAAATTTAGATCAGCATAAGCCGAATTAAGCAGGGTGTACTGGTTCAGGCAGGCAGAGTTAAATCTGATCGAAACTAAAAAAAGAGCATGTCAACGTGGACGCAGGTATCGATTGAATTAATTTTCGATGATGTGTTGTAAATATCAACGGTTTGGTTTGAGGTGACGGTAATTTGTTCCAATACTATTATTCGCGTCGAAACCAATAGCGATAGAGGCTTATTATTTCCGACTCTGCTTGATACCAATCCTCTGTTTCATGGCCTGGTTCAAAATCTCTTTTTTCGGCTCGGTAATAAGCGTTTACGGAAATCATTTTAAAAAATTCATCTTTTAAGTCTGCATTACCGCTGTAATAAAGTAATGATTTATTTGCCATATTAAAGCCTCATTTTATAAGAAACATTAATGATTAATTTATATTTTTTAGGCTATTCTACTTTTTTTAGAGCACCTTACCCATAAATATAGGCTATGCACTGGCAATCTCAGCCCCTTCCAATCGACTGTTTTTGCAATGCATCAAGCACTGTACTGGTCAGGAATAACGACTGTCATAAGGGGTTATAAGCACTAACGCCATTAACCAACAATGATAAATCAGGACATATTAAACAATGTGTCCTGATTAATTTCAAATAATATCAATAATCGTTGAATTATTTGATCATACTGACGAATAACCTTGTTCCTGCCTCCTGCCGTGAACAAGATAAATTTCCGGGAAGCAACAGGCCGGTTTTATTGATCTGTCCCGGTTTATATTGATAACCAAAAAACCGTGACTATTGTCTCTCCATAGGCTCCATACGACCTATACTTTGGGTATATGAAAACACAGGTTTCTTAAAGTTTCTTTTTCCCATGCAGGCTACCCAGCCGCTATGGGTTGCTCATCTAAACAAACGTAAATGACGGAGTCTCCATGTCCTTGTTTAAACAACTGTTACTGTTAATCTCGGTCTTGTTTTTTATACTTTTTAGCGTCAACTTTACGCTAAGCATCAACACTATTAAAACCTATCTGGAAGTTGAATCGCAAGGTCACGCTCAGGATACGGCAA
>JBAXXH010000326.1:0-3144 GCA_037127995.1 Methylococcaceae bacterium | reverse complement strand
ATTCATTCGTAATCTATTGTTTTTTAGGGTGGCTTGAGATGCTCTGAATTGCTGGGATTTACGATCGATATGACAGACCGGTTGCCAGTTTTGCCGTATTGGAAGATCAACATAAAAACTGGAAACCCACT
The DNA here is from genome assembly GCA_037127995.1 of Methylococcaceae bacterium. GTDB lineage: Bacteria > Pseudomonadota > Gammaproteobacteria > Methylococcales > Methylomonadaceae > Methylobacter_C. The sequence continues at coordinate 3,013 of JBAXXH010000326.1, read as the reverse complement.
TCCTATGGCTATGAAGTTTTGGACTGTAAACATACCTTGGAATTTCCCGTTGCCAAATTAACCGATTACCATGATCAACTTAAAATATTAAAAGCGTCAGAAAATACCTTTGCCATAATAACAGCGACGCATATTTTGACGCAACAAACCCGCAAGAATGACAAAAAACGCTATGAAGCAAAGCATTTACTGGTTAAAATCTTATACCAACGAAAATGGGACAAACAAAGAATCATCGACTTATTTCGGATCATTGATTGGATGATGAAGTTGCCCGTAGCCCTGGAACAGCAACTACAGCATGAAATTCAAGCCCTTGAGGAGAGCACAAAAATGCAATATGTAACAAGCATAGAACGAATGGCCATTGCCAAAGGACTGGAGCAGGGACTGGAACGGGGACTGGAACAAGGATTAGAACGAGGATTGGAACGAGGTGTACTAAAAGGCGAGCAAAAAACGTTACGACGCCTGTTAGAGCGCCGCTTTCATGCCCTGCCTGACTGGGCCATTGAGCGCATATCACAAGCATCAGAAGCAGAGCTGGAACAATGGCTGGACAATGTACTTGATGCAACCAGCATTGAAGCCATTTTTACCGACCTGTCGGCAGCGCATTAAACATAAGCACAGCCCCCTGCCACTCGTTCCCACGCTCCGGCGTGGGAATGCAGACAGTGACGCTCCCTCGTCACACAACGCGATAGCGTTGCAAGATTAACGCCAGAGAACCAGACAACAACCAATCAAACACAGGAGAGCAAATTGAACCCAAAACCAATGCTTCCAACCCATCAACATCTAAGGTTGATAACCGCCTTCATTGCCAAACCATTAATCTCAATAAGTTTACTGATTTTACTATTCGGCATAACCGCCAATGCCCGCGCCATTGAAAATTGTGCAACCGCGCCAACCTCCTCACTGGTCGTTTATGTAAAAGACAAAGGCGCAAAGGGTAATGGCAGCGCCGATGATACGGCGGCGATTCAAGCCGCTGTCGACCAGGTAGCCGGTACAGGCGGGACGGTTCTGGTGCCCGATGGCACATACCTGATAGACGCCGTCACCAGCATTAAACTTAAAAGCGCTATGACCTTGCGCATGTCCAAAGGCACACAACTCAAGGCGCTGCCGAACGGGAAGGAAGGCTATAGCATCATCAACATTATCGATGCTTCCAACATCAATATAATCGACGGAACTTTAATCGGTGAGCGCGATGAACACACCGGCACCACAGGTGAATGGGGCATGGGGATAACATTGCGTGGTGCCACTAATGCAGTAATCCAGGGTGTGACGGCCAAGAACGGTTGAGGGGATGGCTTCTACATCAGCGAAGCCAGTAAGAATGTCAAATTCTGCTCCGTTATTGCCGACAACAACCGCCGTCAGGGCATGTCTGTGATCTCGGTAGACGGAATGGTCGTGAAGAATTCTGTTTCCAAGAACACGGGTGGAACAGCTCCCCAAGCCGGTATTGATTTAGAGCCAAATGCTGGAGACACTATCAACAACGTGCAGATAGTAAACTCGCAGTTCATCGGTAATAAGGGTTGGGGAATACAATTTTATCAAGGCGCTAAACCGATCTTCATTAAGAATGTAACTATTGATGGCAACACAATTAGCAGTAATCTTGCTGGTGGAATCGCGATTTACAATACGGCTGGTCACCGGATCATTAATAATCTGCTTAAAGATAACCAAGGCAACGGAATAGTCCTTGAGCGTGGATCAAAAGGCAACACTATCATCGGAAATACACTAACAGGTAAAAATGGAATCAAAGACGAAGTAAGCGGAAACATAGTGTCTGGTAATGTCTTCAATTGACATTTGAATAAGCCCAGTAATAATTTTCAACTTACACAGCATCAAGTTTAAAAATTTATAAAAACTTACATCCTGCAAATGTTCAGGGGTTTCATATTGAAGAAACGACATTGGCAACATTACCACGCAGGTACTTGGGAATGATTTAACGATTTAATATCAATATAACGCATTGCATGACAAATAAACCCATCTACGTTACCCAACCGGTCTTACCGCCACTGGAAGAATTTATCCCTTATTTACAACAAATATGGGCTAACAAAATCCTCACCAATGGCGGCCCCTTCCATCAGCAACTGGAGCAAGCGTTGTGTGACTGCCTGGGGGTTAAGCATTTGGCATTGTTCGCTAATGGCACCTTGGCTCCGGTTACTGCCCTGCAAGCGTTGCGCATTACCGGTGAAGTTATTACCACGCCCTATTCCTTTGTCGCCACTTCGCACTCTTTATTGTGGAACGGTATAAAGCCCGTATTTGTAGATGTTAACCCGAACACACTCAACCTTGATCCTGATAAAATATGATATATTCCCTCCGTATCCACACTTAGTAAAAGCAATGAAAACCGATACCTTGTTTTACCGCCTGTTTAAGCGCAAGCCACAAGTGGCGCTGGAATTATTGGGCCTGGAATACCAGAGCGAAAGCTATCGGTTTTGCTCGGAAGAAATCAAACAAACCGCGTTTCGCCTGGATGGAATCTTTACACCTCTTGGAGATGATGCCGGGCAACCGCTAATCTTTGTCGAAGTGCAATATCAACCGGACGATGATTTTTACGATCGCTTTTTCAGCGAAATAACGCTATATTTACGCCTGAACAAACCGGCCTGTCCCTGGCTGGCGTTGGTGCTATACCCGTCACGCAGTGTGGAAACGGAAGCCAGCATCGCCTTTAGCCCGTTTATAGAATTGCCGCAATTGCGCCGGGTTTATCTGGACGACTATCGGGATAGCCAGGGGCTAAGCGCGACCCTTGAACTGATCCGCCTGATTGCCAGCCGCGAAGCAGAGACCTTGGCCATAGCATGCCAACTGGCCGGACGCCGCGACGAGTTGGGGCCGGACGGCCTGGATTTTATCGAAACCATTTTGGTGTACAAACTACCCCGTTTGAGCCGGGAGGAGATTAAAACCATGTTAGCTTTAAACGAGATAGAACTAAAACAGA
>JBAXXH010000325.1:0-3162 GCA_037127995.1 Methylococcaceae bacterium | reverse complement strand
ATAAAACCCAGTATAAGTGGACGAAGCGTTCAGCGACATCGTGCCGGTGTTGGTGATTGTACCGGCAATTCTTGCAATGACCCCATTAGAAAACGTGTTGGCGTCGTTAAAAGTGACACCGGTGTACAGGGCATTTCCTGAGATTATTTTGAAGCCGCCTTGCAGGGTGAGGTCTTTGTAGGCACCATTACCGCTGAGACGGCTATTGCCAGTTCCCTGGATGCTGCCGCCGCTGATCGTGCCGCCATCCAGACTCAGGGAGGAGCCGTTTGCCACCTGGATCTGACCCGCGCTGTTGTCAAAGCCCGTGCCTCCGCTGTCACTGACATTGATGCTCAAACCACTTGAAGTATTGGCCTTGACAGTGCCTTGGTTGACCACCTTAAGGTAACTAATAGTACTATTGACGTAAGGATTAATTCCCAGGTTGCCACCGCCCTCAACCGTGTAACCGTTGCCGATGGTCAGCGTCCTCAACGTGGCGTTACTGCTGGCGATGTAGTTGTACGGACTGTTAGTCAGCACCGTTGCGCCGCTACCGGCCAAGGTAGTGTCGCCAGCCAAACTCAAGAGAGTATATACGTTCGAATATAGGCCCAAAGAGTTCAGCGACATCGTGCCGGTATTGGTGCTGATGCCACCATTTAAGGTCAATGATCTGCCGTCGAGTATACTCAAGGCATCCCCCGCAGTAATGTTTAAGGCGCCAACCGATGCGTTAATATTTAGATTTACCGCCGAGTTTAGCAAGTTGCCGCCGTCAATAAAAACATTGCTGGAAACAGCATTAGGAAATCCTGAGACATTCCAATTGGCATCATTCCAGTTGCCGTTGCCGCCCAACCAAGTGTAATTGGTTGCCTGTGCGACTGGGGTAATTCCGATAAAAAGCAAGCTGGAGACTAATGTATGTTTTAAATTGCGAGAAAGATGATATGCCATGGGTTAACCTGAAAGTTTGAGGGGGAAGGTAACTAACTCTAAAGTTGGTGCGCTTTGGTGCATTACAATTGTTAACAGCGGTCGTCATTTTTTATTCACAGGACGGTCGTTCTATTAGAACCAACAGGAGCTTTGGGTCGAAAGTGAACGTTCAAAAAAAACGTTAAAAGCTTAAATACCTAACTTGGATCATAAATTAAACTAATTCAAACAAAAAACAATACGTAAAAATACCTATAAACACTAACTAAAAAAATAAGTTACTTTTGGTATTCCAAACCGGTTCACGTTATTAAAATGTAAACAACGCATCAAGATTAACGTCCACTCAATGACTGTTAATGGCCAATTAAACTGAGCCAGTGATGGCAATTTGTCCTCAGGCGTGACGGGGTTTGCAACCCCGTTACTCATGTTTTTACCCTACATTAACTAAACAGCTAACCATAACTAACGCAAACTTTTTGAATAACTGCGGCATCAAACGTTTGGAACGGGGTTGTAAACCCCGTCCCGCCTTGTAATTACTGCTTTTTCCAAGCTTAAACACGAAAAAATTCAAACGCTTATTTTCAAAAGAGATGAAATAAGAAAAGCACTGACAAGCTATTTAAACTCTAAATACGGCAAGCTAAATGCCTAGCATAAAGGCTTATCATGCCGGTGATACAAAAGAGATTGAACAGTTCGTTATAAATCAACAGTACATCACACCTTCATACAGCAGCAAAAATTGGCTTGGTCAGGGTCTTTATTTTTGGGAGGATAACGCTAATAGAGCTGAAAAATGGCAACTTGATCAAGGTAAAGGTGCAATACTTGAATGCGAAATTGATAAGCAAAATCTGCTTGATTTACTAGTTCCGTAGGTCGGAATAAGACCACCCAAGCGTAGCGCGTGGTGGCGTTTCCGACACACTCGGTGGGATGCCGGAAACGCTTGTTCTCGCTTGCGCTTGAAAAGTCATATTCTTGCCTACAAGGCAACGTATACCGGGATTAACTACTCGCTTTATCGGGCCAAATTATTCATCAGCCATTTTGTATCCTGCAAGTTTACAAGGCATCAGGGTATAAATGCTTGTCAGCGAACCGTTAAGGTGGATTAATTACCTTAATTTGTTTATCCGGCTGTCGCCAATTTAATCTACAAGTGGTATAGTTTGCCCAATAAAACTATTGAGCGATTATTTTACATAGTCAAACGAAGCTCATATAGAAATAAAGGTTTATTCTTGCTAAATCAGGAAGAATATCTATACGTGTAGTCTCTTTTTAAGGCCGGAACAGCTTATTAATATGAATGAAATTTTAAAAACCATCATTGCCAAGATAAAACAATTACTTAATTTGTCTCCAAAGCCTGTCGTTCAAGCAGTTGCAAAAAAGCCTGCAGCAAGCACTGAGCCTAAAAAAGAACCCTCACCCACCGCCGTACCCATCAATAAACCAGTCAGCGCAATTAAACCCGAGCTTATTGTTAAGCCGAAAACCATCAATGATAACCTTCCACAAGATTCAACACTGAGACGACATGTTATCGCGCATTTACGCAGCTTGATTGAATCGCTTAATCCCGCACATCCCGCTGACTCTACTTTAAGCCGTCATTATGACGCGCTAATTAATGCTGAAATCGAACAATGCATTAACGATAAAGGCGCAATCGAGCGTTTAGTTGTTACTGTTGAAGCCCATAAAAAAGCGTTGGCTCAATCAGTTACAGCACCAATTGAACCCGTGATCAACGCAGAAATTAGCGTTGAAGAAACTGTTGTTCAGGCCGAAGCCCCCGTGTTGGAAGAAACAACCGTTGAAGCCAACAGCCCACTTCCGCCAACTGATTCAACTTTACGCCGTCATTACGATACGATGATTGACTATGAACTTAACAGCCTCTTGGAAGGCAAATAAGTTTAGGAACGTACACGAAATAACTTGACCATTTATATCCCCTCACCCCAGCCCTCTCCCGGTGGGAGAGGGAGCAAGATGCCGAAGTTATTTCATGCGCACTCCTTAGTCACGTCACAACAGCCGGGATGGGCTGACGATAAAAGCCCATCCTGAATGTAAGTATTCAGCCCCTCGCTTTGCTCGCCTGCCTTTGAAAAAGATGGGCAAGGGTAATGCTGTTAATTTAAGCATACAACTGGAGTAAAACCGCTTTAGCTGTTTTTACAGGCAATAGCTGAAGCGATTGCACTCCACTTTTTTAAA
>JBAXXH010000324.1:0-3172 GCA_037127995.1 Methylococcaceae bacterium | reverse complement strand
GAAATGAAAGAGTTTTTTCCGGAAAACAGCGTCGAGTATTTTGTTTCGTATTATGACTATTATCAGCCTGAAGCTTATGTGCCGGCCTCCGATACCTTTATTGATAAAGATGCGGCCATCAACGAGCATATCGAACAGATGCGCCTGTCAGCGACCAAGGCGCTAATAGAACGGCAGGATTCAATTGTCGTCGCAACCGTTTCGGCGATTTATGGCTTGGGCGAACCGGAATCGTACTTCAAAATGGTGTTGCATCTGGTAAAAGGCGACATCATTAATCAGCGGGATATCCTGCGCCGTCTGGCCGAAATGCAATATACGCGTAATGATACGGAATTGCGCAGGGCAACCTACCGCGTGCGGGGCGAGGTCATTGATGTTTTCCCGGCCGAGTCGGAGCAGGAAGCGTTACGGATTGAATTGTTTGATGATGAAGTGGAGCGCTTGTCATTGTTCGATCCGTTAACCGGTGAAATAATCCGGCGGCTGGTGCGTTATACCGTTTATCCCAAGAGCCATTATGTCACGCCTCGCGAGCAGTTATTATCAGCGGTTGACGCCATCAAAATTGAGCTGATAGAGCGTCTACAGCAATTGCGTTCATTAAACAAACTGGTGGAAGCGCAACGACTGGAACAACGCACGCTGTTTGATATTGAAATGATCCTGGAGGTGGGTTATTGCTCCGGCATTGAAAACTATTCCCGTTATTTGTCAGGCAGGGCATCCGGAGAATCACCGCCCACCATGTTTGATTATTTACCGGATGATGCACTGGTAATTGTTGATGAAAGCCATGTCACCATACCGCAGATTGGTGCCATGTATAAAGGCGACCGGTCACGTAAGGAAACCCTGGTTGAATACGGTTTCAGATTACCGTCAGCGCTGGATAATCGCCCGTTAATGTTTGCAGAATTTGAAGCCAAATCACCGCAACGTATTTATATCTCGGCCACCCCCGGCCCTTATGAGAAAGAACATTCCGGTGTTTTTGCCGAACAAGTGGTCAGACCCACCGGCTTGCTTGATCCGGTTGTGGAAGTGCGGCCGGCAACCAATCAGGTTGACGATTTGTTATCAGAAATTAATCTGCGTGTCAGCGTAAAAGAGCGCGTGCTGGTGACCACCCTGACCAAAAGAATGTCGGAAGATTTAACGGAATACTTGTCGGAACATGGCGTGCGTGTGCGTTATTTACATTCTGATATTGATACGGTGGAACGGGTCGAGATTATTAGGGATTTGCGGTTGGGGCAATTTGATGTCCTGGTCGGTATCAATTTATTGCGCGAAGGGCTGGATATCCCCGAAGTATCATTGGTGGCAATACTGGATGCCGATAAGGAAGGTTTCCTGCGCTCCGTGGTGTCTCTGGTGCAGACGATTGGACGAGCCGCGAGAAACATTAACGGCAAAGCCATTTTATATGGCGACAGGATTACCCGCTCCATGCAACAAGCGATTGATGAAACCGAACGCCGCCGCGAAAAGCAGCATGAGTTTAATCTTAAACACGATATTGAACCAGCCACCATCCTTAAATCCATCACCGACATTATGCAGGTTGCCATTCCTGGTTCCGGCACAACCTCCGGAAAAGCACTCGGTAAAGTGACAGAATACTCGGCAGACTATAAAACCATGACCCCCAAACAACTGGGTAAAAAACTCAAACAACTGGAAGATGATATGTATCGCTATGCGAAAAACCTGGAATTTGAACAAGCCGCAAGAATCCGGGATGAAATTAAGGTACTGCAAGAGCAGTTATTGATTTAATTCAAAATGGGGTTACCAACTTAAGCTGGGACATATAACATGCCTTGAAGGGAGGGTATCTGTAAAATCGTCGCGCTTTAAATGGGTAGATCTATAGTGGGAACGACGCCTACGTCGCGACTAACGTTTCAAATCGCGACGTAGACGTCGCTCCCACGAAGTCGGCTACCAGCTTAGTCGTATCCCAGAAACGCCTGAAGCGTGACGGGGTTTGCAACCCCGTCACTCACGTTTTAAAAGCGATTGAAGCCTGCAAACGTTTCGGTCGGCGTCGTTGCAAACGCCGACAGACATCGAACTGTCCTTACAAGTCGAAATTTTTGCATCCACTGATTAATAGTTATAGACAGTCTTACGAAATGCGCGTTATTCTGCCATTTTTAAAACAGCCTCAGAAGTCATCATGACACTTACGCCAGCCTTGTTACCCCCTATCATCGAAGCTATAGCCGATGTGATTGAAAAAAATGCTGAAGAAATAACGGCGTTGGATCAAGCAATTGGTGACGGCGATCATGTGATTAATTTACAACGCGGTATTCAAGCGCTGATGGCGCAACGCAACGCATTAAGCCAACTGGATTGGGCGGCTGCCTGGCAAAAAATCGGCATGACATTAATGACAGCGGTAGGAGGTGCGTCAGGTTCTTTATATGGGACTTTATTTATGGCGTTAGGCAAAGCCGCGCGTGAACAATCCTTAGACCTGCAAAGCTTTGCCAACGTTTTTACCCAGGGCGTAGAGGCCGTTAAACAACGGGGCAAAGCGGTTGCCGGGGAAAAAACCATGCTGGATGTTTATATTCCCGTGGCGGAATACTTGCAAACAGCCGCCGCAAATTCCGTTGTCTTGCCTGACGTATTGACCAATGTCTCGCGTGTTGCACTTGCGGGAATGGAGTCGACCCGGGATATGCTGGCCACCAAAGGCCGCGCGTCTTTTTTGCAAGAGCGCAGCCTGGGTCATATTGATGCCGGCGCTAAAACAGGCCAATTAATGATTTGTGCCATTAATGAGGTGTTGACCCGGCAGTTATATAAAGTGAACCCAAAAATCCGGACAGTCGATTAAGAGGATGTTTTTCATAAAAAGGTAGACAGAAATGAGTGAAAAAAGCGAAAGATTTTGACAGCTACACAAAAATAGCTGCGGTTTTTGGCTTTAGGCTTGAGAGGTTTAATACGTCACGACGAAGGTCTCCTTAAATTTGTTCTGCGTTATATCACCTAATAAGTACCATCTTTCTTCGCAGGTCTTCACATAGTACAATATTTAAGGAAAAAAAGGTGCCTTAAAAGAAATATGAGAGCCGTTTTCAGCCTTTACACAACAATACCCCTGCTTGCAGGCGACGTTCACGGTTGATATTTTGAAGCTTGCCAATACTTA
>JBAXXH010000323.1:0-3175 GCA_037127995.1 Methylococcaceae bacterium | reverse complement strand
TTTTTTTAAGACAAAAAAAAGGCCGTATCTCAAAAAGTCCGGCCTTTTTATTTAAGCAGCTGCTAAAGAGTTTAAGCGATGGCTTTTACTTTTGAATTCAGTCTGCTCTTGCCGCGTGCGGCTTTATTTTTATGAATAATGCCTTTATTAACTGCGGAATCAATAATGGGCACTACAATTTGATAGGCGGCTTGCGCTTTCTCTTTGTCGCCTGCGTTAACGGCGGCAATTACTTTTTTTACAAATGTACGTAAGTTGCTACGTTGTCCTGCGTTGCGAATACGGCTTTTTTCCGCTTGTTTCGCGCGCTTTTTAGCTTGTGCTGTATTAGCCATAGTGTCTCGATGCGTTTGTGAATGAGTTAAATAGCCCTGCATTATCTTTTTAAATGGTATTATTGTCAACACAAACGTTATGTAAATGGAGCGACCTTGAGCCGACAGCTTTTTAAATCAACTGCCATTGTAGGCAGTATGACGCTTATTTCCCGTGTTCTGGGGTTTGTGCGTGATATGTTAATAGCACGAATTTTTGGTGTCGATGTTGCAACCGATGCATTTTTTGTGGCTTTTAAAATACCCAATTTTTTACGGCGCTTATTCGCAGAAGGCGCGTTTGCTCATGCTTTTGTGCCGGTTTTGGCAGATTACAAAGAACAGGGAAGCAAAGTCGCGTTAAAGTTGTTTGTCGATAGAACGGCGGGGACACTGGCGCTTGTATTGCTGTTGATGACATTAATCGGCATGGTGGCTGCACCTTTGCTTATTTTGTTATTGGCACCCGGTTTTGCATGGCAAGGTACACAGCACGAATTGGCCGTGCTTATGCTGAAAATTACTTTTCCCTATTTGCTTTTTATTGGCTTGGTCGCTTTTGCCGGCGGCATTTTAAATGCGCATGGCAAGTTTGCTGTTCCGGCCTTAACGCCTGTTTTTTTGAATATTTGCATGATTGCTGCGGCAATCTGGCTTGCTCCCCTAATGGATGAGCCGGTTGTGGCATTGGCGTGGGGTGTTTTTGCTGCGGGTGTCGTGCAATTGGTGTTTCAGATTCCGGCGTTAATGCGTCTGGGGTTGATGCCACGGTTTAGAATGGGGTATAACGACCCCGGTGTAAAAAAGATTATTGGCCTCATGTTGCCCGCTATTTTTAGCGTATCAGTCACCCAGATTAATTTGTTGCTGGATACCCTGATTGCCTCGTTTTTAACGGTGGGCAGTGTCTCCTGGCTTTATTATTCGGATCGTTTGGTAGAGTTTCCGTTGGGGATATTGGGGCTTGCATTGGGAACAGTGATTTTACCCGGTTTGGCAAAAAATCATGCGGCGGATGATACTGCGGCGTTTTCAAATTCACTGGATTGGGGCTTGCGTCTGGTTTTTTTGATAGGTATGCCGGCGACCATTGGCTTATTGTTATTGGCTGAACCGATGTTGTCAACGCTGTTTCAGTATAATGAATTTAGCTTGCAAGATGTGCATTATGCAGGACTTAGCTTAAGGGCTTATTCGCTTGGTTTGCTGGGCTATATCTTGATTAAAGTGCTGGTGCCGGGATTTACTGCACGTCAGGATATGAAAACGCCCGTTCGCTATGGCTTTTACGCTATGATAGTCAGTCTGGTTTTAAATGTGGTGCTGGTTTTTCCTTTGGCTCATGCAGGGCTGGCTTTGGCGACTTCGCTGGGGGCTTTTTTTAATGCAGCTTTACTGCTGAAAAAGTTATGGCAAGAAAAAGTTTATCAACCTGCCGGTGGGTGGTGGTTGTTTTTTACCCGCGTGTTGCTGGCGAGTGCCGCGATGTCTGCTGCCTTGTATTATTGGGTTGACGCGAGTTGGTGGACTCAGTGGAGTTCGGGTGAACGGGTTATAAATTTGCTTAAATGGATATTGATAGGGCTTGTTATTTACACGGCGACATTAATGCTGACGGGTTTACGCTTACGACATTTGACAGTTGTACAAGGCAAAGGCGAGAATAAAACCCTACCCGTTATCTAAGGTTACAAACGGTGTTATCGATTGCAATCTATTGATGACTGCCCCGTTTAACCGTTTCACATGATAGAATAAAAGTTTTTGTATCATCAAAAGGATCATGCATTTAATTAGAGGATTATCCCATTTAGAACCGTTCAAAAACGGTTGCGTACTGTCCATAGGTAATTTTGACGGCTTGCATTTAGGCCATCGGGCGGTGATAAAAAAACTGGCTGAACGCGGTAAAGCGCTGGGTTTGCCGGTGGTGATTATGACTTTTGAGCCGCAGCCGCTGGAATATTTTCTGGGCGATAATGCGCCTTCGCGCTTGATGTGTTTGCGTGAAAAAGTCCTTGAGTTTACCAAGTTACCGGTTGATAACTTATTAATGGTGCGCTTTAATCGCTATTTTGCCAACTGTGACGCAGAGCAGTTTATTGATGATATTTTAATCAATAAATTAAACGTCAAGCATCTCGTGATTGGAGATGATTTTCATTTTGGCAAGGCGAGACGGGGTAATTTTGCCATGCTTAAGGACAAGGGCAGGCTCTACGGTTTTAGTGTTGAAGATACCGGTTCCTGCCAAGTAGCGGGACTGCGCATCAGCAGCACGCTTATCAGAGATGCATTGGGCGAGGGTGATTTGATACAGGCCGGAAAATTATTGGGGCACTGTTATTCGGTGTGCGGACGGGTGGCGCATGGTGAAAAAATAGGCAGAACGATTGGCTATCCTACCGCCAATATAAAAATGTTTAGAAAAAATACGCCTGTTAACGGCGTATTTGCCGTTACCATGACGGGAATTGATGGTTTGGAATTGGAAGGCGTGGCTAATGTAGGCACAAGGCCCACGGTTGATGGCAGTTCCAAAGTGGTACTGGAAACTTATTTATTCGATTTTGATAAGGAAATCTACGGACGTTATGTGGAAGTGCGTTTTAAACAAAAAATCAGGGACGAAATACGTTTTCAATCGTTGGAACAACTGAAAGCTCAAATCGAAAAAGATGTGGCTGAGGCTAAAAATATTTTTGTACAGAGTAACAAGGCGGACAGGCAATGAATCAGACAACACAGGTTAATGAGATATTAAACAGTATTTCTAATTTATCTTTAGATGAGCAAAGTTATATTGCTGATATTGTTAATCATCGTCTCCATGAAATGCAAAGAAACCGGCTTATTGACAG
>JBAXXH010000322.1:0-3182 GCA_037127995.1 Methylococcaceae bacterium | reverse complement strand
TTTGTGTTTATCGGTATTTTTTATTATTTACCCACTACGATTCACATAGAGCCGATTAAACTACCCCTTAACGGCGTTAATTTATTTTTAATCATTCCTAAATCGACTATTAAAAGGAGACTATCCACATGTCGCTTGGAGAAGTACAGCGTTTTTATCAAAAAATTCGGTATGATTTCGATTTTTTTCAACTTTTTATTAACCATTTACAAACAGTTTCAAGTGACTATAGAGACCAAACTATACATAATTTTGCCAAAGAACACGGTTTTAATTTTTCTATAGAAGAGTTCAGGCATTTTACCGACACGTTTGAAAATTCAGAGGTAACGAATAATTCACCTGAAGCCAAGCTTTCAGTTAATAAACTGGAAACGTTTTTTATTTGGTTATCCGGTGTCAGTCCAAAAATTTTGGCAACTTGCCCGGAATCAGAACAAAAAAAACATGCGGCACTCGGAGGAACTGTTTTGATTCCTGCCTTATTGGCGATTGTTACCGCTTCGTTTTTGCTTTATACCTTAAATTTTAGTGTTTATGTCATCGTTCCTGTAGCCCTTTTATGGTCAGGTATGATTTTGCTGATGGATAGGGCTTTACTGGCGACTTATCGTAAAGGCTTTTCTTTTTGGGGGAAACTCGGGCAATTTTCCTTACGGTTTTCAATTGCTTTACTGATTGCCGTTACGGTTGCTCACCCGGTTGTTTTGTTGTTGTTTAGTGAACGTATAGAGGCCGCTTATAACGACGGGCGCATCAAAAGCGAACGCAATAATCTGGCTTTGCAGTGTGATTTAAAAAATCCGCAAAGCGAACTTCGCTTGTTGGATGAAAAAACAACGCTGCTTCGTACTGAATTAAAGAACAGTAATCAACTTTTTGAACCTTCCATTTGTAATGATAACGCACCGCTTTCAGCCCAGGCAGAGACACCCGCCATTGAAAAGTTAAGCCAGGATCTGGATGGCTTAAAAGCCAAGCAAATACAGGCTGACCAAGACGTTGCATTATTTATTGCCAACGCCGAGAAAGAAAAAAAAGGGACTGTCGGTACCGGCTTTACCGGTGTGAGTGGTTGCAAAAAAGGGACGCAATGCAAAAAATGGTTAAGTCAGGCAAGTGACCGGAAAGATGACAGTATAAAGCTTGGCAAAGAAATGGTGGCGCTGGAAGGTCAAATCAGCCAGCTTAACGAAAGAGTTGCCGACCAATTAATTGAAGTCAAACTATCAGCAAAGGAAAAATGCGAGAAAGAACGCGATGAGTTAAAAACAACCCGCGTCAGACAGCGCGAGTTGGATCAAAAAAGTATCGAGTCACTTAATGAGCAACAAAATCTCATGAACCGTCGCTGTGCAGAAAAAGAGGCGATCATTACCAACTTAAAGCCTGATGTGTTGACTCAAACAGAAATACTTAATCAACTTATTTTTCCCAACCAGAGCGTTTCTTGGCATAATTTACTGATATTTGTAATTTTTATGTTGTTGTTTCTAGCTATTGATATGCTGGCAGTCGTATTAAAGATGGCGCGAGTTGGCGTGTATGAAGTAAAAGTCGATCTGGTAGAAACCCAAAACAAATTACTTGAATTCATCCATCAACGTCATGAGACTGTGAGGCAATTTACTGATCTCGCCAACCGGGAACAAATTATTATTGAGCACTTAAAGGTCAATATGCTCAAACAAGACCTGGATGAAAACTTTAAGAACCTGATTCGGTTATTCAAGCAATCAGACCAGAAAAAGCTTGATAACTTTTTCAAAGATTAGTTTTATAGAGCACTGAATTAATTAAGTACGTAGGGCGTGCCGTGCGCGCCTTAGTTTTCAAGGCGCTCATAATGAGTGATTGCATTATGAGCGGGTGAAAGGGTAGATACTTGGACATTTCTATTACTTAAGGCGTAACATTGCCTATCCCCAGCATTACACTAGAAACCATGAACAAACATCCTGTCATACCAGCTCCCGAGGCTTTTAAACTGCTTTGCAACAGTAATAACCTATCTGTTATTGATGTCAGGTCGCAGGGGGAATATGAAAAGGCGCACTTTGGGAAGACGGTCAATATTCCCATACTTTCAGATTTACATCGTCATGAGGTGGGACTGACCTATAAAACTGAAGGCTCTGAGGCGGCAAAGGCGCTTGGACACAAACTTGTTAGTGGCGCTTACAAAGAACAGTTGATTCAGCACTGGTGTGAGTCGATTAAAGGCCATCCTCAACAACCGGCTTTAATTTTTTGTTGGCGTGGCGGTCTGCGTTCTCAATTGGCCCAAGAGTGGATAGTCCAAAATGGCTGTGAAGTTTTTCGGGTGGATTCCGGTTATAAAGGCTTACGACATGAGGCGCTTAAAACGCTTGAAAATCATGTCCCTTTTATTATTCTTTCCGGTATGACAGGCTCCGGAAAAACCCGTTTAATCCATCAACTCAAAAATTTTGTTGATCTTGAAGGTCTTGCCAAGCATAGAGGTAGTGCTTTTGGAGCACATTTTGGAGAAAGCCAACCGCAACAAGCTACGTTTGAAAATAGCTTGGCACAAGCGCTTTATCAAGTGCGTGATAATTTTGTTCTTGAGGATGAAAGTCCCAATATTGGTCGCTGTCACTTGCCTGACAGCTTTTATGCCCGAATGATTCCGGCGCCTATGGTGATGATTGAAACACCGGTTCGAGAGCGGGCACTTGAAATTTTTAAAGAATATATTCAAATGCCTTTAGCCAACGGACGGCCGTTGCGTGAATTGGAACAGAGGTTTGCCCAAAATATAGAGCGTATTAGAAATAAGCTGGGGGGCTTGGAGTGCGATAAAATTAAAGGTATTTTAAGCCTGGCGTTTAAAGCCGAGGCAATGGCTGAAGAGGACATCGCCGCTCATCTCGACTGGATTGAACGCTTGCTCTCACATTATTACGACAAACTTTATCAGCATTCGCTGTTTTTAAAGCCACGAAATACCTTATATCAAGGTTCTTGGCAGGAGTGTCTGAATTTTTTAAAGAGTCTGCAACATGGATAAAAACGCAACGCCGGTTGTTTCCGATTTGGTCTTACTTGGCGGTGGACATGCCAATATTCAGGTCTTAAAGATGATGGCCATGAATCCCCTGGGCGGTCTTAGAATCACCTTAATATCCGATCAAACCCATTCGCCATACTCCGGCATGATA
>JBAXXH010000321.1:0-3201 GCA_037127995.1 Methylococcaceae bacterium | reverse complement strand
CCACGTTTGCTCATGAAGTGGCTGCCAACTTGCCAACGGCCATTACCATAGCCTCTGTGCAGCCAAGTTTTGCCAAACAGCTGAGTGGTATCTTTCATAGCGGTCATTTTAGAATCTATACCAGTTCGGATGTGGTGGGCGTTGAAGTGGGGGGTGCAGTAAAAAATGTTCTGGCTATTGCCGCAGGCATTGCCGATGGTCTGGGTTTTGGTGCCAATACCCGGTCTGCATTAATAACGCGGGGTCTTAACGAAATCATTCGTTTGGGCGTTGCGCTGGGCGGTAAACAGGAAACCTTTATGGGGTTGGCGGGTTTGGGTGATCTTATTTTAACCTGTACCGACAATCAATCCAGAAACCGGCGCTTTGGTTTGGCATTGGGGCAAGGTAAAGATATAGCAACCGCCACCCAGGAAATTGGTCAAGAAATTGAAGGTATATCTGCTGCCAAGGAAACTTTTTTACTGGCAATAAAACTCGCCATAGACATGCCCATTACCGAACAAACCTATAAAGTGCTTTACGAAGGTTTGGCACCCAGAACCGCAGTTCAAAATCTATTGGCGCGTGAGCAGAAAGCCGAATCAACGTCTCTTTAGCCGTTGGTTTTATCATGGAGCACGGGTTTCAACGGATTTTATTTTTAGTCGTAGGCCGGAATAAGACTTTTCGAGCATAAGCGAGAATAAGCGTTTCCGGCATCCTGAACGAGTGTGCCGGAAACGCCACCACGCGCTACGCTTGGGTGGTCTTATTCCGGCCTACGCCTATTGTTCGTTATCGCTGAAATCCCCGAAATCAAGTAAAAAACTTGAAGATTGAGAAGTTTTTTATTCGTGTCTATCAGTAAAATCCGTGTTATCTGTGTTCTATTTTTTAACGGTTGATCAAAGTACGATTTAATGATCAACCCCTGCTTCAGCAAAGGTGGACATTTGATTCAAAAATATGACCGCTGATTGCAGTAATGGATAGGCCAATGCAATGCCGGAGCCTTCGCCCAAACGTAAGTCCAGATTCAACAAGGGCTTGGCGTTAAACTGATTCAACAACGCTTGATGCCCCTGTTCGTTGGAAACATGGCAAAATACACAATAATCGAGCACTTGAGGGTGAAGTTTATAGGCGACCAAAAGCGCTGTACTGGCTATAAAACCGTCCACCATAATTAACATGCCGGACTCGGCCGCTTTAAGATACGCACCGACCATCATGGCAATTTCAAACCCGCCAAAAGTGGCCAACACGTCTAAAGGCCTTGTTGTTTCTTTATGTTGAGTGAGTGCTTGCTGCAATACGGTTAGTTTATTTTGTAACTGCTCATCATTTAAACCGGTGCCACGGCCAACGCATTGTGCCAACGGGATAGCGGTTAAACAGTGCATCAGTAAAGCGGCGGACGAGGTATTGCCGATTCCCATTTCACCAAAACCGATGCAATTACAGCCGTCATTAACTTGCTGTAAGACCTGTTTTGCTCCGGCTTGTATGGCTTGCGTACAAACCTCCGGGCTCATGGCCGGATCGGTTGAAAAGTTAAGCGTTCCTTTAGCCATTTTTGCATCAATCAGCTTGGGATGACTCTCTAAATCAGCATTGACTCCGGCATCAACAACCAGTAATTCCAATTGGTGTTGCTTGGCAAGAACGCTGATAGCCGCCCCTCCAGACAAAAAGTTGGCGACCATTTGCGCGGTAACGGTTTGCGGATAAGCGCTTACTCCCGATTCAACAATGCCATGGTCGCCTGCAAAAATCATGATACAGGGCTTGTTTAGGCTGGGCGTCAGGGTGTTTTGGCACAACCCGATTTGTAAGGCTAATGATTCCAGTTGGCCTAAGGCACCCAACGGCTTGGTTTTCTGGTCTATTTTAGTTTGTAACAATAAGTTAAGGGTTTGAGAGCGGGGGGCAATAACAAAATCTAGGGGCACGGTGTATTCCAGGTGTTTTCAAATAACAAGGTATTAAGGTTCTTACGATCTTCCCAGTGTTGCTGTTCCAGCATCGGTTTGTCATAAAATTGTTCGACGTGACCCAGGCATAAAATGGCGATGGGTCGACTGTCTTCAGGCATGTTCAATAAGTTTTTTAAGGCTTCCGGCTCAAACATGGATATCCATCCCAAGCCTAAACCTTCTGCGCGTGCTGCCAGCCACATATTTTGAATGGCACAGGACAGCGATGCCAAATCCATTTCCGGAAGGGTGCGGCGACCAAAAATGTAGTGGTCACGTTGCTCACAAAGGGCGGCAACCAATACCACCGGGCACTCCATGATACCTTCCACTTTTAGCTTCATAAATTCGTCTTCACGCTCATTTAAAGCCTGGGCGGTGCTGAGGCGTTCCTGCTCAACCAAACCATGAATAGACTGGCGCAAGTCCGGGCAACTGATACGAATAAACCGCCACGGCTGCATAAAACCGACACTGGGCGCAGATGGGTAGCATCCAGCAAGCGGGTTAAAATTTCGGGAGCTATGGGGTCGGATAAAAAATGGCGCATATCACGGCGCTCATAAATAGCCCGGTAGACAGCGGCACACTCTGCATCAGAGAAACGGTTATTGGTCATATTCAGATTTGTTTGTGACAGGTACGCACAGTGTACCCTACGGTTGTGTCAGAGGCGATCCAGCCAGTAGTCAGGCTTTCGTAGCTTGTGTGAAACAGCGAGAATTTGGACTATGCTTTCGACATCCCGAAAAATAATCTTGAACTCGTTGTTCCAGTTTTTTTAGCTTGACTGAGGCAATCCCGGATAAATCAAGATGTTTTCGTTAGTCGCGACGTAGGCGTCGCTCCCACCGTGGGAGCGACGCCTACGTCGCGACTATAGTTCGTCATTAGGTTAACTGTCTGGTCTCAGCTATGATTTGATAAACTCACCTGCATCATTTTTTAAAATCAATGAATAAAAACTTGAATATCGAGTTAAAAGGAAACCGCCTGAGAGAAACACGCCGGATATTGGGCTTACGCTCAATACGGTAGTGATGCGGGGTCTGAGCAACGATCGGCATGAGCTCCTCAAATTCTGCGACATACGAAGCACCAAGACCAAGTTGCCGAGACTCAAAGAACGCGATTGCTTCAAAGTCTTCAGCTTCAGCGCCAGGGTGAAATTAATAACTCGCCTCAACGGGTCTCGAGCTTTGCGACTGACTTCTTCGGCAGGGATGAGCCGTACGAGTCCCTG
>JBAXXH010000320.1:0-3202 GCA_037127995.1 Methylococcaceae bacterium | reverse complement strand
AAAATTTTTACACATGGCTGCAATCATTGGCTTCATATGAGCCATTTCAAGAGTGTATTTCCCTAAGTGATCGACCATTAAGTGAGTCTTACGACCTTGAATTAGCTTTGCGTTTTCTTATATTCACATTGATTGATGAGCAAGAATTACTTCGAATTGGCGATGTAGGTGTTTTTATTACGGAAAAAATGCGTATTATTGCAGCTGACACCAATTTTAATAAAGTCACATGGGAAGCACTGTTTAAAAAGACATTCGATTTTTTGTCTAAAGAATTATCAGACGAATCATTTAAGAGATTCAGTATTTCGAAAAATAAATTTACTGGCGGATTTTTATTATCTCAGTTTGAAGTTGTTGCATACGGAATTGGATTCAACATAAATAAAAATGTCCACATTAAAAATGTGTCGGAAAAGGCCGCAAGCATATGGAGCAATAACCAGTATACCGACTGGTCAGGATCAGGAATTACAGCTACTAGAAGGCTACCTAAAATTTTGCCCTTTGGTAGAGAGGTCTTTTCAGGTGGCAATTAGAACAAAAGAAAACCTCATTGACAAAATTGGGCAAGATCATGTTTGGAGATTAAGAGAGATATCGGAGCTAAAGAACCTGATTAAAGAGCCTACGATTTCAGACTTACGGAAGCGTGTGCTATGTAGATCAGGAATTGCTTTGTTGTATGCTCATTGGGAAGGGTTTGTAAAAAAATCAGGAACATACTTCTTAGAATATGTTGCCGGGCAAAGACATAATATATCTGAACTAAGGAGCAATTTTGTTACTTTGCTCGTGAGAGGCAAAATTGATAAGGCCAGCGAATCAAATAAATACTCTGCTTTTGATGAAGTAACACGATATATTATTGAAAATCAAACCACTAGAGTACGCATACCTTTTAAGAATGTTGTTGATACTCAGTCAAATCTATCAACAACTGTACTTAAAGAAATTATGTGGTGCTTAGGCTTGGATTACGCAATATTTGAAGCTAAAGAAAAATTGATTGATCTTAAGTTAGTTGGCAGAAGAAATCATGTTGCTCATGGAGAATCAATGGAAATAGATAAGGATGATTTTTTGGAAATGGTTGATGAGGTTTTATGCTTAATGGTAACATTTAAAAATCTATTGGAAAACTCTGCAATAACAGAAACATATAAAGTAGCTTAATGCACTGGTGAAGTGCGGTTAACGGATAAATTACTCTCTGCGTTCTGCGCCAAAATGAGCGCGGCTTTATCACAGTTTAAAATAGATATTTCAACATCTCATCGTCCGTCGTGGGTAGGATGTAGATATACACTTAGGCAACTCGCAATAAATAAGCCCCCACTTTATAGTCTCCACACGCTTCGGAATTAAGCTTTGTAGGAGTAGGGGGGCATGGCTCACTACACAGGAACTTTAAGGCGGTGGCGTTTCAGAGTCAGGCAACGATTTGTCGTGTTTCTACTTGATTAAAAACAAACTCGCCAAGCCCAGAAAAATAAAGAAGCCCATCGAATCCGTAACAGCCGTCAGAATAACGCTGGTGCCCACGGCGGGGTCTTTGCCGAATTTATGACGTAACAGGGGAATGCCGAGACCCACCACCACGGCAACTAGCAGATTAATAAACATGGCAATTGCCATTACGGCGGAAAGGGCACTATCCTGATAAAGCAGCAGACTCAACAAGCCCATAATCAAGCCGATAAAAGTACCGTTGATAAGCGCAAGCGTCAGTTCTTTTTTTATCAAGCGGCGTATATTGCTGGGGGTGATTTGCCCCAATGCCAAGGACCGGATAATCAGCATACTGGTTTGATTGCCGGTATTGCCACCCATCGCGGCAATAATCGGCATTAATGAGGCCAGAGCGACCAGTTGCAAAATAATATCTTCAAATACACCAATAATACGCGTCGAAGCAAAGGCCGTTGCAATGTTGATTAATAACCAGCCCCAACGGTTTCTGGCACTTTTCCAGACACTGGAAAATAAATCTTCTTCTTCGCCGACACCCGCCTGAGTCAACAGGTCTTCATCGGTTTTTTCACGAATAAAATCCAGTATATTATCGACACAAAGCCGTCCCTGTAGCTTACCGTCATCATCGACGACCGGTGCGGAGATCAAGTCATAACGCTCAAATGCCCGTGCCGCTTCGGCGGCCTCCTGATCAATCTGAAAGCGAATAAAATCGGTCACCATCACATCGGCCACCTGATGGGAGGGAGGATGCGTCAATAAGCGTTGCAATGGCAATATGCCCTGCACTTTATCGTACTGATCCACGACAAATAATTTATCGGTGTGACTGGGTAATTTGCCCAGTCTGCGGATATAAGCGATGATCGCTTTTAAATTGAGATCAGCCCGTATAGTGATCATGCCAAAATCCATCAGCGCACCGACCTGGTTTTCCTGGTAGGACAAAATAGCATTTAAGTGATTGCGTTCTTTGCTGTTCAACGAGCGCAGAATTTTCAACATTGTCCGTTTGGGAATGTCTGCGGCAATATCGGCTATTTCATCGGTGTTTAATTTGCCGGCGACCGTTGCCAACTCTTCCGCTTCCATGCCTGAAATGAGGGTATGCCGGACCGCATCGGACACTTCCAGCAACACTTGCCCGTCATGTAAGGTTTTAATGGCATCCCATGCCGTCTTCCGTTGATCCAGCGGCAACGATTCGAGAATAAACGCGATATCGGCAGGATGTAAATGTGCAAACTTTTCCTGAAGCCGGGCTTGCTGCTGATTTTGCAGCATTGCCTCAACCAGTTCATGATGGGCTCCAGGGCCTCTTTGAACTAGCGATTTTTCCAGTTGCTGTTTTTCAAGCAGCGTAATAGTGTCTTGTAGCTGATGTTCCAGGAACTGTGCTGAATTATTTTTTTCAGAAGATTGCATAGTACACCGCTGTTGTGATGATTTTTATGAGTACAATCAGTTTCCTGGACTAGATCAAACCGATGCTGGATTTTGCGATTTTGGTAACTACTCAGTCCCCCTCTTTGAAAAAGAGGGGTTAGGGGAGATTTTATTAGATAAATCCCCCTCTGCCCCCTCGCTTTGCTCTCCCCCTTTTTCAAAGGGGGAGGTGAATACTTACGATTTTGTTACATAACCTGTTCTATTGCTCTTCTTTAACCTTGCTTGATCCAAAAAACCTAGATCAGCACCATATTATCCCGGTGTATCATTTCCGAAT
>JBAXXH010000319.1:0-3220 GCA_037127995.1 Methylococcaceae bacterium | reverse complement strand
GAAGTTAATCGGCCTAAAACAGGCGTGCGCCACATTTCTATCTCGACCAAAATTATGTTTTTATGTATTAATACTTTGCAACCCCGTTACTCATATTTTTACCATGCAAGAACTAAACAGCTATCAATCTTCACACAATAGTTGAGGTTCGCTTAGTGTGATTTTAAGGTATCGAACCATTCTTTTTGACGAGCCACGGAAGTGAGAAATGTTGCATGGTGATCGCCTGATTTAACAAACTCAGTAACCAGTAACTGACTGCCCATGCTTTTTTGATACGTTGATGCCAGTTGACCTATTGGAATGGAAATAACTTCATCCATGGTACCGTAATACATTTTTACCTTGGTTTTAAATACCCTGCGATAGGTTTGCATGTCGGACAAGATTTTGCCATAGTCAGAATCAACAAAATAGCCGGGGTCTGAATATTTATCATTAAGCAACTTTTTGAAGTCAGTCGGGAGGCTTTTAATTATCGCCTTAAGTTCATCTATACCATTGTAATTCCGCTCATATATTTTTCGCAAGTCATCGTAGTAAGCCGCTTTTATAACGTCTTTTGCAAGACCCGGTTTGGAAAAATAATTTTCATAAGAGAATGCGGTAAGGCCAACCAACGTATTTAACCACTTGGCATCGATTGTTCTTGGGTGATAAATCCACCCGTTCAGTGCAGCAAAAATATCATTGGGGGCTGCTGCAGTCGATGCGGCTTTAACAGGGATGTTTCGACTCTCAAGTTTCTCAAGGAAGGCAGTCGTAACCAAGCCGCCTTGAGACCAGCCTGTCAGAAAGAGATCTGTCTGGCTTATGTTCTTTTTGTCTTTAAGGAATTGAATGGCGGCCTCATACAAATCAATACAAGCTTGCTGTTCGCTGGCCTTGACAGTATATCCTTCAGGTTCTATAGAATCTCCCATGCCGAAGTAATCAGCGGCAATTACCATATAACCTTGACCGGCAAACTCGGCAACCATCAACCGAGTTTCATAAGCGGCAGAATTAATGGGGTCAGCAAAGGCATACGATGGTACGTCATGTTTTCCAAAGACAGTACCGTGCTGATAAGAGACGATAGGCAGAGCTGAAGCATCACGAATTTTAGGAATGGCCAATAAACCAAAGGCCTTGGTTGGCTTATTGCCCTGCTCCGGGATAACCGAATCGTAAGCGACTTTATAAAGCTCTACCTCGTATTTGGCAGGCGAATAATGTGGCAACTTAAAAGTCTTAGGTATTCCGCTGGAAAAAACAGTGCGCTCTTTAGTCAATATCTTATTAAGTTGCGAAATAGTTTGCGGTTCAAGAGGCGTGAAAGTGAAATCCGCCTGCGCCTGCACACTCGAGGTAAAAACAAACACCAGTAAGCCAATATATAATTTCATATTTATTCCAATAAGTTGTTTTCTGTGATATTCACTGTGTAAAAAAAACGAAACTCAATAGTGCAAGAAGCACTGTTACAGTTATAGTTTTTTGCACGCATTGCGTAATATCTGGGTCAAGTCAGGTCGTGTAATGAAAAAATCTACCATACCATAGTATTCCTATAAAAACGCCCATTCTCCGAACCAAGCGGCCTGTCCTTGATAATTCCCCTCACCATCCATCAAATTCCAAACCACGGCATTTTTAATCATAAACCGCTTACCGGTACTAGAGATACGAACGCCTTCATAATGATCGATATAGCCTTTTTGGGTGACTTCTGCCAGCAAGCGTTTACGCTCTGTCTGATTAACGGGTTCTGCGGACAACCGGGAAGGCAGTCGGATAAAGTCTTCCCAACCGAGCTCAAACAATTCCAGCGCTTTTAGATTGGCGTAATTAAAAACCGGATCACTAGTGGTGTCATGGCTAACAATGGCAAAAGAAGCATGGAATAATTGGCGAGCAAATGCTTCGTCGGAATAGGTGTTTTCGATGAGGTCTTTCAACAGCAAGTGCCGATAGCTGTCTTTAAGAAGCTGGACATGTTTAATGAGGAAGTTATTTTTTTCAGTAGGGTATTGCATAGTAAAGTTACGCGGGTAAAAAAAGCAGAAGCTGTGTTAAATTTATAATTTGCATCCGTTCTTGTCCAATACTGCATGTTTAAACCAATTGGGTATCTTTTCAATTTTCAGCTCTAATTTGTGGCCATCAGTAATTTTGTTTTGAGCTGGAGTTATCAAAAATGTATGCACGATTAGTGTAACTAATAGCTTCTTTTAGTAAATCCAGAGAGCGAAAATAACGGGTAACAATTTTATCTTCAGGCACTGGATGTCCGCCCATTTTTACCCGATATCGAACTCGTGAGATATTAATTTCCGGATATTCAGTAGCGACATAATAAAGGTAAGTACGGTAGCCTTTTTTTTGTGCTTTACGCAAAAAAGCGACCTTATCAGGAGATGACATTACCGTTTCAAAGGTAAAGCTGGTTTTTGCTTGTAGTAATTTATGCCGAATAAAGTCAGCTGCTACCGACGCAAAATAAGCATTAACAGTTATATTAAAAAAACTTAGTTTATTATCGTCAAAGCTCAACTCCAACGCTTCATCCAGCAAGTCAGTTGTTTCCAATAACGTGGATTTTTGAAAAAAGTTCAGAATTTCTGTTGCTGATGTGATCACGCCATAACTTTCAAGATCAAGAAAGTCGCCTCGTTCACGAATAGTTTTTTCTATGTCGTCTGGATTAATGTAAATTCCCAATAATTCAGGGCGAACCAAAGCGTTAATTGTACTTTTACCTGATCCGTTCGGTCCTGCGAACATTCGTAAACGAGGAACGGAATCGCTCATGTTAATTCCAGTCGTTGACCTACAGTAAACGAGCTTTGCGGCTCAAGTTGTTTAAGTATTTTTTTGGTTCCGTCAGGGAATATTTCAACCAATGCGTCATCTTCACAAATCAATACACTACTACCTGAAGCCAATGCCTGCCAATAGGCTTGTTTTAAGGCGGCCTCGGCCAAAATGGGAATATTTTCTTCCAAAAATTGTATGCTTTTTTCTGTCAGGCTCATGAGTTGCCTCAGTGGGGTTCAACTTAATATTTTTCTGATTATACCAGCCTGACAATGCTCAATCACCTTGGTTATGAAAAAGAAGACCGGATTAAAAAAACAGCAGACATAAAAAAGGCCCCGATAAAATCGGAGCCTTTAGAATTCATGGTGCCCAGGGGCGGAATCGAACCGTCGACACGAGGATTTTCAGTCCTCTGCTC
>JBAXXH010000318.1:0-3253 GCA_037127995.1 Methylococcaceae bacterium | reverse complement strand
GGTTGATTTTCTTGAATGCCATCATTCGCGGGTTTGCCGGAAAAGTCTTTTATAGATTGTGTCGGTAATAGTTTTTTGGGTGCTATCCACAGCGATGAATACGAAAGCTGGTTTGATAGGGTATCAAAGCAATCTTTGATCTTTTGGGCAATCGCTTCTGGGGACGTGTAAGAGGTATCAATGATTAAGTCATAATTACCGTATTTTCTAAAGTGCACGTTATATAACTGGTTAAAACGCTGGTCTTCGATGCTTTGGCGTTTCAGGTTATTTTCAAGCGTTACTTCCAGCGAGGGGTTGTTTTCGTCATTGCGTGAGGCGTTAAATACCCGCTCGGCTCCGACAACCGGATCAACGGACAAAAAAACTTTAAAGGCGCTTGGAATAAAGTGCCAAGCCAGTCGGGAGTCCAGAATTAAGTGATCTTGGGTTTTGCCTGTTTCAATCACATAAGAATCGATTTCATCATCAATGCTGCGGTCTGTTTGTGATATTTTATTCAGCTCCAGGGTGGTTAGGCCGCGTCTGGCTGCTATGGCGCGTTGTATGGTGCCGGTGCCAATGATGTCATAGCCGGTCAGCTGTTTTAGCGCAGTTGCCACGGAGGATTTGCCACTGCCAATATCGCCTGACATAACAATAATATTTTTCATATCCAATTAACCTTTCAAAAACCGCCATCCGGAAGCGACTGTAAAAAGCGGATATAGTAGCATTAATGCGCCTATTAATACGCACTTGAGCGGGGTAATTTAGTGTAAAGCGGATGTTGTTATCGACAATCTTAAGTACGATAAACTGATAGCTCGGGTTTGCCGGGTGGCTTAACGGGCTTGAACCTATGGTATTATTATAAAAAAACAGTTCACTTTCACTCAATCCAACCATTAAAAAATAACATCACCATGATCGACTTTATTAGGTTAATTAAGAATAAGTTCGCCTTGATAGCGACGGATAAAGATGAGCTTGGCTTGTTTGCTTTTTTGGCGGTTTATTTAATGTCCTGGACACTGCTTTCAGCACTGCTGCTGTTATCCTCAGAGTTGGATAGTATTGAGCAAGTGGTTTGGTCGCAAAGCTGGCAATGGGGTTATTACAAGCATCCACCGCTGCCCTCCGCTTTGCTGCATGCCTTAAACGACCTGTTCGGCGGGCCTTCAATTGGGTTGACGGTCTTTGCTGCACAAGGCTGTTCGGTGGTGGCGCTGTTTTATGTTTGGCTGCTGGCAAAACAAATGCTGCCAAAAAAACAGGCGATTGTTGCGGTACTCATCACCTCGTTAATTGCGTATCACAATTCCAGGGCGTTTACGTTTA
Organism: Methylococcaceae bacterium; assembly: GCA_037127995.1. GTDB lineage: Bacteria > Pseudomonadota > Gammaproteobacteria > Methylococcales > Methylomonadaceae > Methylobacter_C. The sequence continues at coordinate 1,933 of JBAXXH010000318.1, read as the reverse complement.
ATCACAATACGGTTTCTTTGCCGTTCACGGCGGCGGCCTTGTATTATTTTTACAGCGCACTCCGCAATCCCAAGTCGCTCTCAAATTGGCTTTGGCTGGGTATTGCTTGTGGCTTGGCGATGCTCACCAAATACAGTGCTATGTTGATAATAGCCGGTTTTTTTGTATTTATAATCTGGCAACGCTTATGGTCAGACACGCGCATTATTTTGGGTTTGCTCGTCAGTAGCATTATTTTTATGCTGGTCATTTCGCCCCATGTGCTTTGGTTGATTGATAACAACTGGATTCCGTTCACTTATATCCATGATAAATTGGCAGAATCAGACAGCAGACTGGGTATTCTTATCGGTTTTGTTGCTAACGTGATGGTTCGCTTGGTCTTTGCGTTACCGCTGCTGCTGGGAGTTTGGTTCTTTATCAAGAAAGGTACTATTAAGGTTGCGACGATTGCAGCCTCCGACCTGCCTGAATCAAACCATGATTTACGCTTCTTGCTGGTTGTTCTGTTAACGCCACTGATTTTGGCCATGATGGTGCCGCTGTTATCAGCAAGTCCGTTAAACAGTAATTGGGTAACCGCTTTTTTTCTGCCTCCGGGTATTTTGATAACAAAATGTTTTTATAAGCAACTGGATGACACGCAACTTTTAAAAGTGGTTAGTGGCTTGGCATGGATAACGCAAGCGATCATTTTGATTTTTTTCTTTGCGGTCGCCTTAATCTACCCCAACATCGTTGGGAGTGCCGCGAGGTTAAACTTTCCAGGTGAAGCATTAGCCAACAAAGTGACTGAAATCTGGTCAGCTCAACAAAAAGAGCCGTTAGCCATCGTAATTTCAGATTCCTGGACGGGTGGTAATGTGTTGCTTTATGCCCGCCCCGAACCTACTTTGTTTATTGACAATAATGCCCTGGAATCGCCTTGGGTAAACGCACACGATGTGGCAGCTTGCGGTGCTTTTATCATCCTGGTTAAAACAGAAACAGTTCCCGACGCCTATTCATTGTTGTTTAGTCAAGCCACTGCAAAAGGCGGGTTTTCTTTGTCTTGGGGTCATGCGCCACGAGGAAAAGAGCTGCATTATAGCTGGGCAATCAAGCCGCCCATGCCGGGTGCAGCGCCTTGCCGATTTACCTCCCAGTTGGATAAGTAAAAGAAACAGGAGATTAAAGAAACTTCCCGGGAGCGCCGAGCCCCAGCTCGGCACGGGATAGTCAAGTCGATTACTGACTGTTGGTGACTACGCCGAGCCGGGGCTCAGCGTTCCCGGAATCAATAGACCGGTTTTATTTATTTGTCCCGGTTTAAATTGATAACCTATTTTTTATTAAAGGCTGCTCAACATAGCATCACTTATTCGGGTTTCTTGTCTTTGATGCCAACGCTGGCTTTAACCAGATAATGCGGTCTGGCTTTAACTTCTTCATAAATCTTGGCGATATATTCACCAATGATGCCCAAGCTGATCATAATAAAACTACCAATCAATAACAGACTAATGATAATGGTCGCGAAGCCTGAGACGGCTTGACCTCTTATCAAAGATACAACTGTGTCACCGGCGACGAAAAAGCCTAATATCAAGGTTGCAAACCCTAAAAAAGTCACAATTCTCAACGGCAAGGAAGTGAAAGAGGTTAGCGCGGTAATCGCCAATTCCAACAATGACCAGAAAGACCATTTGCTTTCATCGCCTTGGCGAGTGGCAACGTCGAAATAAATATATTCTTCAGCAAAACCCAACCAACTGGTCAGTCCGCGAAAAAACCGCTCCCTTTCAGGCAGCCTGTGAATAATGATGTTTACGATTTCCCTATCCAATAACTTAAAGTCAGACGAATTGTTGATATTGATGCCGCCAAGACTTGAGATTAATTGATTGATGCAGTAAGCGGCGGCTTTTTTTCCGGCTGAATCGTCTTTACGGCT
>JBAXXH010000317.1:0-3286 GCA_037127995.1 Methylococcaceae bacterium | reverse complement strand
CGGTGCTTTTTCAGTATTTAGCTGAATAATAACTTCACCGAGCGTGGTGGTTAATTTAACTTTTGTTTGTGTATCTGACATAGTTTTTTCCGTTGAAAATGAAAGTGTTGAGGTTAAAGACAGCATCATAAAAAGAATGATTGTATGCATTTATTTTTCCTTACGGGTGATGCAAAAGATAGATTTTATGTGTTTTTATCTTGAAAGAGAAGTAGTCGCTTGGTAGATTGTACTATTTTGTTGCCTGGCGATCTCACAATCGGCAGCCCGTTTGCTATAAAATTAGGCGCTGTATGCAGACTTTGCCTAACGGTATAACTTATAAATTTATGTTAAAAATATATAACACCCTGACCCGAAAAAAAGAATTATTCAAGCCGCGAATAGAAGGCAAAATCGGCATGTATGTTTGCGGCATGACCGTTTATGATTATTGTCATATCGGCCATGCCCGTGTAATGGTAGTGTTTGATACCGTCGCGCGTTATTTTCGCTATTCGGGTTATGCCTTGACCTATGTAAGAAATATTACCGATATTGATGACAAAATTATTCAGCGCGCCAACGACAACGGCGAAGCTTTTGGCGAATTGACCGAGCGTTTTATTACCGCCATGCATGAAGATGAGCAAGCGCTTTCAGTATTGCCACCCGATGCTGAACCCAAGGCAACACACTCTATTCCCAATATCATTACCATGATTGAGGCATTAATCGCTAATGGCCTGGCTTATGTCGGCGGCAATGGCGATGTATTTTACGCCGTCACAAAATTTAAAAATTACGGACAATTATCAGGCAAAAATTTAAACGACTTACAAGCGGGTGAGCGCGTTGATGTTGACTTGGCAAAGCGTAATCCCATGGATTTTGTCTTATGGAAAATGGCCAAAGCCAACGAACCGGCCTGGCAATCGCCTTGGGGATTAGGCCGTCCCGGTTGGCATATTGAATGCTCGGCTATGTCGACTTGCTGCCTGGGCAATCATTTTGACATTCATGGTGGCGGCATGGATTTACAGTTCCCTCATCATGAAAATGAAATTGCCCAGTCAGAAGGTGCAACCGGCGAACAATTTGTTAATTTTTGGATGCACAATGGATTTGTGCGAATTAATGAAGAAAAAATGTCCAAGTCGCTGGGTAATTTTTTTACCGTGCGCGAAGTGCTGAAACAATATAAACCTGAAATAATCCGCTTTTTTATTCTCTCCAGTCATTACCGTAGCCCCTTGAATTATTCAGATGAACAACTGAATGATGCAGGCGTCGCATTAACAAGGTTTTATACCGCCTTGCGTGGCTGTGACAGCGCAGGAGCCATTATAGATGCCGATTATAAAGCCCGATTTGAACAGGCGATGGATGATGATTTTAATACGCCTGTCGCCGTGTCTGTATTATTTGATTTGGCTAGAGATCTAAATAAAGCCAAAGAAACCGCTCACGAAAAAACCTACGTGTTGGCCGCCACCTTAAGACAGTTAGGTAGCTTGTTAGGCCTGTTGCAGGATGACCCGGAAGGTTTTTTAAAGAGTGGCGTTGATAACAGCGAAGAACAAACAGATACCGTTATTGACCAGCAAATACAAGCCCGTCTGGATGCTAAAAAAGCTAAAAACTGGGCGTTGGCGGATAAAATTCGCGATAACTTAAAAACACACCGCGTAATTTTGGAAGATGCCCCTAATGGCACCACCAGTTGGCGGCGTGAATAGTTTTAAAATATCAGTGAGTAGTCAGTAAATCGGGTTAGCGTAGCGTAACCCGACAATTACATTTACACAAACTTGACCTGCAATAAATAACCTCAAAATTACCTGATGAATGAAATAAAAGACCAATCCATTCAAATCTTTCTTGACGAATTAGCCAGCAAGTCAGCCACACCAGGCGGTGGTAGTGTCTCTGCACTGATGGGTGCGCAGTCTGCCGCATTAACCAGCATGGTCTGTAACTTGACTATTGGCAAACCCAAATACGCCGAGGTTGAAGCTGAAATGCAAGCCTTGCTGCAAAAGTCAGAAGCGTTACGTGAAAAACTGACCGGCTTGATTAAAGCGGATATTGAAGTGTTTAATCGCTTAATGACGGCTTATGGCTTACCTAAAGAAACCGACGAAGAAAAAGCAGCGCGTACTGAAGTAATACAAGCCGTATTAAAAGCAGCGACACAAGTACCCTTGGATTGCGCACGCGCTTGTGCAGAAGCTATTGACTTAAGTCGTTGTGCAGCCAATAAAGGCAGTCTGGGTGTTATCAGTGATGCCGGCGCTGCGGTAATGGCCGGCTACAGCGGCTTAAAAAGTGCCGCGCTCAATGTTTATATTAATACCGGCAGTCTTAAAGACAGAGCCTTCGCTGAAGCTAAACTACTTGAATTAGAAACGATTTTAAAAAATTCTGAAGGTGTCGTAGAAGAAACTTATCAACTGGTTAAAACCAAATTGTAAGTAATTTTCACTTTTAGTGAAAATAAAAATTGACGACAGGAAGATGCATCGTCATAATAGTCAGCTCTTCAAGGGTGGTTTGCAAATTCAACCAATCAGCCTTAAAGAGTTATCGGGATGTAGCGCAGTTTGGTAGCGCGCCTGCTTTGGGAGCAGGATGTCGGGGGTTCGAATCCCTCCATCCCGACCAGTTTAGCGCTTGTAGCTCAACCGGATAGAGCACCGGCCTTCTAAGCCGGGGGTCGCAGGTTCGAGTCCTGCCAAGCGCACCATTAAACGAATATCCCATAATTATGGTGAGCGTAGCTCAGTTGGTAGAGTCCCGGATTGTGATTCCGGTTGTCGCGGGTTCGAGCCCCGTCGTTCACCCCATTAATTTCAAGCAGTTAAATTAAATTAGCTCAATAATACGAGTTTATTTAATAATTCTGATGCACTGATAATTTTCATAAAATCAATCTTAGCCTGTAATTTTTATTCATGGCTACTCATATAAAACGAAGGCTCTATGTGAAATACAGTGGGTAATCAAATTTCATTTTTCCACAGAGAAAATAAATCATGTTGATAAAGTTATGGATATTGCGGTAACCCCTGGCGCGTCTTTTGGCTAATTGAACCTTGCTATTAATGCCTTCCAATATACCGTTTGTGATGTGTGATTCGACGAAGTGAACGATGCCAGACCAATGCGCTTTGACTGTTTTTGCGAAGGTCATGAAGGCAGGTATTTTGGCTGCGTCAACTTCGTTACACCACTCTGTCAGGAAGGCACATGCCGCAGGTTTGTCGGGCATTTCCCATAAATCATTGAACAGCACTTTCAGTCGATA
>JBAXXH010000316.1:0-3289 GCA_037127995.1 Methylococcaceae bacterium | reverse complement strand
ACGTGTCAAGTATTATTTTTTATTTTTTGAAAAAAATTACGCTGAGTAGTTACATTAATTTTTACACTTAACGTTCAGCCAATGTTTGAACAATCGCACAACGGGTTTGGTTAGCAATAGGCACATCTTTAAGCCAACCGCCTTGAGATTCTATTTTGGACTGTAAAAAGGCTTCAATGTCCGCGTGACCAACCTTAATCAGGGCTTCAAGATAAAAACCCTCCAAGCTAATCTCGTAATCTTCTCCGCCTATGTGCAATTCAATGCCTACAACTTCATAATTTTTCATTTTTAACTAACCTCTTTGTTTAAAAATTGATCGTTTTATATCAAGTCTTGTGGGTATAAACAGACTTCAACCTCATACTTCTCTACTTGGGTGCGTTTAAATAAACGACAGGTATGTTTCATGAAATTTTCTGAATACCTTATCCAATAAGTCTTTCAGCATATTTCGATGTCCTGAAAGGAGCGTGTTCTTACCGTGGGCTTTTTAGGCGGTTTAATCTGCCAGATATTTTCGTCCCAAGAATAAAGGCGTTGTGTTTACTATAAACCGGCGCAGAGGCTCATTAGAGCACCGCTATCTCATAATAGAAAGTTATTCTTTCTGTGCCAGGGTCTCAATCCGGCCAATGGCATTCAGCGTTATTTTGTCTTCCTGGATTAACCAACCGACCTGGATCAAATTAACTGGCCTTTCCGAAAGCCCTCATGCCCGGTTCAACGGGTTTGGTGGCTTCAACTGCGGCTAGCCGGGAACCTGTTTTACCGCATTACACCACGCGCCGGGAAGACTTGCCAAAGGTTACGTGTTAATAATGCCGGGATTACGTTGACAGGACACACTAAAAACCATGAAAATTGGTGTCGTTAAGGTACACGGTAATAACGCACACGAGTCGTCCCAAACGGGATGCCAATTTTTTTTATGCCTTATGCTAAACAAGGCCAACCCTGTGGATATAACAATGACTGGATTTAAACAAATGGCGGCAATGGCTTGGCTGGTTGCGGGAACGCTAGTGAGTATGAGTGTCTGCGCGTCGGGCAGCGTGCCAGTCGTGGGAGAAAAGGGGCCTTATGGCGGTACGATTTATTATGTCGACAGTTCCGGCGTGCATGGTTTGGAAGCCAAAGCCGCCGATGAAACTAATTTGCTCAGTTGGAATGAAGCCGTTATCGCTGCTGGCGTTTATGGCGACGGCTGGCATTTACCGACAAAGATCGAGTTAAAAGTACTCTACGAACACAAAAATAGTGTGGGTGCTTTTGCCAAAAACGATTATTGGAGCTTAACGGAACTCGATAGCAACAGTGCGTGGATCCAAGGCTTCGGCAATGGCGATCAGGATCGTTACAACAAACACAGCCGGCTTAGTGTACGTGCCGTTCGGGCTTTTTAAAGTGGTTTCTGTATAGGCAAAGCGGACACTGAAAATCAACAACATTGATATTTCTGGTCGTCAGTCAGCGCCCCATTGCTGGTCTGGTCGGCTATTATTTTAAGTGTCCCTAACCCCGACAGTCGTGACGTACTGGTGAGCTTGTCGAACCATGAAGGGCTTAACGGTGGGCTTTTTATACCGAGTCGGCAATCTTATCCACTAACAATGTGTAACGATTAAAAGAACGTCCGCTATTTTTCTGCTCTTTGCCGTGAAAAGTCACAGTGACTAAATCTCCCAAGGCGGCGTTGTGTTGTTTCAAGCTGTGTATCAAATAGCGATTTAGGTCAACACCGACAAGCGTACCGTTATCCTTATGTAAAAATAGAGTCTTGTGTTCGTCATAGAGTAAATCATTAGCAGCACCACTGCCTTGAATGATACCCGCGATGGTGTCGCCTGCCGAAGGTTGCCAGTAGGTCACTTTTTTGATGGATTGGTCTTCCATTTTTTATCCTGTTTGTTAATGAGTACAACTGGGTACAATTGTACGCGGTTAATGGTAATCTTGCTTAATAGTGATGAAGGTATGGGAACGTTCGACTTTCAAATTTTAACCAATGAGTCAAATGCTAGTCATTGTCGGTCGAGGCAATCATTTAAAAATGTGCTAAAAATACAAACACTGCCTCAACGGGATGCCATCACCGACTCTTGATTAATCATGTGCGTTGCCAGTTGCTGCAAAGCATTGTGGAGAGTGGTTTTCAGCTGCAAATCCAGGGTCATTTCCGCCAGTGCTTTATTCATGCACAGCATCCATTGGTCACGTTCCGACTCGCCAATTGCGAACGGCAAATGACGGGCACGCAGCATCGGGTGGCCGAATTCTTCGATGAACAAGTTGGGACCGCCCAGCCAGCCAGACAGAAACTTGAACAACTTGGCCTTGGCGGAGGCAAGATTGGCTTGGTGCATGGCGCGTATGCCTTGTGCCTCGGGCAGGGTATCCATATAAAAGTAAAGCCGGTCAACCAAACTGAGGAGGGCTTGTTCGCCGCCAATGAGGCTGTAAGGCGAGGTGGTTGTCATTGCTAATGGCTCTTTAAGGTTGTTTTGTTATTTATAATTAGGGTTGCCCAACATTCAACGGACAAACGCATAATATCGATACATTGCCCAATGTCATCATACTATTTTAACGTGGAAAGGTCGGGCACGAAAAGGTGTGCTTGAACTATCGGGTTGTAAATCAGCTGATTGGATGTTTTGTAAGCGCCATCCATGGCAACTGGATTCCGGCAGTCGCTGCCGGAATGACGGCTCTACGACTTGTGGTTATATCAATTCATCTTATGTCCGCTTACATTTGTAATCCTGTGTTATTGTGTTACCTATTGTAAATCATATAGAGTTAAAAATTTCGCCGCATGGTGCAGTTTGCAGAAGCCTTTCCCGATGAAAAGATTGTCGCTACACTGTGGCGACAATTAAGCAGGTCACATTTTTCCAATACTGCATTCCCAAGCTGGAGCTTGGGAACGAGCAAAAATTAAATTTCCAGTTCTTATCGCCGAAAGCCCACACAGATACCATCCCTTCAAGGGATGTTATCTGTTAGCATGGAAATTATTTATCCGAGAATCTATAGATGAACGGGAGAGTATTGTGAAATGAATAACGTGAATGCGTTCGCCGAAATTGACAGTTTAAAAAATCGTCTTGCCAGTCTTCGCCCGTTGCCGGAAAACACCGTGCGCACGCTGCATGAGCAGCAGGTTTTGGAATGGACTTATCATTCAAACGCGATTGAAGGCAACACTCTGACGCTAAAAGAAACCAAAGTTCAGACACCCTGATCTCTACTCAAAGCGTCCATTCAGTAGTATTAATAAAATATT